>RXKA01000108.1:14812-16465 GCA_003962985.1 Pseudomonadota bacterium | reverse complement strand
AACTAGCTTAATTAAATTAGGGCGTTCAGTTGCTGTTTTAATGATAGTAAGCTTATTTTTCTGGATAGTGAATTTATCTTACTTAGTAGTAGCAAAATATAAATTGCAGAGTCAAATTACTAAAGATTTAAGTGGAATCATGCGTGTTGACTCTTATCAACCAACCCTGCTTGCTAAAGTTAATGATCAACTCAATGCAATTTACCATACCAAAAATCTCTACGCATCAAATGACTACGTTAGTTTATTTGACGTATTTTTACGGAGTATGCCCGATGTTAATCAGCATATGATTGTAGGTACTAAATTTTCTAATGGTGTATTAGAGGTGTTTTTAAACTCACAATTTAGTAATAATAATTTTGCAAATGATCATGAAGTTCTATTAAGCAAGCGAATTTTGGCTGAAATAGATAGTTATCAAAATTATCAGGCAAAAAATAGTGATAATCAAAATAATAACGGTGGTGGCCTTTTAGATAGTAATAATACGACAACGGCACAGCAAATGACTGATGCAACATGGGTAATTACTTTACAAGCTGTAACAAGATTGGATGAGTTAAATGACGTTAGCAATAGTAAAAAATAAATTAGATAAGATTAAGCCATTATTGGCACCCAAGATTAAGTTGATTAAATCAAAATGGGAACAACTATTACCACGTGAGCGTTTATTATTAGTTGGGTTAAGTATTTTTGTTGTCTTGGCTTTGGTTTATGTAATGATTGGTGGGTTGGTCAAGTTTAGAAATAACTTAGACATTGAAGTGAACAATTTAAAGCGTTTCTCTTTATATTCAACTCAGGCAGCACAGACCTATAAGCAGTTATCAAAAGTCGAAGTTAATAAAGTTAATACGCCAAATGTTGATCAAATCAAGTCTGATGTGAAGCAAGTTTTAGACGTGGATAATCCTAATGTGTTATTACAAGACAGTCAACTATCTATCAATGTTCCAAACGTACCGTTTAATAAAGTCATGATGTTATTAGATCAATTTAGACGTAGTTATGGTATGTATCCATCACAAATAAATATAATTCGTCAGTCACAAGATGGTTATGTTTCATTAAACGCTATGTTTTGGGTGAATCAATAATGAGAAAGAGTCGTTTTAAAAAAGTTATGTATATAATGCTGCTCGTTATTATTTTTATGGCAGGCATTATTATTAAAGCACCAGCATGGTTAGTCGGTAGCTTATTGAGTAAGTATTCACAACATCACCTAGTAACCCGTAATGAAAATGGCACATTCTGGAATGGTGGCGCGTTATTAGTTGCAAGCGATGGCACAGATAAAAAATATGTTCCACTCATGCGAATAAATTGGAAAATTAAACTCGGGTTAAGTAAATTTGTCACGATTAACTTTGACTCGTATGGACAAAATGTTGCGCTAGTTGTGGTCGATAAAAATGGATTAAATATTAGTAATGTTAATTTTAGTTTGGCGATGGAACAATTAGAAGCGTTTGCGGGAAATTTAGGAACTTTAAATTTATCTGGTAATGTTCATGTTTCGGCAGGTAATTTGAGCTTAGGCAAAAAGAATTCTGGTACTGTAAATGTATCACTGAATGGTATTGGTTCGGGGATGTCACCGATTAATCCAATTGGTAATTATGAGCTTAATTTTGATATTTCTAA
>RXKA01000108.1:208-14762 GCA_003962985.1 Pseudomonadota bacterium | reverse complement strand
GATAGTGTTATCAGCGTAACTGGTAATGGTAGTGCAAATAGTTTATCTCTTAATGCCCGTGTTAGTGATGATAAAAAAGAACAAATGTTACAGTTCATGACCATGATGGGTGTACCACAGGGTGATGGTTCATATTTATTGAAAGTATTTTAATTAAATGCAAAATTTAGTATATGGTTTTCATAGTGTTAGTCCATTAGTTTGGCAAAATCCTGATTCAATTCAAACCATTTATGTGGATGCCAAACGTAATGATAAACGTGTTAGTGAGTTATTAGCCGAGGCAAAAGCAGCTGGTATTGTTGTGGAAATGGTTGCTGCTACTAAGTTAGATAAAATTGCAGCTACAAATAAACACCAAGGTGTAGTTGCAATACTAGTTGAGCAAATAACAAAAAAAGATCTTAGTATAAAAACGATATTGGCTGAATTGCAAGAACGCGATGCATCTTTAATCGTTGTCTTAGATGGTATCACTGATCCGCATAATCTAGGTGCTATTATCCGAACTTGTGATTGTTTTGGGGTTGATGCAGTTATTGTGCCCAAAGATAATTCAGCAAACATCAATCCGACAGTAGCTAAAGTTTCTTCTGGTGCATTAAATAATATACCTGTTGTAGTTGTAAATAATTTAGCACGTACCTTAGATGAAATTAAAGAATATGGTTATTGGATAGCTGGTACTACTTTAGCTGATACTTCAATCAGTCTGTTTGATTTTAAACCCGATAAGAAAATGGTTTGGGTTATGGGGTCAGAAGGTGATGGAATTCGCCGCTTGGTTGCTGAGAGTTGTGATTATTTAGTAAGTATTCCGATGTATGGTAATACACAGTCATTAAATGTATCTGTTGCAACGGGTGTGGTATTGGGTTATACACGTTATTTGCAAAAATAGTAAATTGAAAATAATTAATTTTTAGAGGAATGGCATGGATATTCAAGCGCAATTAGCCGTAATTAAAAAAGGTGTTGATGAAATATTGTTAGAAAGTGAATTGGTTGAAAAATTAAAAAAAGGTCAACCATTACGAGTGAAAGCTGGTTTTGATCCTACAGCTCCAGACTTACATCTTGGGCATACGGTATTATTAACCAAAATGCGCCAATTACAGAATCTAGGTCATCATATTATGTTTTTGATTGGTGATTTTACGGCAATGATTGGTGATCCAACTGGTAAAAATGCTACTCGTCCACCATTAACGCCTGAACAAGTAAAAATTAATGCCGAAACTTATACCCGTCAAGTATTTAAAATCTTAGATCCTGAAAAAACAGAGATTTGTTTTAACTCAACTTGGTTAAGTGAACTGGGTGCATCTGGTATGCTTAAACTAGCGGCTAGTCAAACCGTTGCACGGATGTTGGAGCGAGATGATTTTTCTAAGCGCTTTAAGAATAATCAATCAATCTCAATTCATGAATTCATGTATCCATTACTCCAAGGCTATGATTCAGTAGCAATGAAAGCTGATATTGAGCTTGGTGGTACGGATCAAAAATTTAACTTATTGATGGGACGTGAATTACAAAAACAGCATGGACAAGCTACGCAAGTAGTTATTATGTTACCTTTATTGGAAGGTTTGGACGGTGTTAATAAAATGTCTAAATCTTTAGGCAACTATATTGGTATCGCAGAACCAGCTACGGAAATATTTGGTAAAGTAATGAGTATTTCGGATGATTTAATGTGGCGTTATTTTGATTTGGTTTCATTGAAAACAACTGAAGAAATTGCAGCGCTAAAAGCATTGGTTGCAGGTGGCGAAAATCCGCGTAATGTTAAAGTTCAGTTGGCTATGGAGTTGGTTGCTCGTTTCCATAATCAGGAAGAAGCAGATAAAGCGCTTGCTGACTTTGAAACTCGTTTTAAACGGAATGAAATTCCTGAGGATTTAGTTGCACAAGAAGTTAGTTTAAATAGTGAGCAAATTGGGCTAGGCGCATTATTAAAAACAGCGGGATTAGTAGCATCATCAAGCGAAGGTATCCGCATGATTGAGCAAGGTGGTGTAAAAATTGATGGTGAAAAAGTAAGTGATAAGAACCATCAATTAAACAAGGGTGATACCTTTGTTGTACAAGTTGGTAAGCGTAAATTTGCTAAATTAGTGTTAATTTAACTAAAAGGTGGTTTAATAAAAACCACCTTTTTAATTACTTGGAAGATTCTACGATGCATAGTGAAATCATAGTATTGGTAGCCTTCGTAATAGGTCTAGCTATCATGGCATGGTTAATGATTAAACGACTAAATATTATAAGTATTAACCAACAATCACTCGATGAATTGCGTACTGATTACCAAAATTTACAGCTAAAATTACTAGCTAGTCAAAATCATGGAGAATATATTAACCGCGAATTGGAACGAGCAAACGCTGAGTTATCTAAGTTACAGCAGCAAAATGAACTGGAAAAAGAGCGTTTTCAGGAAATTCAAGTAGTAAATAATCAATTACTAGCAGAAAAATTGAGCCTTGCTGCTGAAAATAATCATTTAAGTAGTGCTTATGATAAACTTGATACCATGCTTATTGATTTGCGTAAACAAATGACGCATGATTTTGAGCAGCTCAAATTATTAGCGCTGAATGAACTTGAGCAAAAGGCTAATCAATCACTTAAAGACGCAAGTAAAGAAGGAGTGGTTATACCACTGCAGGAAAGTTTTCGCGATTTATTACAAAAGATCAATGATCTTGCGGTTGAAACAAAGATCATTAATCATAATTCAACCGAATTGCATAAAGAGGCTCGTAATTTAGCTTTAGCTTTAACCAAGGATAGTAAGAAAAAAGGTGACTTTGGTGAATTAATTTTGACTAATATTTTAGAGAGTGTTGGTTTACAAGAGCATGTCAGCTATCTTGAACAGTTACAGATTAGACATCAAGAAGGCAAAATTATCCCAGATGTTGTTGTTAATTTGCCACATAATCGAGCCGTAGTAATTGATAGTAAAAATATTATGCAATATTATTATCAAGGTGTAGCTAATGGGGAGGATACACGTAAAATTATGCTTGATGCGGTCAGGGCAACCTTAAAAAATCTTAGTAGTAAGAATTATGCCGAAATATTAGAAAATTCACTTAGCAAAAGTGTCTTTGCCTATGTGATTATGTTTATCCCTAATGAAAGTTTATTTAGTTTCATTTTAGAAGAAGATCAACGCATGAATGGTAGTTTATTGCGGGAAGCATATCAACAAAAAATATTTTTGGCAGGACCATCAACGTTATTGGTATTATTGGGAATTATCAAGGAAACTTGGGATAGTTATCAGGTTGAAGCTCGTGCGGAGTTGATTTTAAAATTAGCCCAAGAAATTGCTGATAAAATACAAATCACGATAGAGCGTATTGGCGAGTTAGGTAATGGAATACGCAAAACAACTCATCAATATAATGAAATAATTAAATCACTTGACAACGGTACATCATCAAGTATGATTGGTAAATTAGAGCGCTTAGTTAATTTAAGTGGTGTTAAAGGTAATAAGGACAAATTGGCATCGTTAGAAGTTATTGATAATATTTCTTTGCGTTTACCCGCAAGTAATGATTGACGTTATCATCAATTAGGGGAGATGTTATACTAATTTGGTCGATTATCATATGTTAAAATCATGTAATTAACCGCTAATTATAAGATTTTGATGAAAGACCAGATATGGAGTCAAAAAATAAAATAAAATATTTACGTGATTATCTCCCACCAAATTATCAAGTTCAAGATTTGTCGTTACTCTTTGACATAAGAGAAGAATATACGCTGGTGACAAGTATTGCTAAATACATCTTAACAACAGATATCGCTAATTTGACATTAAATGGGTCTTGTGAATTAGTTTCCATTAAATTAGATCATCAAGAGTACACAGCTTTTCAATGGATTGATGGTGATTTATTTTTGGCAGATTTGCCACAGCAATTTGATTTGGAAATAGTTACTAAAATATATCCAGCACAGAATAAAAGCTGTATGGGATTATACGCTTCAAATGGTAACTTATTTACGCAAAATGAACCTGAGGGTTTTCGTAAAATAACTTTCTATCAAGATCGTTCTGATGTAATGGCGAAATTTACTACGACAATTATTGGTGATAAAGATAAATATCCAATTATGTTATCCAATGGTAATAAGATTCATGAAGAAGAATTAACTGATAATCGTCATTTAGTGACGTGGGAAGACCCATTTAAAAAACCATCTTATTTATTTGCATTGGTTGCTGGACAGTTTAGTGTAATTCAAGATTATTTTGTGACTAAATCACAGCGCAAGATTTTATTAGAAGTGTATAGTGAAGCCAGTTCTATTAGTCAATGTCAGCATAGTATGGATTCACTAAAACGCTCGATGCAATGGGATGAGGAACGCTTCAACCTCGAGTATGATTTAGATCGTTATATGATTGTGGCAAGTGGCGATTTTAATATGGGCGCCATGGAAAATAAAGGTCTTAATATCTTTAATACCAAATACGTTTTAGCTGATAGTAAGACTGCTACTGATGGTGATTTTATTAATGTTGAAGCGGTAGTGGGACATGAGTATTTTCATAATTGGACAGGTAATCGTGTAACTTGTCGTGATTGGTTCCAATTATCTCTCAAAGAGGGGTTAACTGTATTTAGAGATCAGGAATTTACCTCAGATTTACACTCACGCTCAGTTAAACGTATTAATGATGTTCGTGCATTACGCCAACGACAATTCCCTGAAGATGCTTCACCATTGGCACATCCTGTACGTCCAGAATCTTATTTGGAGATTAATAATTTCTATACTGTAACGGTATATGAAAAAGGTGCGGAAGTAGTGCGGATGTATCAAACCTTATTGGGCAAATCAGGCTTTAATCGTGGTTTAGAATTATATTTAGCCAGACATGATGGCGAAGCTGCTACCTGTGAAAATTTCTGTCAAGCAATGGCAGATGCTAATGAACGTGATTTAACGCAGTTTATGCTGTGGTATTCACAAGCTGGCACACCGATTTTGAAAGTTAGTGATAATTATGATGAGCAGCAGGGTACATATACTCTAACTATTGAGCAAAAAATACCTGTTACTACGAATGCACGTAAGCAACAAGCGATGCTAATTCCTGTTGCCTTTGAACTATTGACTAGTAATGGCGATAAAATTAATCCCTTGCCTCTAGCAGGTGAGATTGAACGAGTTGAAGAAAATAATATCTTGTTAGTAACGCAGGAAGTAAATCATTATACATTTAAAGTTACGAGTAAACCAACACCGTCGCTCTTACGAGGATTCTCAGCCCCTGTTATCATCAATTATCCATATACTAATGAGCAAATTGAACTCTTAGCCATGCATGATGATGATTCATTTAATCGTTGGGATGCTCTCCAAAACTTGTATAAACAAGAAATTATGGCAATGTATCATAATCACGAATATCAAGTATCGCCAATCCTAGCTACTATTTTAAGACATGTCTTGCAAGATAGTAATTTGGATAGCGCGTATAAAAATGCATTAGCCATTCTACCTGATTTTGCGGAATTAAGCGCGCAATATCAGCCTGTTGATGTTCATGATTTAGTCTTAGCTATTGCTAAAGTTAAAGCATTTATGGCCGATCAATTAATTGATCTCTGGTTAGCGATTTATGCGGATAACCAAAGTGGAGCTTACAATTTCAATGACGCTGGTCGTCGTGCATTAAAAAATACCGCACTGTACTATTTAATGGCAAGCAATGATTCAGCAGCATATTTGGACATCGTTAAACATCAATATACGAGTGCAGATAATATGACTGATAAAATCGGAGCATTGGTGGCGATTAATGATAGCTATGTAGAGTTACGCAATGAGTTATTAACTGACTTTGCTAATAGTTATAAGAACTATCCATTGGTGATGGATAAATGGTTTACATTACAAGCACAAAGCCAACGTAATGATACATTAGATATGGTTCAAGAGCTAACTCAGCATCCTGCATTTGACGGTAATAA
Source organism: Pseudomonadota bacterium (assembly GCA_003962985.1). Classification (GTDB taxonomy): domain Bacteria; phylum Pseudomonadota; class Gammaproteobacteria; order Burkholderiales; family UBA11063; genus Aquella. The sequence goes on along the minus strand of RXKA01000108.1, from coordinate 8,754 downwards.
TCCGAATAAAATTTATGCATTGGTACGCGCATTCACTATGAATGGTAAGGTATTTAATACCCAAAGTGGTTATGAATGGATAGCGCAAGAAATGTTACGTGTGGATGCATTTAATCCAAGCGTTGCTGGGCGCGTAGCCAATGGATTTGCGATTATTAGCTCATTGGGTAAAAAATATCATCAATTATTACAGCCAATTCTGGCAGATGTTTTAACCTGTGAGAATTTATCGAAAGATGTTTATGAGCTTATTTCAAAAACATATGCGCAAATTAGTGATTAATTATTAATTGACTGTTTAACGTCATGAGTAGAGCTAACTTGAATTAACAAGTTAGCTTATTTTTGTAGCAAATCTTGTTAATAATGAATATAGTATGAATAATAAAGTACAATTAGATTATCAAACGATAAAAACGCCCAACGGTCAAGTTGGTTATGTAAAAATAGGCAGTGGAAAACCATTAATAATGTTAGTTGGCTATTCAGGTAATTTATTACATTGGAATAGCGAATTGGTTTTTAGTTTGGCTGAAGAGTTTTGTGTCTATTTACCAGATAATCGTAAGGTAGGGTGTAGTTATTCAAATAATCCAGAATCAATGACTGGATTAGCAATGGATATTGCTGACTTTATTATAGCGCTTGAGCTTGAACAACCAATTATTTGTGGCTGGTCAATGGGCGGAATTATTGCACAATCACTCGCTATAAACTATTCTGAATTAATTAGCGGATTATGTTTTATAGTGAGCCAACCTGACTATAGTTACACTTATGGTAATTTACATCAATTAGTGACAAATCTGCGCGAACAACCATCACGAGAAAATCGCGAAAAATTAACTGAGTTATTTTTTTCTGAGCTACCAAGCATCGAATTTCGTAAGTATCTGGCGCGCACCATCTTACCAATTAAGCATTATGTTCATCCATTCAATGCTGAGGCACAGCAGTTACAGAATCATTGTGTGAATACTTGGCGTAGTGATGAGGAGCAAATTAAATTAATTACCACTCGGTCACTAATTACTGTTGCTAAAAATGATTTGGTTACACGTCCCGAAGCTAGTTATTTATTGCACAGCTTATTACCAAACTCTAAATTAATTAGCTACTCCGATGGTGGGCATTTTTTCTTACATCATTATCCATTCGAGTTGGCACAGCAAATTAAATTATTTTTTGGCGTTGTCAAGGCTAGTTAAAATATTTGCAACCAAGGTCTTGAAATCTTGTAGTAACTGGTCATGATTTTTGCCACCGATATTATTAGCAATAAATGAGATACTATAAGTATTGCCATTTTTACTGAAGAAGTATCCCGAATAGGCTTTGGTATCAGATAGTGAACCAGTTTTTGCATATAAGCGGTTCTTGAAGTTAGTGAACTCATTTTGCAGTGTACCTGACTGCATTGGCGATGGCAAACTACTAATGATGATTTGGCTTTCTGGTGATAGGTACAGCTCATTCAAAATATTAATTATTTGACTAGCTGTCATTTGCTCATTACGTGAGAGTCCAGCACCGTTTTCTATTATATTAAACGCTTGACTTTGTGGTAAGCTTTGTAAGTATAATTGGCGCGCCTCGGTGTATGTTTGTTGGTTTGTTGATTTGTAAGCACCTAAACTCAATAGTAACGTTTTAGCATATAAATTATTACTTTGCTGATTCATCTCTACCAAGATTTTACCTAAAGGTTCTGAATTAGTCTGGCTAATTAGCTTATAATTAAGCGGAGTTGATTCTTCAACAATGCCTTTAGTTGGTAGTAAATTCTTCTTCTGTAATAATGAATGTAGCGTTGTTATGTTGTAGTCATGGTTATTCAAGGCATATATGGGTAAATTTTTATTATTACAACTACTTGGTATTGTGCCAACCAAACTTAGAGTCGCATTTTTTTGCGGCTGAATTGTGATGAATGAACTAGGGTCAGCACAGCTATATTTTTGTGGTGCCAGTTTCAGTTGATTGATCAATTTATATTTATTACTAATATTAGATGATAATTTAATTTTGCCATTATTAATTTTAATTTTAATATTTGATAAATTACCATCAATCATTAATCCCGCAGGATCAACTGAATAAGCAGCAAATGGTTCGGGATATAATTCACTACTAGTTACATTCTGATTGAAAATACTACCATTGTAGATTAATTTACCATTGATTTTGTAAATACCTAGGCTACTTATACTCTCTAGCATTTTACTAATGTTAGCACTAGTCAGTGTCGGATCACCACCACCAATTAAATAAAGATTCCCATTCAAGACATGATCGCGGATTTCACCACTATAACCAAGTGTCGTTTTCCATTGAAAGTTAGCACCTAAGTTTTTAAGCGCAACATAGCTAGTAACTAGTTTCATATTGGATGCGATTAACATTGGTTTATTAGGTTGATAACTATACACTGTTTGCCGTGTAGAATCATTATAAACACTAACTGTAACTTTGTCTTGTAATGATGGTGGGATGGTTATGTCGAGGGCAAAGCTTAATCCGCTGTGAAGAACTAAGCTAAGTACTACATAAATCTTAGCGTGTCTTAGCACGTTCTAACCTTTTTTGATTGGGGGTTTGTACCAGTGGACGATATATTTCTATTCGATCACCTGCTTTAATTTGATAGCTTTGAGGGTCATAGATTCGTTTGCCAAAAACACCGACGGCTAAATTTAACAATTCGTACTCAGGAAAGAATTGTTGTATTCCTGATTGTGCAATCGCATCAATGATTGTAGTATTCTCATCTACCTCAATGGCAATTGTTTTTTGTAACTGTGGGGTAGCAAATGTAACTTCAATTTTTAACATGATTTTCAGCTCTATAAATTTGGTGGGCTTTTTTTACAAATGCATCAACGATGTTTTTGATAACTAATTCGAAAACAGCACCAATAATTTTTTCAATGACGAAATTGCTAAATTTATAATCAAGTTTAAATTCAATCTTACATCCACGATCACCCAATGCAACGAAGTGCCAATAACCTTTTAGGTGCTTAAATGGTCCATCGACTAAATCAACATCAATACGTTCATTAGGATAATTGGTATTCAGGGTCGTAAAATGTGCTTTTACCTTGAGATAGGAAATATCTACGCGCCCAGTAACTTTATTACCACATTGATTAATGACTTTAGAACTGGGACACCACGGTAAATATTGCGGATAATTTTCAATATCACTTACCAAGGCATACATTTGCTCACAAGTGTAGGGTGTTATAACAGATTTATTAATACTTAACATTGTTTTATACATGCCACCATATAATTAATGTTTACATTTGAAGTTACTGATGCTTGCTCGGTTAACGGATTGTAATCCATGCCATTAATGGCGATGATTTCAAAACCATTTTTCACCAAAATAGAACGTAATTCTGCAGGGGTAATAAATTTTTTATAATCATGCGTGCCTTTAGGAACAATCTTCAGTAAATACTCTGCGGCAATAACACCTAAGGCATAGCTCTGAAAATTGCGGTTTAAGGTTGAAAAGAATGCAATTCCACCAGGCTTTAATAATTTAGCGCATTCATGAATAATATAGTTTGGATCTGGTACATGTTCCAGCATTTCCATGCATGTAACGATGTCAAATGATTCAGCCATTGAAGCAGATTTTTCACTGATCTCTATGCATTCATAATTGATATCCAAATTGCTCTCGTAAAGATGTAACTTCGCGATTTCGATCGATTGTGGAGCCAAATCAATAGCCGTAACTTTTGCGCCTGCTTTTGCTAAACTCTCAGCAAGTATTCCACCACCACAACCAACATCAATGAGATTTTTAGCGTGTAATTTAGCGTGTTTTTGAATAAACTCAACCCGAACTGGATTTATATGATGCAAGGTTTTAAATTGCCCATCAACGTCCCACCATTCGTGCGCTAATTCATTAAATTTATCAACTTCATTTTGAGAAAACATATTACATATCCTGCGAACTATTTGATGATGCTAGATGACGGCTAATTGAATTTAAGAATTCATCACCAAATTTATTCATTTTTTTCTCAAGTGTTGAAATGTCAGCGGTAAACTTGTTATAGCCCATATATGCAGGGATAGCTACAAATAAACCAATCGCGGTTGCAATTAAAGCCTCAGCAATACCAGGTGCTACAGATGCTAAGGTAGCTTGCCCGCCGTTACCAAGCCCGATAAAGGCATGCATAATACCCCAAACAGTACCCAATAAACCAATGTAAGGGCTAACTGAACCAAAGGTTGCTAAGGTTGATAGGCGTGATTCATAACCACTTAATTCTTCTTCAATAGTTGCAGTCAATGAACGTTCGATATTGGTAGTAATATCAGCTTTATTGCGAATACCTGTTTTGCTTAATCGGTTATATTCACTAAGACCCGCATAAAACATTTGAGCTGTCGTTGAACGTTCAACACCACTCACGGCACTGTATAAATTAGTTATATTACTTGTACTATGGTATTGTGCATTAAATTTATTTGTTTCTCTTTTGGCTTTGGCTAACGATAAATATTTACTAATAATAATACCCCATGATACAATCGAAAATATTGCTAATAATAGCATAATTAATTGTACTGGTAATGATGCATCAGTAATTAAAGACATAATAGACATTTGTTCCATCGTCATTTACTCTTTCTATGAAAAACAATAATCCTATATTCTACCATGGTAGCATGGCTCATAACCACACAAAATATCTCACATACTTATTATCAGTCTGTTAGATGATTAGATTGTTAAGTATTAGAAACCATAAATCTATTTCTAAGAATGATTATTGTTTGAATAAAATATCACCATTAGGTAATTGACTCTCATAATAATCAATCATTTTCGGTTTGCTAGGCGCACTTTGACTGGTTGTAATATTAATTGGTACAACCGCCACTGGCGCATCCATATATGGCACGCCATACATTCCATATGGATAAAAACCGCCATCAAAACCATCTAATTCATCAAAATATTCTTCTTCCTCTGCCTCTATCTCCGCTTGTTTTTGATCATATTGATTAGAAATTTTATTTTGTTCTTGAATGGCTTCTATTGGTACCAATTGGGAAATTGTTTGTGATTCGCTTTGGTTATTGGTGACTGTTCCAGCACTAAAAGAATAATTAGATAACGATATAGCCAATAAGCATAGGTAAATACGCAGTTTCATGGGTGCTCCTGTTGAGATTGATTTGAACCTATTATATCATAATCGATGTATTGACTAAGATTAAGCGGGTTTTAGTTCCAATGATTTATTGAGTGAATAATATGATTATAAAGTCTAGTAATGCTAGATTATTTTGATAGAATATTTACTATTATGATAGATGCTCAAATGCAGGACAGTACCATATTAAATATTCCTAAATTTATATAACTACCGCTGAAACCCTGTTTTGCAGGCAAAATCAGACATGCCAGCAGCAAGAGGTATCGGTTATACTCTTCAAAAAATAAGCTTATCATTTTAAGTGTAATGTATGTGATTATGGTAAAATATTACTATAATTTATAGTATAAAGTAAGAGATCATTCATATGGCAAAGCAAAAAAAAGAACTAAAAGAAAAATCAATTGAAGTAACCCTCTGGGATGCAGCAAATAAGCTACGTGGAAGCGTAGAACCATCCGAATACAAGCATGTTGTATTAAGCTTGATTTTTCTTAAATTTGCCAGTGATAAATTTGAAGAACATCGCGAAAAATTGATTGCAGAGGGCAAAGAAAAATATATTGAAATGCCAGATTTTTATAATATGAATAATGTATTTTTTCTGGAAGAAACTAGCCGCTGGAATTATCTTATAAAAAACTCAAAGCAAAACAATATCGCATTACTTATTGATACTGCACTACATACTATTGAAAAAAATAATAAAGCTCTAAAAGGTGCTTTGCCAGATAACTACTTCTCACGCTTAGGTTTAGATATCACTAAACTAGCTTCATTACTTGATACGATTAACGAGATTGATACTACTAAAGACCCAAAACAGGATGTTGTTGGTAAAGTATATGAATACTTCCTTAGCAAGTTTGCTTTAGCAGAAGGCAAGGGTAAAGGTGAGTTTTACACGCCTAAAAGTATAGTAAACTTGATTGCAGAAATGATTGAACCTTATAAGGGTATCATTTATGATCCTGCTTGTGGCTCTGGTGGTATGTTTGTACAATCTATCAAGTTTATTGAGGCGCATCATGGGAATAAAAAAGAAGTTAGTATTTATGGACAGGAATATACCAATACAACATATAAGTTAGCTAAGATGAACCTTGCTATTCGCGGAATTAGTGGCAATTTGGGTGAAAAAGCTGCCAACACTTTTTTGGATGACCAGCATAAAGACCTTAAAGCCGACTTTATCATGGCAAATCCACCATTTAACCAGAAAGACTGGCGTGGTGAAAAAGAGTTACTTGATGATTCACGTTGGCGTGGTTATGGTATACCACCCAAAAGTAATGCCAATTACGGCTGGATTTTGAATATGGTAAGTAAGCTTAGTGAAAATGGCGTGGCAGGTTTTATTTTGGCTAATGGTGCTTTAAGTGGTGGTGGTGAAGAATATAAAATTCGCCGTAAATTAATTGAAAATAATTTAGTTGAAGCTATTTTAGTGTTGCCACGTAATTTGTTTTATACCACTGATATTAGCGTTACTCTATGGATAGTTAATAAGAATAAGAAATCACAGCAGAAAAAAGTTGGTGATGCAATGCGCAATTATCGCAACCGTGAACAAGAGATTTTGTTTATGGATCTGCGCCAGATGGGCGAACCATTTGAAAAGAAATATACCCAGTTTTCTGATGCTGATATCGTAAAAGTTGCTAGTACATATCATCAGTGGCAAACCAAGCAAATTGAGAATATCCCAGAATTCTGTTATTCAGCTTCATTTGATGAAGTTGCCAAAAAAGACTTTTCACTCGTACCAAGCAAGTACATTGAGTTTGTCAATCGCGATGAAAATATTAATTTTGATGAAAAAATGCATACCTTACAAAATGAGTTTGCTGAGCTATTAAAAGCAGAAGAACAATCCAAAGCCGACTTGCTAAATGTATTTAAAGAGTTGGGTTATGCGATTAAATAATAAGTTGAGCTATATAGCTAAAATTAAACGTGCTGTACAAGAAAATCAAGGTATAGAAGAATGAATGCTGAGAAAAGTCCTAATTTATATTCTAGAGTTGCAGATTTGTTGCAAAAAGCACGACAAAGTGTAGTACGCAATATTAATCATACTATGGTTTACACCTATTACGAAATTGGTAGAATTATTGTAGAAGATGAGCAATGCGGTAAAGAGCGTGCTGAATATGGTAAACAAGTATTATTGGGCTTATCTAAGGATTTAACTGCTAATTTTGGACGTGGGTTTTCTGTAGATAATCTGCAAAATATGCGGCAATTCTATCTTACATACTCAATTTACGAGACAGATTCTCGTAAATTTGAATTATCTTGGTCACACTACTTAAAGTTGATGAGAATAGAAAATTCTGAAGAACGTCGTTTTTATGAAATTGAAGCATCAACTAATAATTGGAGCCTTAAAGAGTTACAGCGCCAGTGCGATAGTGCATTATATGAACGCTTAGCTTTAAGCAGGGATAAAGCTGGAATTAAACAACTGGCAGAGCGTGGACATGTTATATCAAAACCAATAGATTTAATTAAAGATCCACTAATTTTAGAATTTCTAAATTTACCAGATAGGCATCAATATTCTGAAAGTGATTTAGAACAAGCTTTGATTGATAAATTGGAGCATTTTTTGTTGGAACTTGGCAAAGGTTTTACGTTTGTGGGACGGCAAGTACGAATTACATTTGATGAAAAACATTTTAAAGTTGATTTGGTGTTTTTTAACCGATTATTGCGTTGTTTTGTGGTAATTGATTTGAAAATTGGTGAGTTGACTCATCAGGACTTAGGGCAGATTCAAATGTACGTCAACTATTATGACCGATTTGTTCGTTTGCCAGATGAAAATAAAACCATTGGTATAGTGATATGTAAAGACAAGAGTAATGCGCTAGTTGAAATAACATTACCCGAAGATAATGATAGTATTTTTGCGAGTAAATTTCAAACCATATTGCCAGATAAGCAGGCATTAATTGATCTTTTGGTATAAATAAATGCAAATAAAATCAATATATGTAATTGTGCCACAAGCTGTGGCAAAATTAACTCTTAGAAATCAACTGAGTGGAGATGATGATAATGAGTAGGGCAAACTATAAACGATTAGGCGATTACATTCAGCTTGTTGATGAGCGAAATACTTCTTTGGAAGATCTGCCGTTGGTTGGATTGAGTATCTCAAAACAGTTTATACCTTCAGTTGCCAATATTATTGGTACAGATCTATCTAATTACAAAATCATCAAGCAAAATCAGTTTGCTTGTAGCTTGATGCAGGTAAGTAGAGATGGAAAAATTCCTATTGCAATGTTTACGGGAACAAAAGCGGTGATGTCGCCAGCATACCCAATTTTTGAAGTTGTTGATAAG
>RXKA01000108.1:0-135 GCA_003962985.1 Pseudomonadota bacterium | reverse complement strand
GAAGAAGAGTAATTCTTTTTGCAGACCGCCCAACATCAGTATCTTATCTATTTAGCGGACCACGATTTGACTATCAGAGCTGGGGTAATGTCGGTGATTACATTGAAAATGCGCTGGTTCCGTCATTATCTCCAG
>RXKA01000196.1 GCA_003962985.1 Pseudomonadota bacterium | reverse complement strand
AGTGGAGAGTTATAAGTTGGCACTATCTCAAAAAGAAGATGGAATAAAATGGCTGGAGGGACAAGTAGAGAGTTATCAAAAAGGATGCTCTTATCAATTAGATAACTATGAAAAGCTTTTATCGGAAAAAAATAAATCCTTGAATGAAATTCATCAAGAGTTGAGTAAAATTAAATCTAAATGGTGGTTTAGACTGTTTACTAAATTATTTATTAAAAAATAGTAGTAAATATCTAAGGTTATAAAAAACTATGTTTTTTGATGAGTAAACTTATACTTTAAAGTAGGTAAAAATGATAGTTGGCAATGGAATGATGGCAAAGAAATTTGCTGAATATCAACATAATAAAAATGTGTTAATTTTTGCAAGCGGTGTTTCAAATTCAAAAGAAAATAGAGGTAGCGAATTTGAACGAGAATTTAACTTGTTAAGAAAAACTATTGAGTTAAATACCAAAAAGCATTTTGTGTATTTTGGTACGAGTAGTATGTATGACCCTATGGCAAAACATTCGCCATATGTCTTGCATAAATTAAAAATGGAACAGTATGTAGTAGAGAACTGTGATTCTTATAATGTTTTTAGGATTTCACAGGTGATTGGTCGTGCAAATAATCCAACACTGGTGAATTTTATTATCAATAATATTGTTTATGATAAAGAGTTTGAAGTATGGGAGCGAGCTACACGTAATTTAATTGCTGTAGATGATGTTTATAAAATAGTGGATTATTTATTAGTGAATAAGTTACATTGTAATGAAATAATTAATGTTGCCAATTCTGACAATATTGCTATAGTTGACTTTATTAATATCGTAGAAAAAGTTCTAAATAAACGAGCTCGACTTCACATTGTGCCTAAAGGCTTTCCATTTGATAAGATTGATATTTCTGTTGTTAAACCGTTGTTGAAAAAAATAGGGATAGATTTTGATGATAATTATTATTATGAAAAGTCATTGTCAAAAATAATTTATGCTGAAGAATAATTTTGTTTAATTATGGAGGTTGTTGCTATTAGTGCTATCAATAAAAAAAACTCGCATGTACTATCCTTGGATTCTTTGCGTGGAATTGCGGCTCTACTAGTTTGTGGTGGTCATTATTTACAACACTTAGGTCTTGAGAGATATTTTCCTTCTCATCAGGCCGTAATACTATTTTTTGTATTAAGTGGGTATGTCTTATCGTTGTCTTTAGGGAAATCTATCCAAACGTTTTTATATCCAAGATTTATTATAAAAAGAATTTTTAGGTTATATCCCGCTTATTATTTTGCAATAATTTTCACAACGATATTTGTTACAGGCTTGAGTGTTGTCAACTTTCACTATGTGTGTAACTGGTTTTTGTTAGTAACGGATATTGGAAATTTATTTTCTAGTATAAAGATGATAGACAGGCCACAAATAGGTCATCCTATTGATTCTGTTACATGGTCGTTAACATACGAGATGATAATTTCAGCGTTTTTCCCATTCTTATATTTGTTTTTTTATAGAGTTGTAGCTGGTAATTTATTGAGAAGTATTTTAGCATTTTGCTATGTGTTTTTTGGCTTTTTAGTTTTTATATACTATAAAATTGCTATTTATTCCGTTGTATATTATTCTGTGTACTTTGTTATTGGTATGTATGTTGCAAGTAATATTAGAAATTTAAAATTTTTATCAAGTTATATATTTATTATATTTGGAGTGTTCTTGTTTTTTAATAATAGCTTGATTTGTTTATTGGGTTTTCAGATAAATAATATTTACTGTATTGATATTTATTCTTCAATGGGTGCTGTATTATTAATAATTGCATGTGAACATAACTCTTGGCTTATTAATGTTATGAAAAATAAGATTATATATTTTTATGGACGTATTTCTTATTCGTTTTATCTTTTGCATGGACCAATGCTGTATATCGCTTTTAAATTTTTAAATAGTTGGAATATTTTATTATTACTGGCGACTTCTTTCATCTGTGCATCAGTGATCAGTTATTTTAGTTTTATTTATATTGAGCAGCCAATGATGACATTAGCTGCGTTTATTAATTCTAGCAAAAGAAAAGGATGCTAGTATGAAGTTTTCTTTGTCAATTATTATGACTTTGCATAAAGAAGGTATTTATGCAAAAAAATCAATAAAAAATATAAAAGCAGCAATTGGTTATGCAAGAAGAAAAAAGCAATGGAAAGATATCCAGTTTATTGTTGTTTTAGACCGACCAGATGATGAAACTAGGTTAATCACTGAAAATTTTTTAGATTTTATTAATGTCATCGAATTTGTTAATTATGGCGAACCTTCGTCATCTAGAAATCATGGTATAAAATTAGCTTCAGGTGATTTTGTATTACTTATTGATGGAGATGATTTATTTTCTCTAGAGTCAATATTTGTAATAGGAAAATGTATAAATGAGTTCTATCAGACTATTGATAAAATAAAATTTAATGATGATTATAATCAACATATAGCAGTATTTCCAAATCGGTATATTGAATTTCCAGAAATTTATGTCCAAAAATTTTGTAATAGTAATGATATTTTGAAGCAGAACATGTTGTTTCATCATTCTTATGTTGCGAGAATATGTTGTTTACGTGAAATTCTATTAGCTAATCCAGTTCGGGTAAATAATAAACCGTATGGCTTTGAAGATTGGGATTTAAACAATAGATTATTGTCAAAAGGTATGTCGTTTAGAATTGCTGAAGGTTATAATGTTTTTTACAGAAAAAAGGCAACAAACTCTGTATTAACTCAGCATATTCAAGAAAAATGTATTGTCCGCAATTCTGACTTGTACAAAATTAATAGCAGGATTAATGAACAAGAAACTAGTTATTCTGAGAATGAAGATGATAAAACTATAACCTTGATTCAAAAAATTAAAAAAAGCTTTGATTATTATCCGAAAGAGTTAGAGGGACTAAGCTCCAGTTATTTGAAATATGCAGACTTCCTGATTAAAAATGGGGAAAAAAAATTATCAATTAATCGTTTCGTAGATGGATCTTATTTATTAAATACAAAAGTTGTCTTTAATGAGTCGTTATGCTATTTTGAGCTGAGGGACTTTTTAATGGATGCAGATATTGTGTTGTTTATTCCTTGGATTACACTAGGCGGCGCAGATAGACTTGTATTGGAATACGTAAAAACACTAACTTTAGCTAATATAAATGTCAAAGTGGTTACTACAATAAAACCAGGGGAAAGAATTTCAAAATTAGAGTGTTCGTATCTAAATATTGGGAGTGAAAATAATAAATGGGCGACCATAACAGAAGATAATTTGTTACACGTAATTTTGAAAGCGATAATAAATAGTAATGTAAGATCTTTTCATATTATTAATTCTGAACCAATGTTGAAGGTTATAAAATATTATTCACAAATTCTAAATGAGTATGATATTAGATATATAGTAACGTTTTTTGGGTTAGATATTGATTTAGGTAATACAAGTGAATATATTGGATTTCCTATTTGGTATAAGGAAGTTTATAATAATGCTAAATGCATAATAGGGGATAATCAATTTTGGTATACTGAATATAAAAAAATTAATAATAATGTTGATTTTAAATACAAAAAATTATTTAGTCCTGTTACTGTATCAAATAAGTATTTACCAAGAATTAATAGAGCTGTGACTAATAATATTTTATGGGCATCACGAATTTGTAATCAAAAATTATTTGGAGTATTTGCTGAGATAGTTAGAAAAATGCCTGAGAAAAATTTTTATATCTATGGATCCTCTCCAGATGATCACACGTTAATTAATCAATTACAGGAAATACAACAATTAAAAAATGTTAAATTTTTGGGTTCTTATAGTAGTCTCGATGAATTAAATTTAGAAAAATTTGACATATATCTTTATACTGCTTTATTTGATGGAATTCCTACGATTTTATTAGATATGATTAATAATTGCCTACCAGTAGTTGCATCTAATGTTGGTGGTATTTCAGAAGTCTTTGGTAATGAGTATCCTCTATTTGTTTCTGATGTATTGAATTACCATAACTACATTGAGAAAATTAATCTTTTTTACAAAGATACAAATTATTATAATGAAGAAATTATGAAAATAAAAGAATGCATGTTAAAGATGCATAATTATGAAAATTTTAGCGAAAATTATTTGGAAATTATTCGTAATTATTTATTTAATACATAAATTTTATTAAAGTTGTCTAGAGCCGTAGTAGAACAAACTTTAATTTCTATAGATAGTTTATTGAAGGTATAAAATGCAAGTTTCTAAAAAAATTCAAATATTTATTTCGTATCACAAAAATTATCATATATTTAAGAACGAGATTCTTACACCCATTCATGTTGGCAGTGCTCTATCTAACAATAAATTAGATATGGTATCTGATTCAACTGGCGATAACATTTCTGAAAAAAATCCGAATTTTTGTGAATTAACTGCGCAATATTGGGCATGGAAAAATTGTAATGATGATTATATTGGGTTTTTACATTACCGTAGATTATTTGATTTTACTGAAAAAAATTTAACTGAAAACAAATGGGGCTTGGTAGTAGAGGATAATATAGATAATATATATTTGAAATATGGATTAAATACTGATTTCCTTAATCATTTTATTCCTCAATATGATGTAATTATTTCTAAGCCATGGGATGTCAGTAATGCTGGGACTAAAAATTTACACGATCACTATAATTCTGCTGAGTCTAAGTTGCATATTAAAGATTATGATCGTGCGTTAGAAATATTAGTAACCAAATATCCACAGTATCAGCAAGCAATAAATAAATATAATAATTCAAAATTAGGATATTTTAATAATATGTTTATTTTAAAGCGTGAGTTATTTGAAGAGTATACTCAGCTTATGTTTGATGTGTTATTTCATTTAGAGTCAGAGTTAGATATTTCTAAGTATGATATGCAAGAAGCTAGAGTATTTGGTTACATATCGGAGTGGTTGTTCGGAATTTATGTTACATATTTAAAATCTACAGGAAGTTTTAAAATTAAAGAGTTACAGAGGGTATTCATAGAACCACAACAAAAATACCCAGAAAGAGATAGTATTCCAATTTTTTCTTTAGCTGATGTTAATTATGGTATTCATTTAGGAGTTGCAATATCTTCAATTGTTAAAAACTCTCACTGTCCATCTAGATTATATTTTTATATTATGGATGGAGGAATTAAAGAAGAAGACAAGATTAAGTTAAGAAATATCACAGATGGCAGAATTGAATTTATTAGAATGGATGATACTGTTTTTGCTAATTGTCCACTTTCGCCAGACGCTCATTTTACTAAACATACTTATTATAGATATTTAATTCCTATTTTAAAACCTTATCTTAATCGGGCAATTTATCTAGATTGTGATTTGGTTGTGACTAAACCAATTGAGGATCTATGGTGTTTTGACTTGTCTGATAGTATAGTAGCAGCCTGTGAAGATACATGGAAGTATCCTGCATTAGATTGGAAATATGAATTAGGATTAACTTCTGATGAGTTCTATTTTAATGCTGGAGTTTTATTATTAAACCTAGAAAAAATGCGTTCCTTAAATATAACAGAACAACTGTTTCGTAAAACATCTGAGATGTTTTCAAAGATTAAATATCTAGATCAAGATATTTTAAATATAGTATTAGCTGGGCAAAAGACACTATTACCATTAAAATGGAATCTACAGCAAACTGCATTTTTTGAGACTGGCTCGACGAGGTATTCTATTGAAGAAATTGAAATTGCACGTGCCAATCCCGCGATTATTCATTTTTCTGGCGGAATTAAACCGTGGCAATCTGGATGTTTAAACCCTTTATGGCAAGAGTACTTTAATTATTTAGATAAATCACCTTGGAGCAATAAGTTATATAAAAAGCAAATCCTTAAAGCTGCGCAAATTTATCATTTGTCAAAACGTAAATTAAAAGCAAAAATTAAGAAAATTTTAAGGAAGAATTAAAAAATGAAATATGATTATCTAATAGTTGGTGCAGGTCCATTTGGGGCAACTTTTGCATATTTCGCGAAACTTGCAGGCAAGAAATGTTTAGTAATTGATAAACGAGATCACATTGGCGGTAATATCTATTGTGAAAACGTGGCAGGTATCAATGTGCATAAATATGGTGCCCATATATTTCATACTAGCAATAAAGAAGTATGGGATTTTGTGAATCAATTTGCTGAGTTTAATCGTTATACAAATTCACCAGTCGCAATTTATAAAGATGAATTATATAATTTACCATTTAACATGAATACGTTTAACAAAATGTGGGGAATTAAAACACCTGCTGAGGCTAAAGCTGAGATTGCTAGACAAATAGCAGATTTGAATATTACCGAACCTCAAAATCTTGAAGAACAAGCATTAAAATTGGTAGGTAAAGATATTTATTATAAGCTGATTAAAGGTTATACCGAAAAGCAATGGGGGCGTGATGCAACTGAGATTCCTGCTTTCATAATTAAACGCTTACCTGTACGTTTTACCTATGATAATAATTATTTCAATGATAAATATCAAGGAATTCCGATTGGTGGTTATAATGTAATTATTGAGAAGTTATTAGATGGTGTTGAAGTACGTCTTAATACGGATTTCTTTGCGAATAAAGAAGGGTTGGAATCATTAGCTGACAAAGTGGTCTATACAGGTCCAATTGACCAATACTTTGATTATTGTCATGGTGAATTACAATATCGTGGGTTACGTTTCGAGCATGAAATTATAGATACCGATAATTATCAGGGTAATGCAGTAGTTAATTATACCGAACGTGAAGTTCCATATACTCGTATTATTGAACATAAACATTTTGAATTTGGCACACAAGAGAAAACTGTTGTATCAAAAGAGTATTCATCTGATTGGCAACGAGGTGAAGAGCCATACTACCCAATTAATGACGCTTATAATCAGGCTATTTATCAAAAATATAAACTTATGGCAGATGAACAGGGTAAGGTTATTTTTGGGGGGCGTTTGGCGGAGTATAAATATTATGATATGCATCAAGTATTTGAGAGCGCGATTAATGCAGCTAAAAAAGAGTTTAATATTTAGTCGGAGCATCTTATGCAGAAAATAACTAAAGCAATTTTTCCTGTTGCTGGAATGGGAACAAGGTTTTTACCTGCAACGAAGGCATCACCAAAAGAGATGTTGCCAATTGTTGATAAACCACTAATTCAATATGCTGTTGAAGAAGCTGTAGATGCTGGCATTACTGACTTAATATTTATTACTGGTCGCAATAAACGAACAATTGAAGACCATTTTGATAAAGCTTATGAGTTAGAAACAGAATTAGAGTTGCGGAATAAGGCGAAATTATTGGATATTGTTCAAAATATTTTGCCTTCTCATGTACGTTGTGTTTATATTCGTCAAGCCGAGGCATTAGGTCTTGGTCATGCTGTTTTAATGGCTGAACATGTAATTAATGATGAGCCGTTTGCAGTTATTCTTGCTGATGAATTAATGGATTGTACACCTAATGCATTGTCTCAAATGATCAAGATATATGAACAAACATCATCATCTGTTCTTGGTGTAAATGAAGTTCGGCGTGAAGATGTTTGTTCATATGGTATTATAAAACCAACCATAAAAGCTCATAAGTTTATGAAAATTGATGCGATTGTTGAAAAACCTTTAGTCGATGATGCACCGTCTAATTTAGCAGTTGTTGGACGATATATCTTAACACCACGAATTATGAAGTTATTGAGTGCTACAGATAAGGGTGCTGGTGGTGAAATACAATTGACAGATGCTATTTCTGATTTATTAGATTATGAGTCAATTTTTGCTCATAAGATTATCGGTAACAGGTATGATTGTGGATCTAAACTTGGATATTTGCAGGCAACGGTAAGTTTTGGGTTAAAGCATCAAGAAATTGGTAATGATTTAACCAATATAATTAAATCCTTAGAATTAGATTAGTAGTATTAATATTATGAATCAAAAAATATGTGCTTTGGTCGTTACCTATAATAGACCTCAATTATTATGTGAGTGTCTAACTGCAATAGTTAATCAATCTACATCGGTCAGTGAAATAATTATCTTAGATAATTATTCTGATGAAGTAACATTATCAACACTATTCAATGCTCAATTTATTCCGCAATATACGCTTGAAACTGTTGTCAAAGGTGGTGTATCACAGTTTGAGTATGTAACTAATAGCGCTAATAAAATTAAGATTCACTATTATCGTTTACCGCAAAATACAGGTGGAGCAGGTGGATTTAATGCAGGTATGCGTTATTTTTATCAAAAGACTGATTGTGATTTTCTGTGGCTAATGGATGATGATTCTAAACCTGATTTAAATGCATTACATGAGTTAGTTGTAGCATATAACAAATTGTCTCCATTGGTAAGTCTTGGTTATATTTGTTCTCAAGTACGTTGGATAGACGACAGTCCATGTAGGATGGCTAGTCCAAAACTATTAGAATATGGTGGGATTGATAGATATTCTGAATCAAACCCTGTGATAAGAGTGCAAAATTCATCTTTTGTTTCTTTATTTATTATTCGCAAAGTAGTTAATTGCATTGGTCTTCCTTATAAAGAATTTTTTATTTGGGCTGATGATTTAGAGTATACATCTCGAATTAATAAGTCATATGTTAGTTATGTTGCATTAAAAAGTATTGTTGTTCATCACACTAAGCACAATCAAGCAACCTCACTTGATGCAATTACAGAAAGTAATTTTTTTAAATATAAGTATGGATTACGTAATGAGTTATTTTTTTTACGTCAAAATAATAAATTACGAGCATTTAGTTTTTTTATTAAGAAAACTTTTGCAATATTAACAAGTGAAATTTCCATATTTCACCGAATAAAACTATTGTGTGCTTTATCAAGTGGTTTCATTTTTGTCCCAGAAATTGAATTTCCAAATGATATATAAATATGAAAATTTTATTTTATAACGACTCACCTATTTTCGGCGGTCATGAAATAATGACAGTTAATGTTGTTCGTAGTTTGCTTTCTATGGATTATGAACTTACTTTTGCATATTCACTATTTAACCAGAAATTTCATGATATATTAAATGAATTGTTAATTAGCTATCCTAATAATTTAACATTAATGCCAGTAAAGTTTAAAAGTAGTCATATACAAAGCATTATGAGTTTTTTTCAGTTTTTAGATTTAATTCTTTTATACAAAAAAGTTATTAACAAATTTGATTTGATATTGGCATCTCAGGGCGATATTGAGATAAGTTCAAAAATTATTATCGCGGGAAAGCTTGCTAGGATTAAAGTAATAAGTTATATACCGAGTGATTTTTTACCTTCTGACTTGGGTGTTCCTTTTTCTTGGTTAAGAGATAAATTTGCTAAAGTATTATATCGCATGGTTGATGGGTTTATTTCTATTTCTCCTAGTTTTATTAATGGTCTTCAGCATAAATTAAATTTACCGAAAAACAAAATATTTTTGTTAGAAAATATTATTAACTGTAACAAAATTCCTAAATATAAATTATTTGATCGTTTTCATAAACCATTCCGTTTTATTATGGTAGGGGCTGTAAATAGTAGAAAAAATCAAATTTTTTTACTGAATTGGTTGGAAATGCATCCTAATTTCATTTGTGAGTTGCTTATTGTTGGAACTGGTCCTCTATCGCCTCAATTACAGAGTAGAGTTAATTCATCTTCAATACTTAATTCAAAAGTTAGGTTTTTAGGATGGAGCGATAATCCTCTAGAAATTATGTCGGAATGTGACTTGCTCTTGATTCCTAGCGTTGTTGAGGGCGTTCCATTAGTTATGTTAGAGGCTGCAGCGATAAAACTCCCCATTCTTGCTACAGATGCTAATGGTATGGCTGATTTTTTGCCTCACGAAATGAAGTTTAAATTAAATGACTATGAGAATTTTAGTCGGAAACTCGAATTTCTATTATCTCAACATAATGAGGTAAATAGTTTAATTGAAGCAAATTATCAGAAAGTAATTAAATATAATGACTTAAATTATTTTAATCAGCAAGTCAAACTCATTTTTTCTAAATTATTAAATGGAGCAAATGATTAAAATATATTTGAATTGCAGATTTTTAACGCAACGTATAACTGGAGTTCAACGGTTTGCTTATGAAATGTGCTGTGAATTAGATAAATTACTAAACGATTATCACTCTTTGCAAATTATCGGGCTAATGCCAAAACGCCCGATTCAAGGGCAATATGAGCATGTATTTGTTAATATTAAATTACAGACATGTGGGAGGCTAAGTGGGCATTTATGGGAGCAGCTTGAATTACCTTTTTTTGCTCGTAAGGGATATTTAATTAATTTATGTAACGTTGCACCATTATTTCACTTTAGGCAGTTTATTACGTTACATGATGTAATTTTTATGACGAATATGGATAGCCAAAAGTGGTGGTTTAAATTATGGTATCGTCTGATTGCACGCTTTACTAGTCGTTTTGCCATACATGCGTTCACTGTATCTGAGTTTTCTAAATCAGAAATTATTCGTTATTTATCTGTACCTAATTCTAAAGTAAGTGTTTTGGGTAATGGTGCAAGTTTATTTAATTACCCGTATCAAGATAAAATTCTTTCACGCTTATGTTTGGATGAAGAATCTTATTTCCTAATAATTGGCTCTAATTCAGCTCGTAAAAACATTAACTTGGTAACATCGTTATTTGCTGCATCTACAAACCTGTCAAAGATAAAATTAGTGGTTGTGGGTGGTAGTTATACTAATTTAGGACAAGTTAATCAGATCCAAGCGACCAATATTGTTTATACTGGTTATATTGCTGACGGTGAATTACGTAGCTTATATCGTCATGCAAAGGGCTTAATTTTTCCTTCGTTGTACGAAGGGTTTGGTATTCCTGTCGTTGAAGCTATGGCAGAATTTATCCCGCTAATTGTAGCAGATATTCCTGTAATGCATGAGGTGTGTGGTGATAGTGCATTATATTTTAATCCAATGTCTTCTCAACAGCTTGAATTGCAGCTGAATATGTTGCTCACATCGCCTGATTTA
Organism: Pseudomonadota bacterium; assembly: GCA_003962985.1. Lineage (GTDB taxonomy): Bacteria > Pseudomonadota > Gammaproteobacteria > Burkholderiales > UBA11063 > Aquella. Next base: position 5,359 of record RXKA01000196.1, on the reverse strand, counting down.
TGTTTAAGCCTAATCAATTTATCTGCCAAACAACTAGCATCATATCAATGGGCTAAATTTGCTAAAATAACGCTTTCAACCGTTATTCAGAAAGCAGATAATGAAAATTGCGATTGTACATGATTGGTTATATACCTATGCAGGAGCAGAAAAGGTGCTTGAACAAATCCTCAATTGTTTCCCATCTGCAGATATTTACAGTTTGATTGATTTTATTCCAGATGCTGAACGTGGTTTTTTGCATAATAAACCAGTGACTACTTCATTTTTGCAGAAGATGCCATTTATTAAAACCAAACACCGTCATTATTTACCACTGATGCCATTAGCGATTGAGCAATTTGATTTAAGTGCTTATGATGTCGTGATTAGTAGTTCACATGCTGTAGCTAAAGGTATTTTGACTGGTCCAGATCAACTTCATATTTGTTATTGTCATTCTCCAATTCGTTATGCTTGGGATATGCAGCACCAGTATCTGAATGAGTCAGGTGCTAATAAGGGGCTTAAATCATGGATAATTCGTTATCTTTTACATAAAATTCGTATTTGGGACTACCGTACCGCCCATGGTGTTGATTATTTTATTGCTAATTCGCAGTTCATTGCACGGCGAATTAAAAAAATCTACGGACGTGATGCGGTGGTAATTAATCCCCCCGTAGATACTGAGAAATTTATCCCGCAATTGAATAAAGAAGACTTTTATTTTACTGCTTCACGTTTGGTTCCCTACAAGAAGATATCTTTGATTGCCGAGGCATTTGCTCAAATGCCAAATAAACGCTTAATTATCGCTGGAACAGGTCCTGAAGAAGAAAAGGTTAAGCGTATTGCAGCGCAATCATCCAATATTACCTATTTGGGTTACATAACTGATGAAGTCATGATTTCTCATTTGCAACGGGCTAAAGGATTTGTTTTTGCTGCGGAAGAAGATTTTGGTATTATTCCAGTTGAGGCGCAGGCGTGTGGTACACCCGTAATTGCTTTTGGTAAGGGTGGGGTATTAGATTCGGTTATTGTGGATGGCGAACATCTCACGGGAACTTTTTTTAAGCAACAAACAATTGATTCACTGATTGCGGCTATCCAGAATTTTGAGAAACAAGATATAAAATCTGCAGATTGTCTTGCAAATGCGCAGAAATTTTCAATTACGGAGTTTAACAAGCAGTTTACTAAGTTTGTATTAACCAAATACCATGATAAATTTAATTAATTGCCATAATTAGTACTTAATTTACCCTCTGGTTGGTAATGGTATGCTTTTTATTGGTATAATAACTACTAAATGGTTCACGTCTATCTAAAAATAACCTATAAAAAGCGTATTCATGAAAAAAATCGTTATACAAAAATATTCTCTCATTAGTGCCGACTTATTTGCGGTATTTCTGAGTTATGTATTAGCTACCTTTATCTGTAACTATTTGCGTGGTGATAATTTTCATCATGTTAACTTAACTCATTTATCAATTATTAAAATAGTTAATATTATTTTTATGGTTATTTTATTTTGGCAAAAACAACTCTATTTCAAGCGTCGTCCAAATTGGGAAGAAATCCGCATCATTTCCAAATTATTGTTGGTTATGCTTTTGGTAAATTTACCTATTCTATATATCCGTAATGGGGAAGGTCTAACCAACTCACGCTTATTCATCATATTTTGGTTATTATTATTTGTTGCTGTTCCTATTGTTCGTAGTATTTGTAAGCTGTTTTTGGATAATGTCGGTGTGTGGCGACGTGAGTTATTTATTGTCGGTGTCAATGAAAATGCGCTAAATGGTTATAAAATGCTAAGTGAATCAAATTTACTTGGTTACAGTGTCAAAGGATTTGTCGATTCTTGTTACCCACATAGTGAAATTAAGATTAATGATCGTGTGATCCCAGTGCTTAAATTAGATGAGTTATATCAGCAACCAAACTCTGCGGAGATTTTAATTTGCTTGGAAGAGCGTCGCTTACCTAACCATGTAAAGTTAATTAATCGGCTACAACAAAAATTCTTATCGGTAATGATTCTGCCACAAATCGAAGGGCTACCTCTGTATGGTATGGAAGTCAATCATTTCTTTGGTAGCGAGCAGTTGTTACTTCGCTTAGAGAATAACCTGTCTAGTCGTTTTAATCGTGTCGTTAAGTTATTATTTGATTATACCATGGCGTTACTAATTCTGCCATTCTTCATTATTGTGATAGCAATGGTTTCATTATTAATTTTCTTAGAAGATCGTGGTACACCATTTTTTGTACAGCCACGTATCGGTAAGGATGGTAAGCTCTTTCATTGTATCAAATTCCGTACAATGCATAAAAATGCAGAAAAGATGTTAGCCAAGTGGCGTGATCATCAAGATCCCTTGTATTTAGAATATGTAGCGAATAACTATAAGTTAATTAATGACCCACGGGTTACGCGAATTGGTAAGTTTTTACGGCGCACCAGTCTCGATGAATTGCCGCAGATCATTAATGTCTTATTGGCTACTATGAGTTTCGTTGGCCCGCGTCCATTATTACCCGATGAGGTTGATGAATATCCTGATGGTATGTTTTATTATTCGCAAGTTCGCCCAGGTATTACTGGTTTATGGCAAATAAGTGGTCGTAGTCGTACTTCATTTAAAGAGCGTGGGCGTCTTGATGGTTGGTATATTAAAAATTGGTCATTATGGTATGATATTGTGATTACCATCAAAACTATTCAAGTAGTTTTACTTCGCGATGGTGCGTACTAATTCAAATGGTAGGTAACAAATTACCTACCATTTTTAATCGTATCAACTCTTTGTGGTTGATTTTTGTTTATGAGCAGCTTTTTTCTTGTGTTCTTTTTGAGTCTTGCTTTTTTTACCCTTCTTAGTTGATGCTTCTGCTTTTTTATTTGTCTTATGTTTTTTGTGTACCTCTTTATGTTGTGATTTAGATACATGCTTTGGCTTAGCTACTGGGCGATTTTCTGCCTGAGGATTTGCACTAGATTTCACAATAATTAGCTTAGGCTGACTACTTTTGCCTGTTCCTGTGGCGGTATTTGATGGAGCTGCCGTGCTATTATCATTCAATAAATCGTTACTATCCTCGGGAGTAGCCATTGCTTGCAGTGAAATTACAGCAAAGATAATGGTTAGTAATTTCTTCATATTTAATATACCCTTTAAAATAGATTACATTCTACTTGTTTGGCTAAGATATCACTCAAGTCTTCACGTTGACGGATTAGATGTGCTTGACCATTATAGACCATCACTTCAGCAGGACGGCAGCGTGAATTGAAACTACTACTCATTTCAAAACCATAAGCGCCAGCATTATGAAATACTAGATAATCACCCTCATGTACTTCATTGATTTTACGATCCCACGCAAAAGTATCGGTTTCACATAGATTACCAACCACGGTGTAAATACGTTCAGCACCTTCAGGTGCGGAAATGTTGCTAATGCGATGGTAGGCATCATAAAACATCGGACGAATTAGGTGATTGAAACCACTATTAATGCCAATGAAAGTTGTTGCGGTCGTTTGTTTAATGACATTAGCTTTGACTACCAAAAATCCACTATCACTAACTAAGAATTTACCAGGTTCAAACCAAATTTCAAATTTACGTTGTTGCTCTTCTTCATAGCGTTTGAATACTAGGTTGACTTTTTCTGCTAATTGAGTTAAATCAGTAGTGTAGTCACCATCTTGATAAGGTACTTTAAAACCACTACCCAAATCTAAGAACGTAACTTGTGGAAAATCTTCTACAATGTCAAGCAGCAATTCAAGGCTACGGATAAATACGTCAATATCTTTAATTTCACTGCCTGTATGCATATGTAGACCATTTACTCTTAGACCGGTAGTTTTAACCACGCGTTGAATATGACGTAATTGATGAATACTAATTCCAAATTTACTATCAATATGTCCTGTAGAAATTTTCATATTTCCACCCGCCATGATGTGTGGGTTTATACGAATACAAACAGGATAACTAGCGCCAAATTTATTCCCAAACTGTTCTAAGATTGAAATATTGTCAATATTGATGTGCACGCCAAATTCTTTAGCCGCTTCAATTTCACTAAAATCAACACAATTTGGAGTAAAGATAATTTGTTCGGGAGCAAAGCCCGCTCTGAGACCTAATTGCACTTCATTAATACTCACACAATCTAAGTTGGTTCCAATTTTGTGCATGAATTTTAAGATGTTTATGTTGCTTAATGCTTTACATGCATAGAAAAATTTAGCATTACATTCCTTGAATGCTGTAGTTAGTTTGTTGTATTGTGCAGCAATAGTTTCTGTATCATAGACATATACAGGGCTACCATGTTGTTCCGCAATGTTTATTAAATCTTGATTAGTTAATGCCATAATAATAGCTCCTTGTTTTTAATAACCAGTATTGTAGCTAATTTTTGAGTTATAATGTAACCTTTAACAATGTACTTATACAAAATAATAATTGACGTTAGATCCACGACCATACTATCAAAATCAATCGCTAATCAGTGTTAAGCAATTAATCACAGCACATAGTTTCTTGTGAGTGTATATCGTGTGAAATAATTTCATCTAAATAATTCGGGAGGTGTTTAATTGTTTAAACCTAGGTTTTTACTTTCATGTCTATTTTTTACGGCTATTGCAAATAGCTATGCTTGTGATTCTAGTAATCGATTTCAGTGCTATGATAATAATGTTACGCTAAATTATGGTTATGGTGTTGAGGAAAATACTGCACGTTTTTCTGAAATCGGTGTTGGCGGTGAAGCTCTCTTTGATAATAATATTTGGCTAAATGGAGCAATGGATGGGCTGTTCACTTATAGCAACTCAAATAATAATCAGGGATTACAGCAAACCTTTAATAATGCGTCAGGTAGTTCATTTACACTTCGCGGTGGTTATGCGTTTAACGTTGATTCGAACTATAATTTTATTCCTTATTTGGGGTTTAATTATACTAATACGCTAGTTGCATATAATTATGATAGTATTAATCAATTTGTTATTGAAAATCCATCATTCAATACTTCAATTGGGGTAATCAGTGAGTATAATATTATTGATAATAAGCTCAAATTTCGTTTAGATTCAGGACTTACCTATTCTTTCCATAAAGCGGTTGCGCCAGGCTCCAATGATGATTTAAATAGCCTATCTCATGTTGATTATTCTAATTATCTTCTTAATTTTACTCCAGAGTTACAATATAATATAAATAATCGTCTTACCATGAGTGTTTTTTCTACACTAGGTTTTACATTTGGAGGTAATGCATCGCTTCCAGAGGTTTATTATCCAGATATAGCTACCAATACGAATCAAGTTTTTAATAACGATAAT
>RXKA01000203.1 GCA_003962985.1 Pseudomonadota bacterium | reverse complement strand
GCTGCCTATTTACTAGTAAACTAGCTACTTACGCTTTTTCAACCAAAGATTGAACAGCCCAAGATTTAGTCTTAGAAACTGGTTTAGTTTCAACGATAACCACTACGTCACCAACTTTATATTGGTTATTTTCGTCATGAGCTTGATATTTAGCAAACTTCTTAACGATTTTACCATATAAAGGATGTTTAACGCGGCGCTCAATCAAAACAGAAACTGTTTTATCACGAGAATCGCTTACTACTTTACCAATTAATGTACGAACAACTTTAGTCATAGTATTAAGCCTTCTCACGTAAAATAGTTCTCACACGCGCGATATCACGGCGCACCTTACGAAGTTCACTTGTCTTGGTAAGCTGTTGCATAGCAACTTGCATACGTAAAGAGAAGTGAGATTTCAATAGAGCTTCTAATTCACCATTTAGCTCTTCTACTGATTTTGCTCTTAATTCTGCATTAGTCATTATGCACCCACCTGTCTAACTACAAACGTTGTTTTGAATGGTAATTTAGCTGCAGCAAGTCTGAAAGCTTGACGTGCTAATTCTTCACTTACACCATCCATCTCATATAACATTTTACCTGGTTGAATTTCAGCTACGAAATACTCAGGTGAACCTTTTCCGCCACCCATACGAACTTCAGCAGGTTTTTTAGAAATTGGTTTGTCAGGGAATACACGAATCCATACACGACCACCACGTTTAATGTGACGAGTCATTGCACGACGAGCAGCCTCAATTTGACGAGCAGTCATACGACCACGTTCTACTGATTTTAAACCAAATTCACCAAAGCTAACTTTGTTACCACGAGTTGCAAGACCTTTATTGCGACCTTTTTGTACTTTACGGTATTTCAAACGATTAGGCGATAGCATCTTTCTCTACCTTTCTTTTTCTTGGTGCAGGTTTACGCGCACCAGGTTTTCTATTGGCTTTTCTATCTTCTTCTTTAGCTGATTTGAAGAATCTATTTTTGTTAGTATTGATGTCACCTTTGTAGATCCAAACTTTAACACCAATAATACCATAAGTAGTCAAAGCCTCTGCAGTAGCGTATTCAACATCCGCACGTAAAGTATGTAGAGGCACACGACCTTCACGATACCACTCACTACGCGCGATCTCAATACCATTTAAACGACCAGAAGTTTCAATTTTGATACCTTGAGCGCCTAATTTCATAGCTGCTTGCATAGAGCGTTTCATTGCACGACGGAACGCAACACGTTTTTCCAACTGTTGAGCTACTTGATCAGCAACGATTTGAGAATTTAATTCTGGTTTACGAACTTCTTCTACATTTACGTGTAGAGGAACACTTGTAAAACCTTGTAATTCTTTTTTAATTTGTTCAATGCCTTCGCCTTTTTTACCGATGATAACACCAGGGCGAGCAGTAAACATAGTAACTTTAATGCTTTTAGCCGGACGCTCAATCACTACACGAGCGATAGCTGCACGACGACCTAATTTTTTCATTAAATGTTCACGAATTTTAACATCTTCTGCTAAATTAGAAGCAAATGATTGGTTAGGTGCAAACCAACGAGAAGACCAATCTTTTGTTACTGCCAATCTAAAACCACGAGGGTCAATCTTTTGTCCCATGTTTGATCTCCTTAATAACCAACCACTACGTTGATGTGGCAAGTTTGTTTTTCAATCTTGCTACCACGACCTTTAGCACGCGCAGTAAAGCGTTTTAAGCTAGGACCTTTATCAACGAAGATTTCTTTTACTTTAAGTGCGTCAATGTCCGCACCTTGATTATGTTCTGCATTTGCAATAGCTGATTCTAATGCTTTCTTAACGATTCCAGCTGATTTTTTTGGGCTGAAAGTCAAAACGTTAAGCGCACGAGCCACAGGCATACCACGAACCAAGTCAGCAACTAAACGTGCTTTTTGAGCAGAAACACGAATGTTTTTAGCTTGAGCTTTTACTAACATCTATATTACTCCTTAGCGTTTAGCTTTTTTATCTGCTACATGGCCTTTGAAGGTACGAGTTAATGAAAACTCACCCAATTTGTGACCAACCATATTATCAGTAATATATACTGGAACATGCGCACGACCGTTATGTACAGCGATGGTTAAACCAATCATTTCAGGCAAAATAGTTGAACGACGTGACCAAGTTTTGATTGGACGTTTGTCAGCTTTTTCAATTGCCGTTAACACTTTATTAATTAAGTGGTGGTCTATAAAAGGACCTTTTTTTAATGAACGAGCCATTTTTATTCCTTACCTACTATTTACGACGACGATCACGGATGATCATATTGTCAGTACGTTTGTTCTTACGAGTCTTATAACCTTTAGTTTTTTGACCCCAAGGCGAAACAGGATGCATACCAGCTGCAGTACGTCCTTCACCACCACCATGTGGGTGATCGATAGGATTCATTGCAACACCACGTACAGTTGGACGAATACCCAACCAACGTTTAACACCAGCTTTACCATATTGACGTAAACTATGTTCATCATTAGACACGATACCAACGGTAGCTTTACAATCTAAATGAACTTTACGGATTTCACCAGAACGTAAACGTAACTGAGCGTAAATACCTTCACGTCCTAATAATTGTACAGAACTACCAGCTGAACGTGCTAATTGAGCACCTTTACCTGGTTGCATTTCTACACAATGTACTGTCGTACCAACAGGAATATTTCTTAATGGCAAAGTGTTACCAACTCTGATTGGCGCTTCGCTACTAGAGATAACTGTTTGACCAGCTTCCAAGCCTTTAGGAGCAATAATATAAGCACGCTCACCATCAGCATAACACAATAAAGCGATATGTGCTGTACGGTTAGGATCGTATTCAATACGCTCTACTTTAGCTGGAACATTTAATTTATTACGTTTAAAATCAACAAGACGGTAATGTTGTTTGTGACCACCACCTTTGTGACGTACAGTAATACGACCATGATGATTACGACCAGAACCACGAACTTGTTTCTCTACTAGTGCTGCAAAAGGTTTACCTTTATGAAGACCTGGAGTCACAACTTTTACTACACCACGTTGACCTGGTGTTGTAGGTTTTAATTTTACGATAGCCATTTGTCTTCGCTCCTATTATTTCTGATTTGCAGCAAGATCGAAACTTTGACCTGGTTTTAAGCTAATATAAGCTTTTTTCCAGTTCGCACGGCGACCTGCGTAACGACCAAATCGTTTTGCTTTACCTTTAACATTTGTCACGCTTACAGCTAAAACTTCAGCGTTAAATGCTAATTCAAAAGCAGCTTTAATTTCTTGTTTTGTAGCTTGTGGTAAAACTTTAAATACCACTTGTTCATGCTTTTCAGCTACTGTGTTTGCTTTCTCCG
>RXKA01000026.1 GCA_003962985.1 Pseudomonadota bacterium | reverse complement strand
TTATTTTTTAATTACCAACTTGTTAAAGAACGATTTACTCAACTTGAATTGCTTATTCAGCCATAAAAAGTGAGGACTGGGGTATAAACTGATATAATTATACAAATTTATTATTACTTGGAGCTCGAATTGATTTTGTACAATGCCACATCTGCAGAGTTTATTAATGATGTAATTTCTTCTAAACTAACCAAAAAAATTGAGAATAGCTTCGAAATGAGATGGGGATATAAGCCAAATCAGAGTGAAGTCTACTCATGGGAAAATTCATTGCCAAAGATTAGAGACATCCTACAACTAGCTCAAATTACAGATGCTCACATCGTAATCGAATATGAAGTCCCATATTGTCAACATCGTATTGATTGCATGATATTTGGTAAAGATATTGACCAAAATGAAAATATTTTAATCGTCGAACTTAAGCAATGGTCAGATGTTACAAGTAAAGAAGAAACCAAGCAAACTACTATTTCTCAAAATTCAGATGAAGCTAATCTAGTCGAAACATACGTAGGAGGATCAATACGTGATGTGCCACACCCATCAGAGCAAATTAAAAATTATGAAAACTATTTGAAATGCTTTGTTAGTGAGTTTCACAATGAAAAACCGATTCAATTAACATCAATTGCTTATTGCCACAACTACAAAAGAATAAATGACAGTGGGCTCTTTGCTCACATTTATAAAGACTTAATTTCTAAGTATCCAGTATTTTGCAGAGATGATGTATCTGAATTAATAGATTTATTTAAAAATAAGTTCTCAGGTGGTAAAGGGTTGGAAGTTTACCAAAGGTTTGTAGCAAGTACAGTACAACCATCTAAAAAAACTACTTGAAGAAGCAAGTAATGTGATCAATACAACTTATTCATTTTCGTTATTAGAAGAACAATTGGTGGCAAAAAATATGATTTGGTCGAGTATTGCTAAATCTAATAGGTCTGGTAAGAAATCGGTAATTATAGTTCATGGAGGACTAGGTACAGGAAAATCATTAATTGGAATTAATGTATTATCACAAGCATTAGCTAAGAAAAAAACTGCGTTCTTCGCGTGTAAATCAAAACCGTTAATTGAAGGTATAAATAATAAGCTAAATGGTAACTCCAAAAAGCTTTTTACAAATCTTTACAATTATGTACCCAGCAAAGTAAAAGAAAATAGCCTAGATCTTTTACTTATAGATGAAGCTCATCGCATTGAAAAAACAAGTAATCATACATACACAAAAAAAGAAGATCATAGTGATTTACCTCAGGTTGATCAATTAATTAAGGCTGCAAAAACATCTGTATTTTTTATTGATGATAAACAAAGTGTTCGCTCTCAGGAAATAGGTTCATCATCGATGATTAGAGATGCTGCAATTCGGAATAAATGTGAGATAAAAGAAATTACACTTAACACCCAATTTAGATGTAATGGTTCAAATGAATATATTGAATGGCTAGATTATATTCTAGGATACTCCAACAAAAAAACATCTCTTGCAAAAGCTGATTTTGATTTTAAGATTTTTGACAATCCTAACAAACTTTATGAAGAGATAAAACAAAGAGACAAAAATAGACCAAATTCTGCTAGAGTTATAGCTGGATTCTGTTGGCCATGGAGTAAAGAATTAGATGAAAACGGAGAGCCAATTAAGGATGTAAAAATAGGTAATGACTTTGCTATGCCATGGGAGACTCACATGAATGTTCCCAAAGTACCCCAAGGCTACGTTAAGTGGTATGAATGGGGATATAAACCAGAAGGAATTAAGCAAATAGGATGTATTTATACTGCACAAGGTTTTGAATTTGATTATATAGGCGTGATTATTGGAAATGATATTAAATATTGTAACTCAACAGGAGCATTAGTTACTGACATTGCGAATAACTGTGACCCAACTCTTAAAAAGAATAAGAATACATTTGATACTCATGTTAGAAATATTTATCGAACTCTTTTAACCAGAGGTATTAAAGGATGTTACGTATACTTTGTCAATAAAGAAACTGAACATTTTTTTAGAAACAATATGTGATGGATGAATTTAAAATACTTCAGAATAAACTCATAGCGTTTAGAAATGCTAGAGAATGGAAGCAATTTCATTCTGCAAAGAATCTAGCCACCTCTGTGGTAATAGAATCAGCGGAACTTCTAGAATGTTTTCAGTGGTTAAGAGACGATGACATAAATACCATAAATAAAATACATGTTGCCGAAGAAATGTCCGATGTCTTGAACTATTTGCTTCTACTGGCTGAGATATTAGACATAAACTTATTTGAATCAGCACTAAAGAAAATAGAAAAAAACGGAGAAAAATATCCTGTTGAAAAGTCAAAAGGAACTAGTGCAAAATATAATAAAATTTAGTTATCGAATATATCATAAATTTTGTGCTCAAATCTGAAATTAGTTTAACTAACGTGAATTAATAGAACAGTACGAAATAGCAAAAAACCTCACCTTACTCAAGATAAGTTAAACTTATTGGCTCAAATACCCGAAGAGGTAATTGAGCTAATGTCCTCAGTTGTAAAAACTCAATCTGATTTAGCAGCAATGATTCATGGCTTAAAAAATCGTATTATTGAAAGTGCTCCCTCAGGAGAAATAGAGCATTACTTATCACCACCGCAAACAGAATCTATAGAAGATGTTGTAGAGTAATGTAAATGGGAGATATTCGTGCTATTATTAATGAGCTTGCCCATCAATACCTATCGTAAGAATTATTGTCTAGCATTACACACAAAATGGGGAATCTAAATTCTGGCTAAACGCTCTGACTGAGTTAACTAACTGTGGGGTAAAAGATTATTTGGCTATACCAAAGATATTCGTAAAGCAGAATATGGCTAAAGCTGAACCATACCTATTCAAGACTGTGCTATGAACATCAGCCTATGCTAATCAAATTTGGTAAAATATAATTTAATATGAATTAGAAGTAAGATTGATACAAAATTTATGACCCACTCAAAGCAACTGAATGTAATTTGATGTACATAATCATTTAATATCAATCACTATCATACTAATTATAATAATAAACCCCTATAATGTGATTAACATATTTATAGGGGCTTTTGATAAAACTATTAAAGCACATTAGCAACAGCATCAAATCAGATATTAGTTACCCTCATAATTTTCAACACCTGCACAATCCAAACGTTCACTAGCAATCTCTGTAGTATTATACTTGCTAGCTGTATCATAATATAGCATTATTTTAGTAATATTAGTATGACCATTATTATAATCATTTAACCCTTGATTTGTTGGTGTATCTGCTGCATAGTAATACTCTTGAATTAATGGCTGTGAATTATAACGTCCATAAACACCCCAAT
>RXKA01000036.1 GCA_003962985.1 Pseudomonadota bacterium | reverse complement strand
CATATCACACTAACTTTAAGGTGGCGCACTTTTATGCCGGGTTTATGCTGTCAAGTGGTGTACTTTAACACCGGGCGTGACATATACCTGCTTTTCGTTTTTTTAACATATTGTATCTCCTTTATAATATCATTTTTATTTCCTTGTTGTAATAGGGATAGTTAAGAGAGGGAACGGGTCTTACTCACTAATACCCAAACGCTGTTTAAGTATTGCTCGCATTTTATCGGACAAGTCCATTAAAATGAAAAATCTCACAAAATATTTATAAAATATTTGTGAGATTAGGTCTAATTTATAAAATCATAGGCTATTTTATAAAAAACCCCTTAAATTTATAAATTAGTTAGTTATGATAAAATTTATTATAAATCTATCTTTGTAAGATTTCTGCTAATGTTTGCTCCCCATATGTTTGTAAAACTGTTCTATATATGGCATCATTAACCAAATTGAAGTTTATTATTGCTGATTTATGCTTATTTATCAATGCTAAAAATGTATTAGCAACACTTGGATTGTCTGCTAACACTTGCAATAAACTATGCTCACAATCTGAATATTCATAACTATGACTATAAGAGTTAATTGCTTCTGCTAATGGCATATCTGTATCCACACTTTCACAGCAACTAATCATATTATTAATAATCTTCCTTGCTTCTAAAATTAAACTAAACATTTTTTATCTCCTTTTAATTGTTTTTGTTTGGTTACTAAGTAATCTTTTAAATTTTTGTAATCTGTCAATATTTCATTTGATAAACCCTTGATGTCATTTGCACATTTTGCAATGTTTTTGACATAATTAGTTAAATATTGATATTCTTCAATCATATCATTAGCAATAGTTTCATTAGTTATTTCAACTGATTTAATTTCATCAAGTCTTTTTTCTACTACTGCTAATAGTTCTTTTTGTTCACAGTAAAATTCTGAATACATATTTTTATCTCCTATTATTAAATATAAAATCACACGAAGTATCAAAATTTGGCATTAAATCAATTGGTATACTTGTTGCTACAATAGGATTATTTGCAATTTTAGCGTGCACCTCTTTTTTAATGTTAACTCTTTTCTTTCTGGTCCTTATTGGTTTGTTTAGTAGTGTTTTACATAGTTTTTTGAACTCTTTTTGAGATCGTTTTTCTTGTTGTGCTTGTCTTTTTGCATATCCTACTTCATAATCATTGGCTTGTTTATATGCTTCTGCAAAATTATTCTTTATTGTATTAATATTCTGTTTAGTCTTTGTTTTTATTGCTGAAAAAGTAATATTCTTATTGGCTCTCATCAAAGAAATGATTGCAAATTTCATTTTTTCTATTGCTTCATTTTTTCTGACTTCGATACTTTTAGCTCTTTGCAATGCTGAATATGGGTCAACTTTTGTTTTACCGAATTTCTCAGTAATGAACTTATAAATACTTTTAGCAGTAGCATTTACCTCAGTATTTTTTAATGGCTTATTAAACTCTGCATTAATTTTATGTGCTATATGCAAAATTGTTTCCATACTTTGGTCCGACATTGAATACACTATTAATCTTGTTTTTTCAAATAATTCGATATTTCTAAAACCTATGTCTTTGTTAGTCGTTTTCTTAGTCTTCTTTACCTCATGCACTGGCTTAACAGTTATAAAATTAGTATTACTGGCTAATTCTGGTTGACTATCCAAATTATCAAACCCAGCAAAAAAATTATTATAATCGTCGATATAATCAATGTTTGGCAAGTTATCAAAGTATCCAAAGTCTGCTAAATGGCTTTCAATAGTATCTAAATCATATTTTCTGTTATGAATATAACCACAGTGATTTAGGTTAGGAATTTTTATATTATACTCATCAATATCAATTTGCTTATAATACATTGGATTTTTATGGATACCTGTCTTAATTTGATATTGTGTATCTGCACCAAATAACAGGCACATTTTTTTGTAAATATTTTTGATTTTATCTGCTATAAAATTATGATTTAATAATACGAATACTTGTAAGGTATAGCATTTCTTATTTCTGCTATATTCATACACATAAAAATTGGGTGTAAAGAAATCATTATTAAATAAAAGATTAACTTTGTCTATTTGGATATTATCTATATCAAACATCAAGTAATTTCTGGTCTTTTGCTTAATGTGATTATAAGTATTAGCACATTTATAATGGGGTTGTATTAAGTGCAAACAGCCAAAATTCCTCTCTCTATATGCCGAAATTTCAGCATTTTCAGCATATAGTAAACTTAATAGATTAGATTGATCCATCAATACTATCTGCCTATTTCATCAAGTTGCTTTTGTCTTTTGTTTAAACTTTTTTCTATTTTTGAAAGTGCTAACAGTGTATCATCCACATTTAGTTTTTGTTTGGTTGTAATAGTATTGCTAGGCAAGATTAAACTAATATGTAAATCATTTTGTAAATAGTCAATAAAATCAGTAAATTTGTTTTCAAAAGTCTGAGTGCTTAAAATTATCCAATTTAATATGGTTTTTTTATCTCCTGTTGCCTTAAATTTTTTATTGGTATAATTCATTTTTGAATAATTTTTAGCAATAAAGGCAACTAAATCAGATATATCTACTTTATCTATTTCATTTGTATCTGGTAAATTAATTAATACATTCAAATTTTGTAAGTCTAATAAAACACCTAAAAGACTAAACACACTAACATTATTACCACCAGACCTCCCTGTTTTAAAAATTTTATCTAAAACAGTGTGTTTTGTTTGTTCAACAAGTTTAGCTTGCATTCTCAACATTAAATATAATTCAAGTTCGTTAAATTTTTGTGTTGTCATAATCAATTTCCTTATAAAATAATTTATAAGTTAATTTTAATGATTTTTAAAATTTTTGCTTGAAATGGTGAAAAAAAGTGAAAAATTGTTGATTTTTATAGCAATAATTAAAGTGACATTTATTTAAGTATCTGAGATAATTAGATTTGTTAATGTGATAATAATAGAAAAGAAATATGATAAAAAATATAGAAGTATGATGTTGCTTTTTATGCCATAGTGAAGAATGGCTCATTTAAAGATTTGTCAACAAGTAAAGGTTTATATTTTAAAATTTTGACGGCAAGTCAAAATAGCGTAGCGTTTCAAGCAATTCTTCCAACAAATATCATTATTTAGAGAATTGCGAAGAGATCAACAAATTTCAACATTTACTTAGTTATAATTTGTTGAATAGTAAAGCCACTACTGAATTATTGTTTAATATATTGATTATTCAGTCGTGAATGCTTTACTGTTTTTGATCAAAATAATAGAAATGTTGAAAGTGGTTTATTTAGTGGAATCATTACAGGTGAAGAAAATTTAGCAACCAGAAAAGGAGAACCATTAAAAGTTTTTAGTTTAACAAATGGATCTAAATTATATGGACAATTTATTATGATGCAAGTTCCTAACAGTTGTGATAAAACTGTTGCTTGTACAAGCCCAACAGGATTAAAGAATTATACTGACAATGGAGACAGTATTTCATACAGACCTTAAAATAAAAAGCACCATTTTTGGTGCTTTTTTATTTTCAATAAATTAAATTAAAAATTATTTGAAGGTTGAATGTAAATATTATTATTTGTACCGTTTTTAATAGCAATAACTCCAAAATATGAATTCTTAATATTATTTGTTGCATTTAAACCACTAACCCCAAAACTTTTCATTGTTAATGCTCCATCATTAAAATTAGTGCAATTTACAGTATCAAATTTTCTTAAAATAAAAATTCCATTTTGGGCGTTTGAATATTCTTTTGTTTTATTTTGTGATTGAAAATAAAAGGTGGTACTAGCATAATAAATTTTATTATTAAAATTTACAACCTCTATAAAAGCATTATTTACAGGTTTAGCATCATATAAATTATTTGAGCTAACAATATTTACTGTTTTTGTAACTCCACTTGTTAAATTAAAACAATAAGACCTATGATTATCATTTAAAATTGCCACATTATTAGTTTCATCAAAACCTTGCAGTTTTAAGTCTGGATTTGTAGTTCCAACAAGCGAATAATTAGAAATAAAGTCTCCATTTGTTGATTTTAAAATTTGTCCATTTGCTAAAATAATGAATGAACTACCATTAGTTCCATTTACACCATTAACACTATCACTTGCAGTTATACCATTATTAATAAAGTCTAATGCACCAAAATTATCTCCGAATTGGCTTACCCATTGGTATGCAGGGAAATCAAATTTATAATAAATATTATTAAGACTATCAATAGTCTTTGTTCCAAATGTGTTATAATCCTTAGAATTACTAATTGAAAAAGTGTTTGTAGAAGAATTATAATTTAAATCATAAGAAATTACATTTGTAGTATGGAATTTCTTAACGTAATTACCTATACTCTCTATCCAAGCAAAAACTTTATTTCCAGAATACGTAATATTATAACCCTTTTGGAAAATAGGATAATTTAGTTGTGTCATTATATTATCTGATGATTTTAATGCTAAATTTTGATAACTTAAACTGTTTTTTTCATCATTTGAAATTTTATGGTAACAATTACTATTTATTTCATTGGAGCAAAGTGGGTATGATCCAAATGTCTCTGTTGAATAATAAACATTATTTGTATTATTTTGATCAGCAATAGAATATGAAACATTAAAATTTACTAAATTTGACATATCTAAATTAGCATTCCAAAATGCTCTAAATTTATAAACACATGATTGATTTTTGCCAAATATAATTTGATTTTTATTTACTAAAGATAAACAATCAGGAGTATTAGAATAACCTGAAATCTCACCATTATAATCTTCAACAAACTGCATTGGTTTTACAGTAGTTGGTAGTTGAGTTCCTTGAACTGAAAATATTTGATTAGAGGTATTATTTGAAGGATTTGTAATAACACTCTCATTGTTTGGATTAGTAACTAACATATACCATACTGCATTACTCCCTACTTTATTTAAATTTAATGGAGTTCCAATTGATTTAAAAATTAATGGTTGAAGTTGAGTTACTGGTGGTGTTGGAGTAGGACTTGTAACTGGATTAGGAGGAGTATCTCCGCCTGATGCACCACCACCTCCATTACACGCTACTAAACTTAGTGCCCCAATTGCTACAAATAATGCTCTCAGATTGCTCTTCATATCAAATACTTTCTTTTATAAAATTTATCTACTGTTATCTACTCTTTTATTTTTAATTTCCATCAAAACCATTTGAATAATCACTTATTCTATTAATATAATTATTTCCATTATTATCTAATTTTGATATTCCAAAACTTTTATTTAAATTTCCATTGAATGTTAAATAATTTGATATAACAATTTGGCAATTATCAATATCTATTCTATATAAAAGATAATTATTTGAATAAACTCCATCTAAAGAATAATAATTATTTGATTTAGAATATGTAGAATAGTAATTATTTGTTAAAATTGGAAAATTTAAATTAAATAAACCTTTCATATTTAAAGTACTTTTTAAGTATCCATTAGATGCTAAACGACAATATAAAACATTATTGGCATCCATTGTTAAGAAATTTCCATCTTTGCTCACTCCTGCTAATGTTTCCCCACTTGCATTAACAATGCTTGAAATTGTATTATCATTTTGATTTAATAAATAAATATTTCCAGTAGAACCATTGCTACCATAGATATTTCCATCTAAACCTGTAACCCACTTTAAATTAGAATCAATAGATTGGACATTTTGCATTAAACCATTTTGATTTAATGATAATGCATAGTAATTGCTTCCATTTAAAGATATTGCTGAACCAAGATATGACAAAAATTGATTATATGTATTATTTAATACTTTATTATAAGTATTTGAAACAGGATTATAATTAATTAAATAAGAAAATGTTATTGCTTTTGATATTGATGGCTCCCATAAAATACTACCATCTGAACTAATAATATTTCCTGCAAACATTTGTCCTAAATTAAATGAATTTGTAGTATCTCCTCCAAGATCATTCGCTTTTTGAGTTACTTGCATAACATTAACTTGAAGATTTTGATTATTATTTAAACAATATTCTTTATATTGTGGTTGCTCAACACAGCCTTGTTGTAGAATATAGTAATTTCCATCAATTGCTTTAAATGCATATGACATTGTGAATTTATAGTTTGTTTGAGTATTTGTATTAATATCCCATTGAGCTTCAAATTTAAAAGCACAACTTGCACCAGCAGGAAAATTAATATCATTTGTAATATAGTTTAAACAATCCTGTGAAACGCCATCAATCGCTCCATCATATTTCATTGCAAATTTAGTTGGATTTACTGGAGATACATTTTTTGCATCATAACTAAATTGTGCTACATCACTAGCAGAACCTAGCCAAGGATTCATTAATACTGAATCTGAATTTGGATTTTTTATAATCATATACCAAATTTTATGTCCTGCGACTTTATTTAAAGTAGGAACAATATTCTGTGTAATTTGTAATGGCAAAATATTTATTGGTGTAGAAGTAGGGCTTGGATTTGGAGTTGGAGCATTATCTCCTCCTGATGCACCACCACTGTTACATGCTACTACTAAAAGTGAACTTGTTAAAGCTGCTAGTTTTTTAAGATTTAATTTCATATGAATTTCCTTTGTATTGCTCTCTTCCAATATAATTATTAGATTTATTTTTATTCGTCGATAGTTCTTTTTGTTTTCTTCTTATAATTTCATCAATTTTATTAATTAATGATAGGAATATACAGAATTGCGCTTTTATACTTTCCAGTTCTTCAATAGTCAAACTTTCGAGCATAGGAAGTATGTCAGAAAGCATATTAATTAATACTAGTTGTTCTTTTTTAAATATTTTAATCTGGATTGCCAAATCTATTTTATCAAAAACATGTTTATAATCTTCCCGCTTTGAGAAATCATCTAATTCTTCTGCGCTAAATGCTAACAGCTCATTTAAGCTTAATTCACCGGGTTTACAATTTTGCTCAGTCATTTTTTTCTCCAAATGTTGGTCTAAGGTGTAGGTCTATATCTTTATAATCTTTTATATACTTTTTATATACTTCAAGATAAAATTTAAGTTTATAATGGCTTAAATTAAGTTCATCGCAAATTTGTTTTTTAGATTTAAAAATTAATGAATACTTACTTTTTTCAACATAATCAAGAATTTTTTCACCAATAGCTTGGACTTCAAATTTATCCATTCTTTTGATTTTTTTAATCCTATATTCACCAATACCTTGCATTTTGACCTTAATACATTCATCTTAAAAAATTTACAATTCTAGGCAGAATATTAACGCACACATTAGAAAAATACAATTTTTGCTTAATTTTTATTTAAAAATTTTTAGATGTTATCTAAAAAGAAATAAACTTTTTATAACAGTTTGAAAATATTCAATTAAATTCGTTGTTAATTGCAGCAATTATTAAATTAATTTGCTTATTTTATTCATATTTTAGATGACAAGAATTAGATTGTTTGGTATAATATCGGTGTTGTGTTGTCATTTTTTTTCCTTTTTTATTTATTTAAGTAATTGGTCCTAGAAATAGGTTTAAGCAACTATTATGAAAATAATCAAAATGCACACAAATATAAATTGGATAACATTGGAAAAGTTTTGTAAAGAAACAGGTTTAAAAGCAGACACTATTAGAAAAAATATTCGAGCTGGCGGTGATATGTATAAAGTATCAACAAAATTTATGAATAAAATTCTTATTGATGTTCCTGCTTACCTTGCAATGGTTTATCAAAACGATAAAATGGCTGCCTAATATAATTAGGCGGTCATTTTTCTTTCCAAATAAATCAAAGTTTTTCAGTAAAAATGGTGATAAAATAACTACTTATAATTAATTATTAAGTAGTTAACATTATGACACAGACAGAAAAAACGAAACTCCCAAGAGGTATAAGAATAAGAAAGCACAAAACGTGTGAAACAATCCAGATATCATTTATTTTTAGAAATGTCGAATGTAAAGAGACCATTTCATTACCACCCACCAAAGAAAATATCAGAAGAGCTGTAAATAAAAGAAATATTATATTAGCGGAGATCGATGCAAGAACGTTTGATTATTTTGCACATTTTCCAAAATCACCAAAAGCCAAATTATTCTCAGAAACTAAAAAAAGAATTACATTAGGTGAATTACTCACTAAACAAATTGAAGATTATCAAAAAATGTATGAAAAAGGTAATTTATCTATTTCAACATTAGTCGGCTATAAAAAAATCAATAATATGTTATTAAAGTTTTTCAATAATATTTATATTAATGATTTAACATCCCACGATATAAGGCTTTGGTTAGAACAACAAAGCAACAATGATATAACCACCAAAACAATTAGAAATAGATTAAGCTTATTGAACGCTGTATTAACTGATGCAGTAAGCCATAAACTGATAAAAACTAATCCATTAGAAGAAATACAACTGAGTAAAGAAATTAATAAAACCGCTTCTAAAAGCGACTATGAGATAGAGCCATTCACAGAAGAAGAAAAACAAATTATTATCGATAATGCAGAAGGTCAAATTAAAAACCTCATTCAGTTTAATTTTTGGACTGGGTTAAGAATTTCAGAATTGATTGCTTTAAAATGGTCTGATATTGATTTAGAAAAAAGCATTACTCACGTTAAAAGAGCCAAAGTTGAAAATGAAATAAAAACAACAAAAACTAAAGCGGGGATTAGAAAGGTTATTATACTACCAAAAGCCAAAGAAGCATTAATAAACCAACTTGAATTTACAAAAGATAGTGAATTCATATTCCATAATCCAAATACCAATAAAGCTTGGAGTAGCAGTAATAAAATTGGTGAAGCGTGGAAAAGAGTTTTAGATAAAACTAATGTTAAATATAGAAACCCTTATCAAATGCGACATACTTATGCATCAACATTATTAAGTAATGGTGAAAATATATTTTGGTTAGCCACTCAAATGGGGCATGAAAATACTGAGATGCTATTTAAACATTATGGTAGATGGATACCAGAAAATGAAAATAACGGTTATAATTTTAATGGAAAATATTAACATTCATTAGGTATAGAGAGGTATATAAATCGAACCTATATCGAACTTAAATTTTTAAACCTTGAAAATATCGTTTTAAATCAGTGGTTTACATGGTGGAGATGGGGGGAATTGAACCCCCGTCCGAAAGTCCTCTACAACGAGTCCTACATACTTAGTTACATCTATGTTTGTTCGTCCAGTCACCGCCGATATAACAGGCTGTAACCGCAACTAGCTATTTGGGTGATCAAGCGCAATTAATAGCAAACAGCGCCTCAAGTTTATTTGGTATGACGTTAGATTTTGATCAATAAACAAATCAAAGTAACGTTAGCAGACTTAAGCTGCTAATGCAAATTCAGAATCGTTTGCGTTTATATTTAATTCAGTGTTTTGCGTGGTTACTGAAATCACGGTATGCACTCTATTGCTTCGCTACCCCCGTCGAATCCATGTCATCCCCAGTAGCTACAATAAATAGGTGCAAATTATAACACATTTAAATAAAGTATATCAAGTTAGTAGCAACAATATTGCTTAAATAATTAAATAGTCGCTGAAAATACTAGGCTAATTTGTACTTTATAAGTTATAATTATGAGATAAATACTATCTATTTTTTTAAGGCTATTACATGAATTATACTCCATTTTATCAAAACCACTTAGCAAGTGGTGGTAAGATTGTTGATTTTGGAGGATGGGCACTGCCCGTTAATTATGGCTCGCAAATCAAAGAACATGAACAAGTTAGAACAAGTGTTGGCATGTTTGATGTCTCTCATATGGTGATTACCGATGTTCATGGTGTAGAAGCAAAAAGTTTTTTGCGCCATTTAATTAGCAATGATGTAACTAAGCTTGATAAACATGGTCATGGTAAAGCGTTGTACTCAGCGTTGTTAAATCAAGAAGCTGGTGTTATTGATGATTTAATTGTATATCTAATGCCATTTGGTTATCGTATCGTTAGTAATGCGGCAACAGAGTCTAAAGATTTAAGCTGGATTAAGCAAGTAGCAAGTAATTTTAAAGTGGAATTGTTTGCCCGACGTGATTTAGCCATGCTTGCGGTTCAAGGTCCATTAGCGATTCAAAAAGTATCAGAGGCACACCCACATGTAGCTCAACAGCTAGCGGAATTAAAACCGTTTAGCGCGGTTGATGTAAATGGTTATTTTTATGCGCGCACTGGTTATACGGGTGAAAATGGTTTGGAAATAATGTTTCCTAAAGAAGATGCCAATACTTTATGGTTAACTTTGTTGGACCACGGTGTACCACCATGCGGACTAGGTGCACGTGATACTCTACGTCTTGAAGCTGGGATGAATTTATATGGTCATGAAATGGATGAATCAGTAACTCCTGTCTCATGCGGTATGGATTGGGTGGTAGATCTAACTGATGAGACTCGCGAATTCATCGGCAAAAGATCTTATCAATTAGCACGAATATCTCCTGATAATCAGGTTCAGGTTGGATTAATCCTACGTGGTAAAGGTATTTTACGTGATGGGCAAATTATTCAAAAAGATGGTATAGATGTCGGCGTTATTACTAGTGGAACATTCTCCCCTAGCCTAAAAGTGTCCATTGCCATGGCGAGAATTAATAAAGATGTTACGGGTGATGTCTTGGTCGCTATCCGTGACAAACTAGAACCTGCATCAATTGTTAAGCTACCATTTGTGCGTAATGGCAAATCAAATTACATCGCTAAAGCATAAGCTTTATTTATAAATACTACGATTCTGCAGAGTATCTAGTCAAAAAATTTCTCATATAAAAAATGCCAATCACAAATTGGCATTTTTTATTATTGTTCGCAAACTAGTTAAGACTAACTAGCTGCTAGCTTTATTTTTTGGTTAAATTAATTTTATAACCAAATTTATCCCACTGTGCCAGCTCCTCATTTAATGAGAATAGTGTTAATGGGTTACTCAATAGCCATTCATTATCGACTACTAAATCATAACCTGTTTTAGTAATATTTTCAATTTTAATAATTTTATCAAAATCAATATCTTTACGACTACGATTAAATAATACTGCTAAACGAAATGAAATAACGCCAAAAACAATTCGTGGTTTAACTTTATCACCAAACATCTTACGGATTTTATCATACACCTTATCGACACTTCCACGATGGGCACGCACTAATTCCGCAATAATGGTTTGTTCAGGCTTAGAAAAACCAGCTAAATCTGAATTCTGCAAAATATAGGCACCATGTTTATGATAGTCATTATGGGAAATAGACAATCCAATCTCATAGAGTTCACTTGCCCAAACCAATAATTTACCTCGTTCACGGCTAGACATTTCTGAATCAGTTACTTGGCTTTGCAATTTTAGCGCAAAACGAGAAACACGATTACCTTGTGCAATGTCTAGTTTATAACGCTTCTTTAAATCAATTACAGTAGTCTCGCGCAAATCAGAATTAGTTTTTCGACCGATCAAATCATACATAACGCCTTCGCGGAGTGCTCCATCGGCTATCGTCATGGTATCAATACCCAACTCTTCAAAAATGGCAATCATAATTGACAGACCACCTGGAATTACTGGTTTACGATCATCTTTGATACCTGCAATACGAATATTTTTGATATTTTTGCATTTAATCAACATTTTTTTAAGTTGAAGCATACCATCAAGAGTAATCTCTTCAGATAAGCCATTTTCCACACACATATCATAAATAGTTTTAGCAGTTCCCGAAGTACCAACGGCAATTTTCCATTCACGTTTAGAAAATAAATGCTCCATTGCTTGAATCTTACTACGAGCCGCCAAAATTGCCGTATCAAAATTATCTTCAGAAATTGTACCACCACTAAAATAGCGTCCACTATACGACACACATCCCATAGTCACGCTTTCCATCGTCTCAGGCTCATAACCACTACCAATAATAAACTCAGTTGAGCCACCACCGATATCAATTACTAAGCGCTTATCAGTTGTATACGCGAGTGAGTGCATAGCGCCGATATAAACCAAACGAGCTTCTTCTTTACCCGAGATAACCTCAATTGGAAATCCTAGCGCCTTATTTGCTACCACAATAAATTCACTTGCATTATTCGCAACCCGTAATGTGCTTGTTGCTACCACGCGCACTTGAGACTTTTTAAAATTGCTTAAGCGCTCACTAAATCTTGATAACACTTCAAGCGCAAACATTTGTGCTTCTTTAGTTAAATTATTGGCAGCATTTAATCCACTTGCCAAACGTACAGTTTCTTTAATCTGATCTATTGGAAAAATAGTTCCATCATCATGTATTTTCGCCACTAGAAGACGAAAGCTATTTGAACCCAAATCAACGGTTGCAAGTAGATTATCTGCCATTTCATTCTCCATAATTTACGCTGTAATTACATCAACAGTGCCATTTGCACGCCCTAATACTAACTCATTGGCTTTACGCATTGCAAATAAGCCATTTGTTACCACACCAACAATATTATTTAACTTTTGTTCCAAGTCTAATGGATTAACTATCGTTAAATTATGTACATCCAAAATCCAATTTCCATTATCAGTTACGCAATTCTCGCGCCAAACTGGAGTACCGCCCAACTTAACAATTTCGCGTGCCACATAGCTACGCGCCATAGGAATTACCTCTACAGGTAATGGAAAGCCACCTAGGATCGGAACATATTTACTCTCATCAGCAATACAAATAAATTTTTTTGCAACTGCCGCAATAATTTTCTCACGCGTTAGGGCTGCACCACCACCTTTAGTCATATGCAAATGATGATCAATCTCATCTGCACCATCAACATAGATATCCAGCTCACCTACCGAGTTTAGATCAAATACTTCAATACCATATTGTTTCATTAAGTTAGTTGATGCTTCCGAGCTAGATACAGCACCCTTAATCCGATCTTTGATAGTTGCAAGGGCATCAATAAAATATTTAACTGTCGAGCCAGTACCAACACCAACTATTGAGTCATCTTCAACATATTTAATTGCATATTCGCCAACTAATTTTTTTAATGCATTTTGATCCATTTTACCTCTCCATTTTATTTAACTAACAATACAACCGCTTCTGCTATCGCAGCTTCGCCACGTCCAACTATTCCAACTTTCTCACTAGTTTTAGCTTTAATACTCACCTGATCTAGGTCTAAGGCTAATATTTCAGCAATCACACTCCGCATCTTATCAATGTAATCACGTAATTTTGGTTTCTCAATAATGATTGTCGAATCAATATTATTAATTTTGTAACCATTATCTGTAATGATGGCGTACACTTCTTTAAGTAATTTTTTGCTATCAATATCTTTAAATTTAGCATCATTATCGGGAAATAATTTACCAATATCACCTAATGCAGCAGCACCAATCAAAGCATCAATAATCGCATGAAGCAATACATCTGCATCAGAATGACCATCTAAGCCTTTAGCATAAGGAATTTCTATACCACCTAGAATTAATTTACGACCATCTACGATACGGTGCAAATCAAATCCTTGACCAATTTTTAGCATTCTGATCACCTCAAAATAGTTAATTAATTATCCTACGCGACAAAATAAATTCGGCTAGCTCCAAATCTGGCGCATAAGTAATTTTAAAGTTCGGATAACGTGCAGCAACAATCTTAACCGCCATACCAGCCAATTCAATGGCACTAGCTTCATCAGTAATTAAGTCCAATTTAACATGTGATAACGCATTTATTAAATCGCGATATTTAAACATCTGTGGTGTTTGTGCTTGATAAATTAAATTTCGATCAATCGTTGCTACTACCAGATTACTGGCTGGATCGACTTTTTTAATCGTATCAGTCGCAGGTGTTGCCAGAATCCCACCAATATCTCCATCTGTTAACGCTTCTATTAGACTATGAATATCTCGACTATCAATACAACATCGCGCTGCGTCATGTACCAATATCCAATCTTCATTTGATACATCCAACGCCTTCAATCCATTAAAAACACTCTCTGCACGCGAATTACCACCTACAGGTAAAAATTGTACACTAGGAAATTTTTGAATATAATCACTGATTAAATCATCAGTTGCAGAATAAATTACCGTAAGTGAACTAATTGCGGATATTCCTAAAAAGGCTTCTAACGTCCAATCAAGTACCGTTTTTCCCGCCAATTGACTATATTGCTTAGGAATTACCGAACCAAAACGGCTACCAATACCAGCACAAGGAATTACAACATGATATTTACTCATTGGTACTTATTTACTTCGATTAAACCAAGGGCTATTACCCTTACTTATTTTGTCAAGCTTCGCAAGATATTCAAGATGCAATTTTTGCTCTTCTTGACTAACCTCTACTGGAATTAAATTATACTGATCACTATTGATATGTGGATATACTATCTTGTTTTTACCACCTGATTTATCATCCCCCAATAAGCTAATTTGCTCACGAGTTAATCCAATATAGACACCAGATAATAGCACACAGTCAATCAATGCGCCGTGATAACCACGATTTGAGCGATCGACATTGTAGCGATCGCAGAGTGCATCCAAATTATTTTTAGCACCCGGAAATTTACTCCTCGCCATCGCTAATGTATCAATACAACTTGCTGCATATTCTAAAGTAGGCTTAAACCCCAATTGATTAAAATGATGATCCAAAAAATTCAAATCGAATTTAGCATTATGGATTATCAACTCAGCCCCTGAGATATAATCAATAATCTCATTCACTCGTTCGCGAAATGGTGCTTCATGTTCAACCTGCTCTAACGTAATACCGTGAACTTTAGTTGCTTCTGCAGGTATATCACGCTCAGGATTAAAATAGAGATGCAGAGAGTTACCAGTTAATTTACGGTCAATCATTTCCAAAGCAGCAAACTCAATAATACGATGCCCTTCTTTAGGTTCAAAACCTGTGGTCTCGGTATCGACTAATAACTGACGTACATTTGCAGACATTTAAATTACCTTAAAACGATATAACCAATTGCGACAACGAACACAAACATAATAGCGCAACCGTCCCGCTCTACCAAACAATCCTTGATGAACTAAATGCTCAGAGCCACAATGTTTACAAATAACTTTACCATTTACATAGGCATTATTATTTGTTGCCAAGTAACCATCATAATCAGGCAATTCCTGATAGCGTAAATATTTCTTGAGCAGTAATAATGCGTAGACTACGACAACACTAATAAATATCCATTTAAGACTAATATTCAAAAACATCACTAGCCCAATTAATGCTGCCCAAAACAGGATAAATCCAAAACAGCCAAACAGACTTGAAAATAAAATTAGGCTAAAAAAACCAACAAAACCGAAAAAGAAAATTCCGCCCAATATTTCCCATAAAACTAACATAAGATTACCTATTATATAAACTTCGTTATTTTATCATTTATAAACATATATCGGCGAAGTTAATTAATAAAAAACCACAGACAAATAATCTGTGGTTAATATTGATCAATCAACTGCAAATATTAATTTGGTTGATTAAATTCTTTAGGACAAATACCAGAGTTGGTACCATCAGCTATTTGGTTTTCAAATGTACACAGTGCAATAATATTACCCAGTACAAACATATCACCATGATCAAATGGAACACCAACCCCCAGCTCATTAGCCCCAGGAATCAATGAATTAGCAGAAGTCCAGAACTTATTATGAGCTCCAGGCAACGCTGGCGTCAATTGCTTCAAATTATTCGTAATTTGATAATTAGGAATAATTGTTGATTCAATCAGGCTACCGCTTGCGGCTGTTGCACACTGACCACCAGTACCTACCAAATCACCCGAACCAGTAAAATTAGTACCCGTTTTCATACAAGTATATGCTTGATGTGAATTTAATACAGTCACTGCTGAATCATAAACCATATGAATGAAGTTAATTGGTGATTTTGTTTGCCAATTATAAGTTGAACCTTGTACTAAAATCTGTTCAAAATCAGGACTCGTATTCACCCCTTGATTAATAAAGATCGTACCTTGATTATTCGCACCATAAGCACCATATTTTAATGATGACTCAGAGAGTAAGAAATTACCAAAATAAAGATTAAATTTAGGTGATTCAGGCTGATTATAATATTCGCCATTGATGGTAGACTTGATACCCATTGTATTTGCAATAATTGCCGTACCAATTGCACCACCTGTATATTGATGCCCCATAACTCCAGAATATAAATCGTATAATGTCGCAATAACACCGCCACCCATATTTATATTAGACCAGAATTGATTATTCATTGCAAAGTTGTATGCAGTATTCATATTATTGAAGCTATAATACATCGCAGCCGTCAATACATAGCTTGTTAGCGGTGGTTTCGCCTGTGCAGCATACATTGATGAACCGATATTCCAGTTATTCATTTGTGAAACCGCTGGATTTTTAACTTCACCATTACTTTCCATAGCATCACTCTCACCACATTTAAAGCTAGGATCAGCATTATTGGCGCAGTTTAATACACCATCACTCAAATTAGTAAAAGCAAAATCCATCTGATCTTTTAATGAGTATGCACCTTCCTGTGGTGAAGTAATCTTTAATTGTAAATTATTATTACTAATTAAATTAGCCACATTATTTTGTGCCATTTGTGAAGCTTTCAGCGCATAACCGCCACCTTCTGAATATCCAGTAATAAATAACGGTAATGCTTGACTATTGGC
>RXKA01000025.1 GCA_003962985.1 Pseudomonadota bacterium | reverse complement strand
TGTCCTTGCTGCTCTTCTTCAATAATATCACGCCCGATGAGCCAGTAGGCTTGTACCATTTCGCAATCAACACTACGAACAATATTATTCCGAGCAGTATCAATATACTGAGTTACTTTTTGAAATAATTCATCAATTTGTACTGTTGAGGTAATATTATTCGTCATAACTAAGTTTCTTTGAGCATAGATTTTTGTATTCAGAAGATTTTATTTTACCACACAAAATATTGCATGCTTGAAGTAGTAATAATTCTAGTTTGGATAAGATTAATTCTTGTTGCATATAAGTATGATATAACTTATTAATATTGATGATTAATGAGTAATTTTATCATATTATAGGCTTATTTAGTTATGCTAGTTTAGTAAAAAAAACTTATGACGTTTTTGTACCAATCTAGTACCTATAAACGTATAAAATATGCAGGTATATAAAATAAATAATTTTATTATTTAGTAATTAACTAAGTGCGTTATTATGATTTTGTGTATGGTATGATAAGTAATGGTGCGGAAGAAGAGACTCGAACTCTTACGCCTCGCGGCGCTGGAACCTAAATCCAGTGCGTCTACCAATTTCGCCACTTCCGCTTTAGGTGAGGAGATTATTATATGTCTTTTTATTATAAAATGCAAGAGTATTTAACAAAAAAATAGTACAAATATTTGATGCTCAGATATATGGTAAATAATATCAGCTAATTAGCAAAAATATTATTTACTAAAAATATTAACTGAACTGCCATTTAACAGTAAATATAGATTTTTGCTGTTAAGGTGTAAGTTATTAGTTAATGAATCAATCTCACGTTGTTGCTGATAATTATAGTTTATGATGAGATTATTATAGGTGCCAGTCAATATCCATGAACATTTACGTTGTGGCATTAATATAAACACATTATTGATAGTCTCATTGTTGCGTGGGGCAAAACAATTACCGAGATAATTAAGCTCATCATGTGTTTTTACTAGTAGCGCAAAGGAACTTTCTTGACGCATGAGTGAGATTTCTACTCCATCGACATAACTAGATGATTCTATCGTTGTAGCTATTATATGAATACCTTGTTGCGTGATGGTAGTCTGGAGCTCTGATTCATCTTGATTACTTAATACATAATCTAGTTTAGTAATGCGCTGTGCATTTAGATAGGGGAGTACGCTATTAATAAAAGCCTTACTAATATCATCAGGAGTATTATGGTTAAGAACTAATAAATGTGTATTTTTGCTGGTGATTAGTGCAAATCCAGCATTTGGGTTACTAAATGCGTGAATCTGCGCACGAGTTGCGATTAGCTCATGATTAACACGAGTAGAAAAAACAATATTTAGGATTAGTAATAACGCTACAATATTTTTACCACGCCATGGTAATGGGAGCGTAAATAAAATTAGTCCTAAATAACAGAGTAATACGCTAGCTAAATTAGGTTTAACTTGCCAATATAATGGAATGTGGGCAAGATATTCAATCGGAATTAATGCTAAGTCTAATAGCTTACCGACAAAAATTATTAGCCAAGCGATATGACTAGCACTAGCAATTAATACTGCTGGAGTGAATAAATTACCAATAACAGGGATTGCCCATAAATTAGCAATCGGAGAAATGAGGGATGCACTACTAAAATAGTAAAGACTTAACGGTATTCCACAGATAGTTATAATGATTTGCAGTCTTAACCATGTAGCAAGTTTACTCGCATTAGGTAGTTGGGTTGCAATAGTAATGAAGATTGCAGCAATTAGAAGATATGAAAACCAAAAGCCAATACTATAAATCGCAAATGGATCTATTAGTAATACCAGTGCTAAGCTAATAACTAATTGATAAGTTAATGGAATATAACGACGACTAGTTAATAAATACGCAGCAATAATAATCATATATAATGAACGTTGAGTGGGTATGCTAAATCCAGCCAAAAATGAATACAAAGTGGCAAAAAATACTGCAGACCATGCAACCATGATTTGACGGGGAGTTTTTCGTGGTGGTAGTTGATTGAGTAATAGATTAATTAGGTAAATAAAAATACTGGTGGCGAGAGTTACATGTAACCCTGAAATACTAACGATATGGGTTATACCTGTTTTGCGGAAGGTGTCCCATTGCTCACTTGGGATTAAACCTTGATAACCTGTTACGAGTGCAATGAAAAAACCTGCATATTTTTGTTGTTGTAATACCTGACTAAGGTAATTAACTAAATAAACCCGAACTTTAGTCACTTGACTGTAAAAACCATAGTTGGGTTGTAATTTAAATGGTAGCGCTACTAATTTAGCATTTGCAATTATATTTTGTGTAATCAAATATTGTTGATAGTCAAATGCATCAGGATTATTACTAGTATTCAGCGGACGCAAGTTGACTGTAAATAAATAATTCTCACCCGCGTCGATGGTGTAGCTTTCTGGGTAGTTTAAGAGTATGTTTTGAGATTTTAATTCGCCATCGGTTATTGCGATTATTGCTTGGTTGCCAAGTGCAGTAGCTGTGACGGGTGATTTAAGGTAGCCATTAACTGTTAGTTGGGTTATCGGTTGGTGGATTAAATTATTTTTGCGTGTTTCTAGTCGTAAATTACTATAGCCAATTGCAACTAAAGCAATCAGCATAAGATTAATAATTTTAATTATTGAATGACGATAACCAGCCCAAATTGAAATAATCAATAAAGCCAAACAGGTAAGTAGTAAAACTAATGAATGTCTGACTCCTAAGGTAATGAGTTGTCCGCAGATTATACCACCACTTAAAACTAGGTAATTTAACATAGTGTAGACAACTCCAAACAGTAAGATCAGCTATGTTGTTGTAAGTATCCTTGCAGTAACATCAATCCAGCAAGAGTTTTACCGTCGGTGATTTTACCCGTGTAAGCCTCTTGAATTACCTCTTGTAAAGGTTGTAAATATACTTCAAGAAATTCGCCCTCATCAAGCGATTGCTCGCGATACTCTAGTTTTTCAGCCAGAAAGAAATAGATCTTTTCAGTTGAATAACCAATGCAGGGAAGTATTTCCCCAAGATATGTCCATTGATGCGCGATATAGCCTGTTTCTTCAAGTAATTCTCGTTTGCCACAGGTTAATAATTCTTCATTAGGATCAATTTTACCTGCAGGTACTTCAATTGCTACTTGCCGTACTGGGTGACGATATTGACGCTCCATAACCAAATTTTGATTTTCGTCAAGCGCAAAAACCGCGACTGCACCACCGTGTTTAATGTATTCACGGCTAGAGTGTGCACCATTCGGTAGTTCCACTTCATCACGCATAACCTTAATGAAGTTACCAGCAAAAATTTGTTGTGAGGATATTTCTTTTTCGAATAAATTTGGAATAGCGGTAGTCATTAATACTCCTTTGGCGCATTAAGATAAGAAAAGTTGGGCGATAAGCCGGATTCTGTGTC
>RXKA01000169.1:3535-5860 GCA_003962985.1 Pseudomonadota bacterium | reverse complement strand
TGTTCCATCCCCATTCTTCGTGATGAACTTGGGGTTGTTGAGCTATTACCACCACCTCCCGATGGAGTGGCGCTATCTGAAATCTCTATAGTTACATCTTGTTTACCATCATTAATAACAACACCACTTGGTAAAATTTGCGTAATTGTACCTTCTAGTACTTTGTCGCCAATTTTGGCGATAATGTTTTTAGTTTCTACTGTTAAAAATGCAATACTATTGGTAACTCCAGCAGCATACACACCAATAACTTTTACCTGCTCTTGTATTGTAGGAATGTTTACTACTTCAGTTTTTTTGACAATAATGCCAAACGGAGCTTGATTTATAACACCTTGAGCTATATTTGTATTAACTTTATATGGAGCAACATTGGTTAATCGGTTAGATTGTGCAGGATTCACGCACCACCATACAAAACTACTACAGGCGATAACGGTACCTATTTGTGCTATCAGGGTACCAGTATTACAGCTGGTGGTTATTAAGCTATTAATATTTATTTTTCTCATTGATTATTTCAACAGTAAGTTAGCAAATTTTATTTGATTTAACTTGGGATTATAACATTCTTCAATTAAGGACTATAAACTAATTATTCATACATTTAGCACAGGTGCCATAAATATTTAGTGTATGACTTTGTACTTTAAAATTATTTTCATCGGCAATTTTAAGTTGTAAGGATTCAATTTGACTATTAATAAATTCTATTACTAAACCGCATTGGGTACAAATTAGATGATCGTGGTGATCTTCAACGTTTTTTAATTCATATATCGATTGATCATTACCAAAGTTTAATTTATCAATGATGTTTGCTTTTTCAAAGCTACCAAGCACTCTATAGATTGTTGCGATACTAATATCAATACCATCCATTTTCAATGAATTATTAATTTGATATGCATCAACATGTTTATGTGATTTAAAGATATTTAAAATTGCAATTTTGTGGGGGGTAACTTTAATACCTCGATTGCGTAATAATTCAGAAGAATCTAATATCATAGGGTCGCTTTTCAAATTATATATAATAAAGTAGAACTAAACTTGTAATTTTAAGGTTAAAATACCATCCTTGGCAAATTTTTTATACACGGATAAATGGTTTATGCAGAAAAAAATAATAATAAACTCACTTTTCATTGTAGTTATGTTGACTGGGTGTAGCGGAATTAACTTTACTGAATGGCGATTTCCGTATATGTATCCAGTACAACAGGGGAATTATATCACCCAGCAACAATTTAATGCCCTTAAAGTTGGTATGACAAAAGATCAGGTCGCTGGAGTAGTTGGGAATCCAGTTAGTCAATTTATGTTTAATGCCAAACAATGGCAATATACCTATCAACAATATAAAAATGATAAATTGGTTAATAGTTATGTTATTAACATTAACTTTGATAAAAATGATTTGCTCTTTTCTGTAGAGTCTGCAGGAGAGATTTTTGTTCAATAAAGGTAATTAAAACATGATTAAAGTTGGTATAAATGGTGCGTCTGGGCGGATGGGGCAGGAAATAATCCAGATTATAATGAATGAACCTGATAATTATGTGCTTGCGTTTGCCAAAAGTATGACAAATAATAACAATTATGCTGTTTCTTGTGTGGAGTTTCCTAGTTCTCCTGATGTCGACGTGGTAATCGATTTTTCAAGTCCAGAGTCATGTATTGAGACACTTGGATGGTGTCAACAATATAATATTCCATTGGTGATTGGAACTACTGGATTTACCCCTGAGCAGCTACAAAATATTCGTGATGCAAGTGCAACGCTAGCAGTTGTTTTATCACCCAATATGAGTTTGTCGGTAAATGTATTATTTGCGATCTCTCGTTTAGTGGCGAAATACTTACCTCAGGCAGATGTTGAAATTGTTGAAACACACCATCGTTATAAAAAAGATGCACCATCAGGTACAGCTTTGAAAATCGGTGAAGCGATTGCAGAAGGTCGCGGGGTTTTATTATCTGATGTGGCGAATTATTCACGTCCACGAGTTGCTACAGAAACTAGACCTGCAAATGAAATTGGTTTTGCGGTTATGCGTGGTGGCGATGTAGTTGGAAAACATACGGCATCATTTTTTATTGATGGTGAAGAATTAAATTTAACTAGTGAAATAACGAACCGCAAGAGTTTTGCTGCAGGTGCTATTGTTGCAGCTAAATTTTTACTGGATAAGAAAATAGGTCTGTTTACAATGAACGATGTATTGGGTATCTAAGTATACACCTACAACAACTAAGATGATTTGCAAATTCAGATAATTTAATGATAGAATACACATATAGGACATAATATTTTTATAAGGA
>RXKA01000169.1:0-3485 GCA_003962985.1 Pseudomonadota bacterium | reverse complement strand
GGCCGCCTTGGTTGTGCCACGAGTGATGGGAAGTACCGATGATGCACGTAAGGCAGCCGCGTTAACGGATCTTAAAGCAATCCATGATGCTTTGAAAATGTACAAGCTACATAATCTGAACTATCCAACGCAACAACAGGGTTTGGATGCATTGGTTCATAAACCAACAATTTCACCAATCCCTAAAAACTATACAGCAGGTGGTTATTTAGAAAAACTACCTAAAGATCCGTGGGGAAATGACTACCAATATCAAAACCCTGGTAAACATACTGATGTCGATGTTTATAGTTACGGCGCTGATGGTGCAACATCTGCTGGAGAAGATGGCGCAACCGTTATTGGTAGCTGGCAATAGTACGATAGAGTTATATAATTGTGATATTTGGCACGTGATTTATGTTACGTGCCTGATTTGTTTGTGATTTATATTTTTAGGTCAACTTTGTGACTGTTCAAGCAAAAAATGGATTTACCCTGATAGAAATGATGATCGTAGTGTTCATTATTGGGATTTTATCGACAGTTACGGTTTTGAATGTAAATGCACCTAATTTTTCGCGCTTTTTATCCAAAGCAGAGCAGCTATCACAATCGCTATCAGTATTATCTGATGATGCTATCTATAGTAGTACGTTAATTTCGTGCCATGTTAGTGAACGCAGTATAAATTGTTCACGTTACATTGACGGAGATTGGCAAGATGTTGATGTGCGTCGTATGATGTCATGGGGATGGCCTGATGGGGTATTTGTTAAACAAATTTTGATTAACAGTGTGCCTATTAAAGAAAAGCAAACTATCGATTTCCGCCCAAGTGGTGATAATGACTCTGTGGCAATTGAAGTTAGTGATGGAGTTTATACCGTATGGATTTATGGTGATCTATCTGGTAAGTATTGGGTTTCAAGCTAATGAGAGATGATAATGGATTTACGCTAATTGAATGCTTGGTGGCACTTTTTATCGTCGCTATCGTATTAGCTTCGTCAAGTCGCGCTATTGGTGTCATTAGTAGTGATTTACGGGATACCTTTGTAATTGAAACTGCTACGTGGGTTGCCAGTAATGAATACAATGAAATACACATTCAGAAGCAATTTCCCAATATCGGTGAAACTAAGAAAGATTTATCAATGGCAGGAATCGATTTTACGATTACTGAAGTAGTCTCTAATACGCAAAATCCATATTTTCGCAAGTTAGAAATAATCATTGCCGAGAAGGATACGCCTGAAAACTCGATTTATCGAACCATTAATTTTATTTCACAGTATTAAGAAGTTACTATGAGTTACAGACGTCGTGGATTTACATTAATTGAGATTATGGTTGCCGTATTTATTTTTGCGATTATTGCAACTGTTTCATATCGTATTATTTCAAGTTTAGTTAAAACCAAACAGGTCGTTGATGAAACACAAAATAAATGGGGTAATCTATCATTGGTGAATTCAAACCTTGAACGTTCCGTAAGCC
The DNA here is from genome assembly GCA_003962985.1 of Pseudomonadota bacterium. Taxonomy (GTDB): domain Bacteria; phylum Pseudomonadota; class Gammaproteobacteria; order Burkholderiales; family UBA11063; genus Aquella. The sequence goes on along the minus strand of RXKA01000169.1, from coordinate 2,006 downwards.
GTCTGATTCCGTTAGTCGTTAGAGATAATGATGGAAATGCTATTCCAGCATTGCTGGGGCAAGAAAAATTAACTGGCATGTATGATGGGCAGCTTGAAATGACGTTGAGTGGTTCAATCGGCGATTCGGTACTTGGTGTAAAACCTCCCAAAAGGGTAGGTTACCGCCTATATAAAAATTCATTATATTTTATAACTTGGCCAACGTTAAATCGTGCGCTGAAGACATTGCCCGAAATTGATCTGTTGATTGATAATGTCAGTGTTTTTAAAGTTGAATATTTATATGGTGATGGTAAATGGTATACAACATGGCCGCCAGAAAATGGCGATATTAGTAGTTTGCCTGATGCTATGCGAGTTAACTTAGAACTAAACTCTGGCGAAAGTATTGTTCGTGAATGGTCGATAAACTGATGAAACGCTATAACCATGGTGCAGCTCTTATAACGGTAATGATAGTTGTGTTTATTATCATGGCAATCATTTCAAATCTGACAGTGACTAATTTTCGTACTATTAAACGCTTGAGTAATCGTCAATTGACCGAGCAAGCTTCTAGTATTGCATTAAGTGCGATTGACTTTGGACGTGCAGGTTTGGGTACTAGTGGTTCTACAGCATCTGTGGATACTCTCAAAGATATTTGGGCTCAACCATTACCACGCACTAAGTTATTAGATGATATTTATATGAGTGGTTATGTGGTTGATGAACAGAGTAAATTCAACCTGAATGATTTGGTTAATGCATCAGGACAAATTAATAACAATACTGTATTGCAATTTACAAACTTGCTAAGCTATATTAATTTACCCCCTAGTTTGGCGTATAATATTGCGTACTATATTGCATCACCGCAGTATCAATCAGATATTAGTAGTCAATACACCATGGCAAATCCTCCTTCTCGACCTGCTGGAAGACCATTTGTTGATTTATCTGAGCTTATATTGGTTAAAGGCGTTACTCCTGAGATAGTGAATAAATTAGTGCAATATGTTACTGCGATTCCTGTGTCAAATTATAAGTATCAAAATGAAAGTTCTGCATCTGAAAGTGCTGTAGCTGAGAGTAGCACCGTTAATAGTTTTGGTAATGGATTGGCCGTTAACGTCAATACTGCTTCGGCAGAAGTGATTGCAGCAAAGAGTGGTATTTCATTAACCGTTGCGCAGCGACTACTTAGTGCTCGTGAAGCCCAGGCATTTCAAAATACGGGTGATGTGACTAAATATTTAGCACAAAATGGGGTGAATGCAAATACGAATCAAGCCAATGGTCAAAAAATGAATTTAGCTGGTTTGGCAGTTACCTCTAGTTATTTCACGATCCATGCCGTTGTGGATGATCAAGAAGATCGTGTTAGTTGGGTTGCATTAGTTTATCGTCAAAATCGTAGCGGTCAGTGGCCGCAAATTTTATGGTTACATCCAGAATGACAATAATTAGAATTTTTATCAAAGATGAATTTTTAATTGATAATAATTGGGTTTTGCTCAATGGGCAAACTGAATTGGGTAGTGGTGTCGGCTCATTGGCTGAAATCACTGCGATGGAATATGAACATTTAGAAATTTATTTAGCTCCACATCTGAGTACTATTTTCAAGGTCGATATTGAACACATTAGTGATCGTAAAATTAGCGATGAGTTATTATTAGGACTTGTGGAAGATCAGCTAGTCGAAGAGCTAGATGAATGTAAACCTTTATTAATGCGTTTAAGTGATGGTCAGGCGTATGTTGCGGTAGTAATGGCTGAATTCTATAGCCAAATGATTGCTGCATTGAAAGAGCATGTTAAGTTAGTTAAATTTATTCAGCCATTACCGTTTGCTACCGAATACACTGATGGACAATGGACTTTGTATTTAACTAACGAATATAAATTTATTCGCACTTCTATGTTCGAATATTTTTTACTTGATGATGCCAAGCCTATTCCCGATGTTTTGGATGCAATGTTGCAATCGTCTGATGTCAAATTATTGAAAACATACTCTGA
>RXKA01000090.1 GCA_003962985.1 Pseudomonadota bacterium | reverse complement strand
GGATGGAAATATCCTGGACGCCTAGGAGATAGCCCAATTATTGGCGCAGGTAGTTATGCAGATAGTCGATATGGTGCTTGTGCGTGTACTCATACTGGTGAAATGACGATTCGGGCTGGAACTGCAAGAAGCGTAGTATTGTATTTGAAAATGGGTTTAAGTGTTGCTGACGCGGTGTATGAAGCTGCACGAGATTTGGCAGATTTAGAAAGTGGTTACTTAGCCGAAGTAACCATCCATGCGATTGATAAACATGGTAATTATAAAGTTGTTGGATTAAATTCAAGTGAAGAAATTCGTTATGTTGTCTGGCATCCTCAACTAGAAAAGCCCATTATTGAATCAGCAGAAATAATTCGCCTGTAAATATTTCAATAAAGTTATGCACTTAATTGTGTATAACTTTATTTTATCAAGCTATTACTTTAATTTATGGTAGAAATTTTTCAATTGCTACAACCACCCCATCAAGTTCATTGGATGGCGCAATAAAATCCGCAATCGCTTTTAATTCATCTCGTCCATTTTCCATCGCAACTCCAATACCCGCAGCCTGCAACATTGCCCTATCATTATTACCATCACCAAATGCCACCGTCTCAACCAAAGAGTGTTCTAATAATGTACAAACCTCATTAACCGCAGCACCTTTATCTACCCCTAGAGGAGTAAATTCAAGAAAACATGGTAATGATCTTGCAATAGTACATAGATACCCAAATTTTGCCACAATATCTTGCTCAATTAAATCCAACTGGCTAGGTTCACCTGCCCAAATTAATTTGGGGCTTCCAGTTAGTGGATAACTCTCAACCTCGAACACCTGACTCTTATTTAATTCACCCTCAAAGTCGACAAACTTATTTCGTTTAGTGGTTAATATTTGCTCATTGGCATAAAAAATTGGCGAAATAGCAGGATACTTTTGTAATTCTATATCCAATAATTGTAGAGTATCATGTTTAAGTGCATGGAGTGCCATATAAGAACTACTTGGAATATGATAAATTGCACAACCATTATATGAAATTAAATAACCATCACCATTAGTTAAACCAAATACATCAATTAAATCTAACATCCCAAAAGTTGGTCTACCACTAGCTAAAACAATTTTGTGTCCACGAGCTAATGCAGATTGCACCGCTTGAATTACCACATCACTAATCGAACCATCAGCACGCGTTAAGGTACCATCAATGTCAAAAAAAGCTATTTTACTCACACCATACCTCCGTCTTAATAAACACATTTTAAGTATGGTATTATACCTCAACAAACCAAGATAAGTAACGCTCTACCTAGCCATGCAAAATTAAAACTGTAAATTTATTTATAGAATATTGTTTAGGTACTAATCATTTCTCGCATTTATCAAGATTTACTGAATATTCTTTTATGCCACCACTTGACACCAGCAGCCTATTCGCATTAATATATCGGGTAGTAAAAATTATACTACTTAAATCGAAGGAATTAAAAATGAAAAAATTAGTGGTTATCACAGGTGCTAGCTCAGGAATTGGACGCGCAACAGCAATTCGTTTTGCAAGTCTAGGACATCCATTGTTATTATTAGCGCGACGCATTGATAAATTAGCAGAATTAAATTTACCCAATACATTGTGCCGTAAAGTTGATGTAACAGACTTAGATAGTTTTCAAGCTGCAGTTAATGAAGCAGAAAGCCAGTTTGGCGAAGTAGATTTAATTGTCAATAATGCTGGTATTATGCTACTAGGTAATGCCATCACGCAAAACCCACAGGAATGGCAGCAAATGTTGAATGTTAATGTAATGGGTGTTTTGAATGGAGTTAAAACGGTTCTAGGGAAAATGGTTGCTCGTCAAGGTGGCACTATCATCAATATTTCTTCAATTGCCGGACGCAAAACATTCCCAGACCATGCCGCCTATTGTGCAACAAAATTTGCCGTACATGCCTTAACAGAAAATATCCGCGGCGAAGTAGCTGGTTCAAATGTTCGTATGACGGTAATTGCACCTGGTGTAGTTGAAACCGAACTATTATCACATACAACTGATAACAATATTGTCGATGGTTATAAACAATGGAAAGCAAGTACTATTGAACAAGGATTAAATCCAGATGATATTGCACGTACCATTGAATTTGCATATAGTCAACCTCAAAATGTTTGTATCAGAGAAATCGTAATAGCCGATACTCGCCAAGATGCGTAAGGTATAATCACGATCTAAATGATGGGCATAGCTATTTGATTAACTATGCCTGATTATTAAGTGAATCGTTATAAAGGTTTTTGATGTTACACACAATTGCTAATCTTGAAATATTAGGTTTAACCACTACTGAGGCTAGAGTATATATCGCAGTATTGCAAAATCCCAATGTCAATGGTTCTCAATTAACTAAGCAATTGGATATCCCTAAGCCGTCAATTTATTTGGCACTAGATAAATTGTACGCAAAGGGTCTAGTTAATCTCATCCCGAGTAAGACCAAGCAATACATAGCGCAAGATATTAATATTGCTTTTGAAAGATTGCGCAACAATCTCAATAGTAGCCTTGACACCGTACTCAAAGATTTGCAACAATTACAACCCAAAGCAGACAATCTGGAATTTATCCATATTGATGGTTATCAAAATTTTGCACAGCATTTAAAATCAATGATTCAAAACTGTCAACGTGAATTATATTTGCATGTGAATCATGATTTACATGATTTTTATAATGAATTAACCGCCGCCGCTAATCGTGGGGTAAGAATCATCATTTATGGATTTGGACAACAATTTCAGCCTAAATTTGCCTGTGAATTCTTTTTTGATAATGCCAAACCAGCCCATAGTCATGGAATACGAATTCTTGCGGTCAGTGATTATAAGTCCAGCTTATCGGTAACTGGCACTCAGGATAAATTGTTATCTATTTATACCGAAAATCAATTACAAGTTAGTCTGATAGCGGAAAACATTCACAATGCTATCTATTGGTTAAAATTATATCAGCTCCATCCTAATTTTGATTATCCATGCCGTTTAGAAACTCTTGCCGAACAAGATATTCATATCAGTGGTTATTCTATTTAGCTGATATCTATGATGATAGGCATAACTCCTATCACCATCTTAATTATAACTAAATACATCATTTCATGCGATAAACGCTAAACTTCTAAATTAACGCTAAAATATACAATAAGCACATATAAAGCAACATAAGCCGCATATTTATGTTATATAAAAACAATTTTGCAGTATTTTTGCCACATGATATAAATTTAATTCTTTTTCAATATGTTAACACAACTATAAAATCCATACAACTATACCCCCAGATAAATAACTACATTTTATTATCATTAAAGCTACTCCAAAGCTAATAAATTGCTATAATCACCAATGTAAAAACTAAACTTAATTAACTAAACTTGTTGCATTATTCTACACAAGGTACCATACCATACGAAATTTTATTTGGAGAGATAAAATCTATGCGAAAAAATGTTCTAATTATGTTAGGAGTTCTTTTAACTCCACTAGCTAATGCTAGTCAGCTTTTTGAATCAGATAGTAATTCACCCAATTCAACTGGAACCAATAGAATAGAATCAGATTCTTTGAGTTGGATAGCCAATAAAAATGATAATTACATTTCAAATACTAGATATATTCAAAATCCATATGCTGGGATTATATCTGGAGAAGGAACATTAGTACCACAAAAAGAAGTGATGGATACAGAAAACATCTGGGAAAAATGGTTTACTAATGGTACATATAATGTGTATTCAGGAGTAAGTTCCTCATTTGGAGGAAGTGCAAGGGGTGGTAGGTTTGGTGGAACAACATCTTATGGTGCAAGTACTTTTGCACAAACAGGTCAAGTAAGTGGTTTCTCACTTGGCGGAGGATTTACCGTAATGAACCCTTTTTTTGCAGAAAATATCAACGGCGATAATACCAATAATAGTTTACTCAATCCAGGAAATCGCCAAATAGCCCTAACTCAAGCATTCATTGAATATCAATACGACAATATCTTAAATATCGATGTAGGTTATATCTCAATTAATAATAGCCCATGGCTATCAACGGCTTATTATAATGATCTTATGGGAGTTCCAATTACATATCAAGGAGCATTAATTAATGTAAATACTGGTGGTGGTTAGATTCTAACTGCGCTAGCATTTAATGGAATTCAAACCTCTGGGCAGCAAGGTTTTAGCGGAGAAACTTTATATAATAGCATTTATGGTAAAAGTTATATGACAACCAATGCTAATTCAAATGGTACTATTGCATTAGGAGCTAACTACGAAGCATGGGATAATAACTATAATTTACGACTCTGGGGTTATCAATTCAACAACTTTGGCACGTTGCTTTATAGTGACAGCAGCCTAAAACTCCCCCTAAATAAAACTCTACAATTAAATTTCGCTGCTCAAGCTGGTATTAATAATAACTTTGGCGCAACAACAGCCTACACTAACAATACTGATGGCGTTCCACCTTTTTCTGGTACGGAAGCAAGTTATTTTAATTCATCTGGTAATATCAACAGTAATTTTCTTGGGGCAAAAGCAGGCATCACCGTTGATTGGTTTACTCTAACGCTAAGTGCTAATACAATGTGGGGTCCTTCAAATGCGGTTGGAAATGGTACGGTTATTACGCCTTATACATCAAGTTTAGGTACAGATCCAATATTTGCTGATGGATGGCTTACTAGCTACGCCTATGCTGGCTCTGTCGGAGGTTCTACTGGTAATCTGTACAAAATTGGTACCTCATTCAAATTTTTAGACAATAACTTATCTTTTAGTCCAAGTTATGTCACACTAGCTAATGCTAATCCTTATTGGAATGGAACTCAGGAAGCGTATGCAACTTTAAATTATTCAATTCCACAAGTAAGAGGGCTTTTCATATTTGGAGTATATTCTTATCAATGGACTCCAACAATTAATCCTATGAATGGAAAAAATGACTGGGCTGGACAAATTCTGGCTAGTTATTTATGGTAATCAGAATAAGAAAGGAGTCATAGCTATATAAATTAACTGAGTTGGATATTTAATTTTTACAAATGGAGAAATCTTTATGAGAAAACACACAATACTAGCACTACCCATTAGCTACAGCAATTAGCGCCTGCAATAGCGGAGGTGGAAATCTGCTTTCGAAAATAGAAAACTTAAAACCAGCGAAATATTATCAGAAAATTTGCGAGAGTAGTGGTGGATATTTTCAATATGGCAATGTCTTAGCACCACCTAGTAGCGACTACTCAGAAGTCACTAATTTTCAGAAAGCATCGCAAACACTCCAAGGAGTACCACTGTCCCATACCGTGATTGAAATTGCCTCTGGTCTAAATGGTCGTATTTATCAGGTTGCAATTGACAATGTCTTTGCAATTGACTACAATGGTGAGAGCTATAATGTCTATAGTGAGTCAGTACCAGAAATATATCAAAAATCTTTAACTCCTGGACAGACAGCCTATTTTTGTAGTGGTAATGCAAAAGGCGTTCCATACTCAGTAAGTGATGAAAAATTTGCCGAGTCTGGATTTGACTGGGTACATACTAATTGTGTCGCCGCAGGCTTTGAATCAAATGGATTCACTAATGGCTGGCTTGTGGTTGATGGTAAAAAACTAACAGATAATACAACTTACTGTTACCTATGGGCAAATTAATACGTTAATACATAAAGTAAGATAACATTTAAAGTAAAAAACTACTAGATGTAAAATAAATACATCAATAACTAGTCAAAGAAGAGGATTACAACATGAGAATAACCCCAAATATACTATCTATTATATTAGTATTATTCACAGTTTCAACATATGCTCAACCAGTTATGGTCGATGTCTTTGTAAATGTTGATGATTCAATAAATCATACAATTAATGAGATAAATAATTCTTTTGAAACTGCAGGAATCTATCAAAAATACAATGTAACACCACTAATCAAAAATCATAAAGTACACTTAACTATGTATTTAACTGAATATGAAGAAAGTAAAATACCACTAATTAAACAACGTGTTTTAGACATAGCAAAAACTACTCAACCTTTACAGATTCAAGACTATGGATTATCCTTAAAAGCTAGTAATTTCCTAATGCTTGAGATAAAAAACACTATTCCACTGCAAATACTATCAGATAAAATAACTGCCAGCCTAATGGAACTCAGAAATAACAATACCATTATTCCGACGTGGGTAAGATCAGACCCTATAAAAACAAACATGTTTACCCAATTTGGAAGTCCAAATGTATACGAAGGCTTTGATCCTCATTTTAGTATTTTTGCAGCAAAAATTCCACAAGAGCAACAAGCTATGTTTTCTCAACAAGTTAATCAACATTTAACCCAAATAAAGTTCCAACCGCATAATTATCAAATCACAGAGATAGGAATCGCCGTTACCGATAATGATGGACAAATTACCAAATTAATCGCATCTTGTCCTCTTACCCAAACAAGCAAAAAATAACTAACTATTAGAGGTTTGATTCATGAATAGTTCTTAATTATACTCTGTTACAATAGCAAACTATTGCTCACACATATTCTTTTTTATAATGCTAAATAGAATATCTTCCAAGTTGCCAATACGTTAACGATGATTTATCAACTAATACCATTATTAACCAATGTATATACCGAGGTGTTTACATTTCAAATAAATGGTATCGCATTGACTGTAATTAATGATTGGCGGGTACCTCCGAATAGTTATTAACACATAACATAAATACTAATCTTAAGATGCTTTTTAACAATTATGCTATTTTAACAAATGTGATAAGCCACTAATCCGTTTTGAACTATTATTCATTGCTAGGTGTAGCGTATCTAACTGACTGAATAATGTTACACTTCGTTTGGCACGCGTGACAGCCGTATATACCAACTCACGCGTTAATAGTGATTGCATCTCTTCGCCACTACTATGCGGTAAAATCACATTCACATGTTCATATTCAGAACCTTGTGATTTATGAATTGTAATTGCATAGGCTAAAGCAAATTTGGGTAGAACCTCAGGAGCAAATGATTTATCTTCGGCAAAATAGATTTTTGCTTTACCGTCATAGACTAAGCAGATACCGACATCACCGTTATACAAATCAAGAGGATAATTATTCTCTAAAATCATCACTGGACGACCACTGTACCACTCATTATCAAAACCAAATTTTATTTTTATCATTCGCTCAATTTCATGGTTAAGATTAACGCTACCCAATACCCCACTATTAGTCATACACAAATTAGCTTGCGTGGTAAATTTCTGCATTAAATCACCGATGCTACCAACTAATGAATCTTGTTCCTGCACATATTGTAAATACCTCATCAATGGTGAATTGCTACTGTAGTTAGTCCTAAGTACCTCGGTCAATAATGGAGGGTGCAATTGAGTATGCTCATCTTTCAGGCATTGATTAACTAGTGGTGCATCATTATTAAGAATAGCATTTGATAGTAATGCAATTGCTTCCTGATTACGTTTACTTTCGTGTAAATAAGATGCTAATGGCTGATAACTAAATTGATTAAATAAGTCCGATGCCGCATAATTGATCTGCTGAACTTCAACATCTACTAGCGAGGCAAATACATACCCTTCTTCGACTGAAGATAATTGGTTCTTATCACCAAGAAAAATAATATGCTTAATCGTATGTAGATTTAATGCATCCAACAATTTACTAAATAATGGCAGTCCAATCATTGATGACTCATCAACAATCAAAATATCACAATCTAATGGATTATCATGATTATGCTGAAAATAAATACTATTTTTACGATAACCTAACACCTTATGAATGGTACTAAAACAATCATCACGTAACGTATTTTTTAGTATTGTTGTATCGACATTAATCTGTTTATCCTGCAAGCTTTTATAAATCGAATCTTTAACACGATTGGCTGCTTTTCCTGTCGGCGCACAAATTTTCACTTTGGGTACTTGCGAATAAAGCTGGAATAATGCCCATAAAAGTAACATTACAGTTGTAGTTTTACCCGTTCCAGGTCCCCCAGTAATGATACTCAATTGATGTTGGCAGCTCCTCAAAATTGCATTTAGCTGATCCTGGTTAGGTAAACCATTTGCATGTTGTAAATTTGTTAAAACAGTAGAAACTTGATTAAACTTATTCTCATCAAAACAAACTCGTTCAGTCATAAGCTGTTTGATATAACGACCAATACGAACTTCATAACTCAGATAACGGGTAATATAAATGTAGCTACCATCTGAGGTATGCCAGATACTCAATGGTAATGGGACAAGATCATCTAACATATCCAAAGAATAGTTACTCGCAATTCCACTTTTGGTTACAACATCAAGAATTACCTGACACGTAAGGTTTATACTAGTTGCCATAATATCAACTCGTGAGCAACTATGACCATGTTCAATATCAATAAATAACTGATTAATAATTGATACTAAATGTTCTGATTCTTCAGTAGTTAGTCGCGATGAAGCTAATTGTGCAATTTGGCGGGCTAAAGCTAATTTATCTTGCATCATCTTGACCTTTCAATAAGTTATCCAAATCATAAATTAATTCTTGGCAACTACGATCAATAAAAATACCATCACCACTATGATTATTTACCGTCAAAGCCCCACGCACATAAAAATACACCACACCACCAATCAAATGACTTGCATCATCAAGTTTTAAACGCATTTCTAAATAACGTTTAATAGCAACCAAATACAGCATGTATTGCAAATAATAATGATGTTCACACATCGATACTATGATTGAATTAGCTAATGAAGCATTCGCCACATCAGCACCACTATAATTAGTTAAGGTATTAGTTTTATAATCTAACACCCAATACTTATCATCGTGTGCAAAAAATAAATCAATAAATCCAATGAGAAAACCTTCTTCAATACGAGATAATGCACGGCTAGCAATTGTAAATGGATGCTCATGCCCATAATGTTTAGCAAGTAAATTAGTCAATTTGGAGCGTAATTCGAGGCTATCATTGACATATAAATTAAACTCTAATTCATGCTGCTTTGAGGTGAGTTGATTGAGACATAAATTATCAATTAGAGGATAATTGAAACAGCTCTCAATCATAGTACGCATTTCAAGTAGATAATTCGGATTACTATTAAAATCTAAATTGACACGTTGACTCAGTTCAACCAATCGTTCAGTCGTAAATGGATATTCCTCGCATAAAGCATGGAATAATGTTCCGAAGGTTGCACCTTTAAAACTATTATCTTGCAAAATACTAAATTGATAGGTTGGGCTATCCACAACAGTTTCATTCTTAATAAACCAATCTGTTACATCCTCATCATTATTATGGCGGGTTATACCACTATAGCTTTGGCGGACATAACTTATTTTAGGACTGATTGTAAAGTCTAAGCCACAAGAGATATTCATTTTTGTATCTATGTTTGCTATTTCAACTAAACGTAATTGCTGTAATTGTTCATGCGTTAAATTATTCCGCTGATAAACCACTACCCCAGGATGTTCATACGGTCGTTTTAATGCTTGTTCTGGATTTGGTCCAAAAAATTGGGGATAATTAAATAAACGGTGACTATTATCATTTGGATTATTGGCAACAAAACCAAATAATTCTACTAACTTGTCTGGACGTTGAGCATGAAAATATTTTCCCGTGGATTTACTAATCGTTGGCTGCTTCAGATAAATATAAATTCTACTTTTAGCTCGCGTTAATGCAACATAATTTAAGCGATGAATTTCCTTATTATCATTAGCAACAATTTTAGTTCCTAACTCCTTATCCATAACCATAGTCGAAATTAAATCATCATCCTGACGATAACTACTAAAAAATGGGCGCCGATAATTGAAATCATACATACCATCAAGCTGAATGTTACTCTTAAAATATGGACAAAAAAGTACTTCGTATTCTAAGCCTTTAGATTTATGTTGGGTTGTAATAATTATCTGTTCATCGTCATTATCTAAGCGTACCAACTCTTCATTACTACCCTCTAGATCGTTATTCAATTGCTCGTTTGCGTTAGTTAATTTATTTCTAAACCAATACATCAACTCAGTCTGTGTATGCACATGTTGCGACTGTTTATGTAATAATTCAGCTAATTGATATAAATTAGCTAATTCACGGTTACTGATTATGCCCTGATTACCATCATGATAAGCAACTACATCTTCAACTAAACAGTAAACTAATGAAATCACACCGCGTTGCTGCCAAATTTGGTTATACACAAAAAAATTACGTTGCCAAATTTCTAATAATGAGTTATGGCTACTAGTGTTAATGAGTTCATACAATGGTAAATTAAACAATTGCGAACTTAACGCATTAAGTAATTTTTTTCGATTAGTTATATTCTGACACGCCTGTAAAATCACATACAACTCTTGCGCCGTTTGCGTTGCAAAAATATTACCTAGTTTTAATTCCGCAGCTTTGATACCATATTTACGTAAAAATGAGACTATTTCACTAGCTTCACGATTCTTGGTAACAATTATAGCAATCTTACCTTTTAAGCTACTATCTGCTTGTAACAAACTTAAAATTTCAAAAGTCATTGCCTGTAGTAATCTAATTTTACGCTCGGCAGCACTATTTCCTGTAATTGCCACCAATTGCACGGGTTCATCATAAAAAGATTGCTGAATTTCAAGCTCATGCGCTAGTTTTGCCAATTGCTCCTTAGTTGGTAAAGATAGGTTGCTCGCACCATAAGCATCAACATGTGAATAAGCAATATTATTACCTAGAAAGCTGCTTTCTAAAGCGCAATTCTGATTTTCTAATGAAAATAATTGATTAATGAAGTTCATTATTTCTGGACGTGAGCGGAAGTTTTGATTTAGTTCTAGTGGATTACCTATTGCCAATTTCGCCATCAGATAGGTATCAATATCGGCACCCCGAAATCGATAAATCGCTTGTTTCGGATCGCCAACGACGACAACACTACCACGTTTAGTAGGATATTTATCCATAGCAAGATGATAAATATTTCCAAATATTTGCCATTGCAAATTATCCGTATCTTGAAATTCATCAATAAAGGCAACTGGATAACGCTCAAAGACTAAATCGCTCAGCTTACTAGAAGTCGCAATACGATCGGCAACCATTTGAATTAATTCGTCATAAGAAACATTATTTAAACGTTCCGACTCAGCTGCATAATGTATACAAACATAATCAATGACTGCTGCCAGAAATTCAGCTTTAACCATGCTTAGCTCATCAGCAGAGAGTTCTTGCGTAGCAAGGCGTTGTAACTGACCTACAACTGGTATATTATACTTAGCCTGATATTCGCTATCTTTGATAATTAAGATATCTTTGGGTAATTTATCTGCTATTTTGTCAACTAATGTTAGTTCATTATCAAAACTATGAAACATTTTAGTTAGATTACTGCTAACTATTTCCAATTTATCTGCAAATTCCAGATTAGTAAAAATATATTGTCGTAAAAAATTACGCACCAGTTCAACGATAATATTATGTTTGGATGGCGTTAGCTCAAATTTGGGTGCGCTATGACACTCTAATTGATAATCCTGTAAGATACGATTACAAAAGCCATGTATTGTAAAAATTGCTGCCTGATCAAAATTCTGTAATGCCCGTGTTAACAATATGATATCTTTACGCAAATCAAAATTGGCTTGACGCATTAACAAATAATCAATAAATAAATCTGGTTTATTATCTCTTGATAATGGCTGATTTAATAAGTAGATTAATGTATTAATCGTGGTTTGAATCTGCGCACTAATCCGCTCTTTTAGCTCATTGGTTGCATCATTAGTAAATGTTACAACCAGAATATTCTCAACACTTACTGGTAGATTTTCATCAGTAACACTACTTGCTTCTAACAACGCTTTAACGTATAAACGTTCAATAGTCCATGTTTTGCCCGTACCTGCACTAGCTTCGATCACATATGCTTGATGATGATTCGTAAAATTAATTTGTTGTAATGGATGTGTCATTTTTGCTATATTTCTTCTACATTATGGTAAAAACCGTTTAACCCTTGAGATGTGCCAACATATTACCGATTTGCGCAATATCATTTACTCCATCACTATTTGCTATATATTCAAAGTAATCATCAGCAATATGAGCAAAAATAGGATCATGACGAATAGTATCCAAATCATAATTTTCCCAATCTACTAGATATTTAGCTTTAGCACGTTCTAAACATTGTAGGGGAGTATTTTTATATCCGCCACTGCGATTAACTTCATTAGTCGCTTTGGCATATTCATTTATGGCTTGTCGATGAATTAACACAGGATTAGTTAGACTACGTACATAATAACGTAAAATTCGTAAGCCTAATTTACCATCATCCTCAAGCCGAATTGGGAAATCGCGTTTATCACCATCAATAGTTATCTGACGAATTACTACTTTAGTAATTCCATGAGTTTGTGTGAACTCAGGAACAGACGATAACATAGCTAGCACCACCAAACCACGAATACGTAATGAATAGTTAATATCTGCAAGTTTATCCGCCAATTTATTTGCCCTAATTTGTTTAAATTCTTCACAAATAATTAACGTATCGCCTTCTTGCCTGAAATTATCCGTAAAATTAATAACTATTTCCTCATTAGCCGCATTAACAAACTCTCTCGTGAATTTTAATTCAAACTGTTGCTCACCAAGATATGTTATATACTTAGTATATAAATTGTAATAACGTTTAAATTGCGTATCTCCAAGCTGTTGGTAGGAAATAACCCCTGCATTATGTAGATAAGTCTTGAGTTCTTCAGGTGTAAATTTGCTCGCAAACTTATTAAAATAATGATACAACTCTGCAGCTAATTGCGTACTTGCTAACTCTAATGATTCAGTATCTTCAAGAGTTATTTCTTCATCATACCGACCCATTTGAAGTACATTATACAAATTTACATTCAAATACAAAAACGTTTTAACTAACTGTGCAATATTAATCTGTAAATATGGCGCTAACTCAGCAATTGGAATACTCAATGAATGCTTAAAATTCCAGCGTAAATCATGAATCTCACCACTATTACTCATTAAAATTAGTTTTTGCCAGATGGTGGCATAATTAATCTGACTATTATAGAATGGATGTAAGGAGTGATGATGAATTAGACCACTAAAATCGTACTGTTGATCAAATAGATTCTCTGAGCTAATCCAAAAATTAGTAATTCCTTGACCAATCACATTAATTAGCATTCCCAATAATGGTGATGGTGGTATTTCGCTATTATCAGTCTCACGACGCCCCACATAGCTAAGAACTAAACGTTTATTTGCCGCTAAAATCGTATCTAAAAAAATCTGCTTGTCTTCTACATTGTAGTTGCGATCGGCTAAATACCATTCCTCAGAAAGCAAGCTTAATTGATTTGCACGATAACTTTGGGGATACTCACCAAAGTTCATACCTAAAATATAGATGCTATGATAATTCAAATTACGAATATTTTTTAGTGATGTACAAACTATTTTGCCACTTAAACGCACACTCATTGTTGACTGAGACAAATATTCATTTAAAATATCTTGTACAATTGTAACATCAATTAATTGCGCTAAGGCTGCCGCTTTTAGTTTGCCAATAAAACGGTCATAAATTAATAAAGAGTCATCATTAATCACTAATCGGTCTTTAAGTGAATCGAGAACCAAACACACTTCATCTAAACTTAATTCACGATATTCATCACTTGACAGGTAGAAAATATCACGCAGCCGCGCCAATTCGTCAATAAAATTAATTAATGCGTTAACCACCCGAACTTGTGCACTATCGATATTATCATAAGGAATTGCGACTACATCATTAAGAGTTAATTGTGGTAATTGCTGATTGTCACTAAAAACCCTTTCATCTAAACAAGCACCAAGAGCTAAATTAATCAATAGTTGCCGAAAACTATGTGCACTATAATTAATATAGCCATACTGCGCAAAGTCTTCTGCCGAATAACCAAAATGCGTATGGTTTTGCAATAACCAATGTTTCACCATATTAATATCGTCATTATTTAAACCTAATGTTTCCTGAATATCCGATTGCTCTAATAGTTCAAATAAATAGCCCACGGTTAATTGATATGGTGTTGTAATCAACTGTTGCAATGTTACCAAGATACGCTGCTCTTTATAATATTGATTACCAGTTATATAGTATGGAATATAAAATTTATTCCCATCAGCATTAATAACATATTCATTATCAAATACTGCTTGTAAATACGCCGCATAATCATCAATTGACGGCGCTAAAATTAAGATTTGTCCGCACTCCAAAGAACTATCTCGATTAAATGCATCAATAAGCTCATTAAATAAAACTTGTACCTCACGCATACGATTATGACAAACATTAATTTTGATGCTTGGTAATTGACAATCAGTTAAATCATAACCATTAATTAATGATGATAGATGAATAGGCTCAACATAGCATTCTTGATTTAATTCAATCCTATATTCTTTACGTAAGCGGTATTTCATTGTACGAATATCATGCTGGATAACCTCTAAGATGCTAGCAGAGTGATCAATACTTGTTAGTTCAGCAGGATTAAATTCATATACTTGTACATCGTTAGCACGTAATAACTCAACAAATTCACGCGATTGTTGCCCAAGATTCGCTAATAATGGGTTGCCGCTCGTCAGATACAAATCATCAAGACTTAGATCTGGTTTACGGAGTAATTTTTGCTCAATTTTACGGCGCGCTTTATCACTTAATAAATCACCATAGTATTCATGGGTGAGCGCTAGGTAATACCAATAAATTGTTACTTGTGTGGCAAGGCGAGTTAAAATTGCTAATTGTGAGGGATAGACACTGGATAAGCCAAAAATATATAAATCACGTGGTAATTGGGCATGCGTTAAATCAGCAGTCATAAAATAGCGATAAACATCGAGAAACGTTTTTTGCTCACCTAACTGTTCCAATACGTATAACCAAATATTTTGTTGCCACTCTTTAATTTTAGATTTTTTCACATCCAACATTTCGTTAGTACGCAGATATAAGTACTCATAGAAAATATCTTGTAATTGACTAGCTAGTTGAAAAGCACGTAATTTGTTAATTTGATCATGATGTTGATATAAGTAATCATGAAACTCAGAATAATTATCTAACTTACCTGATAAAATATATTCATAAATAATAAATTTGATTTGTTTAAAATCACATAGCACTGAGTCAGGATGATTATCCACATAAATTTGCTCAATGACAACCCCAGACAATACCACAAAATCAATATTGGCGCAAATACCAAGTCGCTTAGCTATTTTATCATTGGCAAAAACTGCCATTGCCTGACTAGGTACAATCACTTGAACTTTAGAAAATAAATCCTGTTGGTCACGATTTTGCACTTGGGTAATCAGTAGATCAACTAATCCAACTTTATCACTACCACCTAATTCGGTACTTTGAAAAAAAATCAATTTATTTTCCATATTATTACAATCGCTAAAAATTACCACTTGACACGCCAAACACAGTAAAACCAGTGCTTTACACCAAATTTTTACGCTTAGTTATCCACAATTCAAACTTTTTTCTTAACTTTTTTAGAATTTATAACTTGACAAATCACAACATATTGTTTTAATTGAATATTGCTTCAAGAGCAGCATTTATTAAATGCCATGAAAAGCCTTATAAAACAAGGCTTCCAAAGAGTTTTCAACAGACTTATACACAGCTTTATCCACAAGATATGTGGATAACAAAAAAATCTCTAAATATTGTGTAACTTAGCCAGATTAACCAATTGGTTAACTCAGGCAATTTACTCAAATGAACACAATTCTGGATTTCAATTATGAACAACTACCAACACTAGCATCTAAGTTAATTCACAACATCAGTAATGAGTGAAAATCTGTAACACCAATATCAATGTGAAACTGTGCTAATAACGTTGTTGCCTGTCCACGATGATGCGTCTGATGGTTAAACAAGTGAGAAAGAAATACCCATAGTTTATTACAAATTTGGGTGCCACTTAGATTAGTGTAACAAAAATCTTCCAGAAGCATTTCATGGCTAAGAAAATCCATCATAGTATTAATAATATGATCTAATCTTTGTCGATCTTGCCATAAAGCATTAAAATCATCATGCAGACCTTGATTTAAATTAGTTATGATTGGAAATTTTACTAGTTCTACACTAAGAAATTGCTTTAAGGCAGGCAAATTTTGTAACCGTCGTAACCAAATCAAATCCGCAACAAGAATATGTTCCAATGTTCCATGCAACGACTTAAAGAATGCCTGCATATTCTGCCGGCGTTGCTCATCAGTCATCTTTAGTAAGGCCGCTGCATAGAGTTTCTCATTCATGAGCTGATTATATTTACCAAACGCATAATATTGTTGCAAATGTGGCATAGCTATATCCTAATCCAGTATGATATTTATTTTAAACCAACCGTTGAATTCATGTTTCTTAAAATAGAATCTGTTACATCATTTTTTTCAACAACCGGCTTCTTCATATTACCTTTAACATGATAATGCTGGGCTAATAATTTATTTTGCGCACTACCACTTAACATTTCAGCTCCATAGACTGCTACACCAATCAACGGATTCAAAGTAGCGACACCCGCCGCTAATGCAACAGCAAAACCAACATGTGGCGTAATTGAAAACTCTGCATTTACAGTATTATTAGCAAAGTCCAAAATTCCTAGACTATTAACCTGTGCCATCGGGCCAACCATTTCAAAGTTTTTCATTTCAACTCGTGATGTTAAAATACTTAAATCCATCTCCATAGAATTAAAGAAGAATCCTTTTCTAAAAATATCACCAACATCACCTGAACCAAACTCAAATAGTCCTTGTAGATTGATAATACTAAATAGCGTACCAAACACACCTGGATTTACTTGCAAGAATTTACCAGAAGTAAACTCACCATGAAACACACCAACCGTTTGTAATATCTTAAAGTCTTGGAACCCACCATTCCACTGTAAGGTAATATTAGCATTACCCTTACCATTATTTAAAGTTCTGCCAAAGTCAAGGTTATAAATAATATTAC
This sequence comes from Pseudomonadota bacterium, assembly GCA_003962985.1. Taxonomy (GTDB): domain Bacteria; phylum Pseudomonadota; class Gammaproteobacteria; order Burkholderiales; family UBA11063; genus Aquella. The sequence goes on along the minus strand of RXKA01000090.1, from coordinate 238 downwards.
CTAGATTATATACATCTGCGTTAGCAATGAAATTTACATACGAATCACCACCCGCACAACCAAAACAATAGTTAGTACCGCTAAAATTAACGGCAAAATCATTACTGGTTAACGTTCCATTTTTAAGATATAAATTATCCTGTTCTTGGTGTAAATTTGCAGACAATTTACCCAAATTATGATTTTGATAGAATAGATTACTAATATCTAAATCAATATCAGGAATTTTCATCTTCAC
>RXKA01000191.1:1091-3505 GCA_003962985.1 Pseudomonadota bacterium | reverse complement strand
TTTTTACATCTATTGGGCATTTGTACAAGGCTGAAACTTTTGTCTTTCAAATCCCTGCCTTCGGCAATACCCAAACCGTTATGTGCCATTTAAAGTTGCAACTTAAATTGAAACCACAGCACATTAACAAAAAGTCTTGCTCCGAACGTATCATACATTATTGCAAGCAAACTTCTGTCATTATTACAGTTTTCGAATGTTAATATTTGAAATCCAATAGCACTATCGTTGTTAAGATAAATGCTTGCAAAATGTATTTGGAAATCAAAAAAACGGCACATAACAGCGTATATACGCAATGCCTTTACTCTTTTTATTAAGTTTGTCATATATTTTAAATTTTTGTGTTTCAAATTAAGTTATCGTTGCACTGCGTATATACGCATACCGTTAGCAGCCATTAAACATCGTTCCAATCTATTTCACTTTTATCTGAAAGTTGGTATTGCTTCCACTTATCAGCAGACCCAAAATCAACAACCATTTCATAACTCAATCCATGAGTATCACCATCAACATTGCATGATATTGAAGCGTTATACTTCTTTAGTAAATCATGTAATTCTGCCTTAAAATTATCTATTTTATCCATTGTTTTAATAATTAACGGTGCATAACAAGGTATATATGTTATACGCCAATGAGTGTTGTACTTAATTTTAAAATTTGTGGCTAGGCGTACAACACATATACCAAGCCGTTAGGTGCAATGCTATGACTGCACCAATTCATATTTACGTTTAAAGACTTCATCAGCTATTGGATAGTATCTTTCTGAATTATCAGGTTCTTGAACTATCCACTCACCAGCTTTTACATTTACTATTTCGCCTTGAATAGTCCAAACTTGCCCCGAATAAACTTCGCCATTAGGTGAACCGTAAACATTAAATACACCTTTTGGAATTTGAAGTGGTGGTAAAAATTGTTCCGCTTCAATTTCATTAATTTGTTTTGCTCTGTATTTTGCCATTTTATTTGAATTTGTGAGAAGCACTGCACCTAACAAGGTATTGCCAAAAGCAGGGCTTCCGTTTTCCAAATCAACTTTTGTATGTAAATCAAATTCTGTCATTCTAATTAAATTTTATGTTCCAAATCCCCACCTTCGCCAAGCCCGAAAACGTTGTATGCAAGTGCTAAGAAAGTGCTAACATTGAAGATTTCGTTTTTAAATATTATCATAAATCGGCTCATATAAATCTGGTTGCTTTAAATAATAATTATCTGTATAAATTGTAGCAAGTTCGTGATTCCCTCGCCAATCAATAGAACCAGTTTTTCTGTTTCTAAATGCTTTAATTTTTAAATCTAACCATCCTATCGAGTTACTAAATTCAGGAAACCTATGTACTCCATTTTCGTCTTTTATTACTTTTGATTTTACAATATCGCCATTTTTTAATACAGCAATAAATTCAAAACCTTCTTTGTTTGGAAGTAATGATAAGTCTTTCATAATTTTTCTATTTCTAATTTAACTCCTTTCCAAAAATTCTTACGCAAACGACAATCATAGAAATCAAAACTATCACATTCCGATATAATGTCATTGAGATAAACTAAAGTGCATTGTTTGGCTAAATAAATTTCATCTTCCTGAACTAAATGATTATATACATCTGCTTTTCTTATATGCGTTCTGTATTTGTTCAGCAACTCCTCTGCTTTTTCTTTTGTTGGGTTTTTCATTTTAATTTATTTTTGATTCTACAATATTTTTTAGTTTTTTGGTTAATATATCAAGGTCTATATAAGTAGTATTATTACACTCTCCTATAATTATGGCAATTTCTCTAATACTCAAACAACTTTTATTTAAAACAATATATTCTTCCGCTTTTTCTAAAGTTGAAAAAAATATTCTTCGTGGATATAGTTCTGTTATATTGTCAGAAACAGTTAGGCACATTATTGTGTCTATTAAAGAAGGAGAATTTTCAACTGAAAAGACTTTATCGTCTATGAACTTACTTACACCATCAAATGTGGTTAATACAAATCTGTTCTCTTCTTCAAATGTTATTATCTTTAATTGACCAATAAATTCATTAATGCTATTTAATTTATCTTGATATTCCTTTGCTATGCTATACTCTTGTTTTTGCAAGTAAGGTTTGATAATAGTAATTAACTTTTGTCTTTCTTTTTCATAAAATTCTATCAGAAAATTTATCTTTTCATTTACGATTAATTTTTTTATTTCTTTTTCCATTATTAAAGTATTTATTTATTAAAAATTATTGCTTCAAAAACGCACCAGCATACAACATCGGTTTTGCAATATGGCGGCTGACGTGCTTCGATTAAACGTTTTTACTTAATTCAACTTTGGTGCTTCGTATTGGGCTTTCGTTCTGAAAATCCGCCACATTGTATAGCACCGATACGTTGGGCGCAATTAAAAGCGACCC
>RXKA01000191.1:0-991 GCA_003962985.1 Pseudomonadota bacterium | reverse complement strand
TTTCAGCAAACTGACGAAGTATCTCTACGCTTGCCGCTAAATTTTCGCTTTGCATTAATTGTTCTGCAATCTCTTGTAATTCTTGTTCTTTGTTATCCATTTCGTTTGAAAATTAACTGCGCCCAACAGCAAGTTTGCGTAATGCTTTATCTATCATTTCAATTCTCTTCGTATATACTTCTGTGTCATATCTTTCACGTTCTGCCATACTTTTCGCTAATCCTAAAGCGGTTCTACACTCTATTAATAAATCTTTCATTAAAAATTATATTTGTTTTTAAATTTTCGCACTACGCAAAGCCCCGAACCGTTAGCGACAAGTCGACATTGATAACCCTATCCTCAACTTTTATTTATTTCATGTTTAATTTCTTCAATTGAATCAAATGTTTCTATGGCAAATCTCACAGGGTTGTATGGATTATATAAAAACATAAAATAATCATTTCCAGATACAGGCAAATGATACTTAAAATAATGATATATTTTTTTATTAGATTTTTCTACAACATCCTTGTATTTATTTTCTATTTTTAGATATTTAACAATACATTCATAATAATTCTTCTGAGTATCATTATTATTTATATCTTTTATGATACTTTTAAATCTTTTTATAACTTGATCTAAACTATAAGCCATTTTTAAATTTATATCTCATGTTTAATTATTTTACAATAAATGGCTAAGAGTGGTTACTGGCGATCTTAATGGGTATTTCAAGGTTTCAGGATTCCACTCAGTACTACAAACCTTTTTTCCTGCCATTTATATATTAAAAATATTTTTTTAATTTTTATTTTGAAGATTTAATAAACTCCTTTGTTTTAATGTATAATATTATTTTTTAGGAGCTCTGTATCAAATCTTCCTGCTAAGATTATAGCAATAATAATTAAGATAATTAATATTTTTATATCTGATTTAGTTGCCATTCTGAATCTATTTTTTCTTGATAAATATTATCCCAATCAGGGTCTTCTTCTGATTT
>RXKA01000008.1 GCA_003962985.1 Pseudomonadota bacterium | reverse complement strand
AACCACAAAATAATGTTGTTGTAACTCGCGAACCTAATACGCAAAATCCAACTGGAGCGCAACATAACTGGAATAATGTAGCACAACAAAGCTGGTACAATAGCCAGCACCATCGTGATGTTATTGTTGTCAAACCTATGCCACAAAATAATGTGCGTGTGGATGACCGCCGTCATATTGATGATGCTCATGTTAGAATCCATAAGATTCCACAGTTGTAAAAATTAAGTGCCTACTAAAGTAGGCACTTGTTATTTCCTAATATAGTTTAGCTATTGAGCTTAAGTTTTTGGGAATAATTTTACTCGCATTACCAGCTGAACCAAATTGTTCATACCTTTCAACACACAGTGCACTTGCGGCTTCACGGGCTACTTTGAGGTATTGCCGAGGATCAAAATGTTCGCGATGTTCATCAAAATAACGACGGATAGCGCCAGTCATTGCTAAACGAATATCGGTATCAATATTAATTTTGCGCACACCATATTTAATCGCTGTTTGAATTTCTGCAACTGGTACACCATAAGTTTCTTTGAGGTCTCCTCCGTGCTCGCGGATAATAGCAAGCCAATCTTGTGGTACAGAACTAGAGCCATGCATAACTAAATGAGTATTTGGTAGTGCAGCATGGATATCCTTTATTCTTTCGATCGCTAAGATATCACCAGTTGGCTGCCGAGAAAATTTATATGCTCCATGTGAAGTACCAATTGCAATTGCCAATGCATCCACGTGTGTTAATTCGACAAATTGTTTAGCTTGTTGTGGATCTGTCAATAACTGTGAATGCTCTAAAACACCATCAAAACCATGACCATCCTCTTTATCTCCTTGTCCTGTTTCCAGAGATCCCAGGCAGCCAAGTTCACCCTCAACTGAAACGCCAACGGCGTGAGCTAATTCAGTTACTCTACGAGTAACATCAACATTATATTCAAAATTACTCGGGGTTTTACCATCACTCATTAATGAACCATCCATCATTACCGATGAAAAGCCCATTTGGATAGCCTGAAAGCAGGTTGTCGGAGAAGCTCCGTGATCCAAATGCATAACAACTGGGATGTGCGGATATTCATGTATTGCACCTTCGATGAGATGCTTTAGGAAGTGTTCGCCTGCATACTTGCGTGCTCCAGCAGATGCTTGGAGTATCACTGGAGAATTAGTTTTGTCCGCCGCTGCCATTATTGCTTGTACCTGCTCTAAATTATTAACATTAAACGCAGGCACACCATAAGAATTTTCTGCGGCATGATCCAAAATTTGTCTTAAAGTTACGAGAGCCATATTTTCTCCTTAATAATAGCTATAGAGTTGTTTCGACTTAATATTAATTAAGAACCACAGAGCAGGAACCGAAAATAATATGAGGTATATAGCAGGAACCCACAAATAGTTAGTTGATTTAATTAATGCAAATATAACCATTGGACTTAGACCAGCGATTACACCAAAAGGAATATTATAACTTAGAGCTACGCCACTGTAACGTACTTTTGTTGGAAAATAGCTGCTTATAATAACAGGTAGTCTACCGCAGATTATACCAATATAGCCTAGAATAATAAAATATATATATTTTAAGATAGTAAAATCGGCGTAGTCAAAGATAAAAAATAACCAGATTATTAGGATATCAAAAACTAAGGTACTAATAACTAGATAGTATTTATTGAATAGCCAATCAAATTTTCCAGCAAGTAGTGCTGAGGCGGTAAATATCATTAATGAATAACTAGTAAGTTGTAGGCTATCACTTTGAGAAATAGCTTTATATGCCATTAGATAGTTTGGCATAATTGCTGTAAATGTCGCAACTAATGCTGCAATGAATGAAGTAAATGCGAGCATTTGATATAGCTGTGGTTTATGTTTGGTTACAACCTCTTTTAGTGGTAAGGTTTGCTGTTTTAAATCCATAATTTTTTTAAATTCTGGTGTTTCATTTAGGTTTTTACGTAAGAAATAACTTATTATGCCAAATACGCCACCAATAATAAAGGCAATGCGCCATGGTGCAATTAACTGTGATGAGAAATGATTTAATAGATATCCGCAGATACAAGAAGCAAAAAATAATCCTAAGTTGGTTCCTGCCATAACAATATTCACATTTAAGGCTCTTTTTTTGCCAGCAGATATTTCATAAGCAAATATCATTGCTGCAGGTATCTCGCCTCCAACCGCAGCACCTTGAAGTGCACGTAGTGATAATAATAGTATGGTTGCACCTAGCCCGATAAGATGATAATTAGGAATTAGCGCAATTGCAAATGTACATATTGCCATGAGTAAGATTGAATACGAAAAACAACCTTTACGTCCATTTTTATCCCCATAATGAGCAAATATAATACCACCAAGCGGGCGAATTAATGCACCAATAGCAAAGATACTAAAGGTAGCAATCATATTTATGGTTTTATCATGAACGGGAATTAAATCTGCGCCAATATTTTTGGCAAAGAAAATATAGATGGCAAAATCATAGTATTCGAGTATTGATCCCAATATAAGGAGGAGAAAGTTTTTTTTCATATTGTCTAATGTAAAAGTTAACTTTAAATAGATTTACATTACGTAATCTTAGCATAAAGTTACCTTTAAACTAGGTAATGATTGATGAATTTAGTCTGGTATGTTAATTAATGCTTCAAAAAGAGCCACTCACCTGTGATGTGTGGCACTTGCTGTTACGAATTATTTATTGCTTTTTTGACGTAGAGTATAGAGAATGGAGAGTAACAATAACCATGCTGGAGCGATATATACACTTAATTCCATATCTGGATTTTTAGACATTACTACTAATATAATGAATAGCAATCCCATTGTAAACATATTGACATAAGGATAGCCTGGCATTTTATATCTAATCTGCTCATTATTAATTTCTTTTTGTCGACGGAACATTAAGTGTGCGAGCATGACAATAAACCAGTTAATAATAATTGCAACGGTAATTAATGCAAATAAATATTGTAATATTTGCGCAGGGAATGTATAGTTAGCAATAACGACAATAAATGCCATACCTACTGTAAAAAGCACTGCATTTTGAGGTAGTTTATTTTTGTCAGTTTTAGCAAATTTTTGTGGAGCCTGACCATTTTGTGCCAGACTATATAAAAAACGTGCTGCGGCATAGATGCAACTATTTAAGGCGGATAAGGCAGCGGTAATTGCAACTAGGTTAATAATTTCTGCAGAACGAGTAAAGCCTAGTTTAGTAAAAACATCTGTAAAAGGATTGGTATTTTTAGTTATACTAGAAAATGGATACATTAGAACGATAACTGCAAGAGTTAATACATAAAAGAGAATAATTCTAATAATAACACCATTAATGGCTTTAGGAATGCTTTCATGTGGATTTTCTGCTTCTCCAGCCGCCACGCTCACAAACTCTGAACCACAAAATGAGAGGCACACAATAACGAGCGAATTAAAAAATCCCATCAACCCATTACTAAAGAAAATATTGAGGTGCGCGTAGTCAACCATATTTTGAGCTGCAATTTGATGTACA
>RXKA01000138.1 GCA_003962985.1 Pseudomonadota bacterium | reverse complement strand
CAAATGAGGCTTAAAAAGTGGTGCAGTTTTAGACCGGCTGACTGAAATAAAGTGGTGCACTTTTAAAACGGGCTTGACAAATATCTCATTTAAGTATGGTTATGATGTCGCAATACCTGCCGAATTTATTTCTGAGAGAATTCATGATATAACTGAAGATGTTTTTGATTTGTGGATTTGTTAAGAAAATAGCGTATTACCCGATGCAATACGCTATTTTAAAATAAACTTAATTCAACAAACTATTATTTGTAACGGTCAATTGAATCTTGCACTTCTTTGATCGCAGCAGTTGCATCTTCAATGCCAGATAATTTCACCCATTTACCTTTTTCAAGTTTTTTGTAGTTTTCAAAGAAATGAACGATTTGTTGAATTTGTAAAGCTGGCAAATCTTCTAATTTGTCTACTTCATTATAGATTGGACATTGTTTTTTAGTTGGAACTGCAATAATTTTTGCATCCACACCACTTTCGTCTTCCATACGCAATACACCTAGTGGACGACACTTAACTACCGCACCATGTGCAACAGGATAAGGTGTCACTACCACTACATCCGCAGGGTCACCATCTTCTGATAATGTACTTGGGATAAAACCATAGTTAGCAGGATAAGCCATTGCTGTACCAATAAAGCGGTCAACGAATAATGCACCTGATTCTTTATCCATTTCGTATTTAATCGGCACTGAACCTGCAGGAATCTCAATAACTACGTTAAACTCTTCAGCAGAACCAATATTAATTTTTTTTAGATCCATAATGCGCTCCTAAGAATATGCACTTGTGGTTTAATAAGATGTATAATTATACACTGATAAACAAATTAACGCAAATAATGAATTGAGGTAATCATGCTAGACAAAGCTATAATTGAAGTCGATAAAGTTCTCAAACATTTGTTTCATAAGCCATTATCTAATCGCGCACACCCTGATGAAAGTATTCCAGAATGCGAATTAACTGAGCCAGAACGTAAGCACGTAATTGGTCTAATGCGTATTAATCACTGTGGTGAAATCTGTGCGCAAGGTCTCTATCAAGGTCAGGCACTAACTGCACGCGATAAAAGCCATAAAGAATCTTTTGATCATGCCGCTTATGAAGAAGTTGAACATTTAGCATGGACAGAGCAACGTATTTTAGAACTAGGTGGGCGTACCAGTATTCTTAATCCACTTTTTTATGCTGGCAGTTTGGCGATTGGTGTTAGTGCTGGTATCTTGGGTGATAAATGGAATTTAGGCTTCTTAGAAGAGACCGAGAAACAAGTCGAGGGACATTTAACCGATCACTTAGAAAAATTACCACCTCATGACAATAAAAGCCGTGCTATTTTAGAGCAAATGCGTGAAGATGAAATTAAACATGCACACATGGCACATGATTATGGTGCAGCAGAATTACCTGATGCTATCAAAAAAATAATGAAATTAACCTCTAAAGTAATGACACGTGCAGCATATAAAATCTAATTACTCAGAATAAGTATAGTCTGTGACTCTGACGACTTAGTCAGCAAATAAAAAACCTGCAAGCTTGACTTGCAGGTTTTATGTTATTTTTCTATAACTTCATGTGGGCGTTGTTTTTTACCCATAATCACAACGAAGAACATTGGTACAAAGACAATTGAAATCAAGGTTGACCCTAGCATCCCACCAATAATACCAGTACCAACTGAATGCTCAGCATTAGAGTTAGCACCATGTGCAATCGCCAATGGTAAAGTACCCAAAATAAATGCTAATGACGTCATGATAATTGGACGGAAACGTAAGCGGGCAGCAATAATTGCAGCATCTACTGTTGACATTCCATTCCGCCAGTGATCAATCGCAAATTCCGTGATCAAAATTGAATTCTTAGCAGAAAGACCGAGCAAGGTAATCAAACTAATTTGGAAATACAAATCGTTATCTAATCCGCGAATAAATAGAATTGCACCTGCCCCAAATAATGCAAATGGGATAGCCATAATTACTACCAACGGTAGTCGCCACATCTCAAATTGCCCTGCAAGTACCAAGAATATCATTACCATACCAAACGCGAATGCAAATGCCGAGGTAGCACCACCACTGTCTTGTTGATAACTCACACCATACCAAGTATAGCTATATTCTTTTGGTAGAATTTTCATTGCTGCAGCTTGCATGTATTGCATTGCCTGATTAATAGTTACACCATTTTTAGGTTCAACGACAATCTTAGTTGCTAAATAATCATTGAAACGCTCGATAACATCTGGTGATGTTGTCATTGATGAATCAACCACCGAATTTACTGGCACCATCGAACCACTTTCATTTTTCACCCAAATATTACTTAAATTAGATGGCAAACGACGGTTATTATAATCACTTTGGATAGTAACCCAGAACAGATCACCCATTCGATAGAAGTAATTAACTAAATCAGGACCGTAGTTAGCTAACAATGCGTCATAAATTTCAGTTACCGTCAAACCGTAGTATTTAGCACGTTCAACATTAACTAAGACACTAAATGCCTGATTATATGGATTAAAAATATAATAACTTTTAGCTATATCTGGATTTTTATTTAGTTCATCTGTAATCGCTTTGGCATATTTGTCCATATCAAAGTAATTACCATTAACCTTATCCTGAATGTACATTTCAATACCATTGGTATTACTGATACCATCAATTGCAGGTTGATTATAAGCAATAAAGCTAGCATCTTTTTGTTGGCTACCATATTGATTAGCTTTATCAATTAAGACATTCACATCAACTTTGCGCTCATCCCAATCACGCAAATCAGTTGTCACGGTTGCTACATTGGTTTTAATTGCTCCTGCATGTAGTTCGTCTACTCCAACCAGACTAATTGTATTATCAACATTTTCTTTGTCACCCAACAAATTAGTAATGTATTTATCAACAACTGCATTGGTTCTTTCCAACGATGAATTATTTGGTAATGTCACCTGAGTAGTGAAGAACCCTTTATCTTCATTTGGAATGAAGCCTACTGGTAAATAGTAATAAATTAATGAAGTTAAGACTAACAAACCACCAAAGACACTCAAGAAGAACTTACGATTATTCAATAAATGTTTAACCGCCCAAATATAACCATCAGTTAATTTCTCAAATAATTCATTAAATTTGGTAAAGAATTTATTTTTAGGTCCATGACTAGCACTATCTTTAAGCAAAATTGCACATAAAGCAGGAGTTAGAGTTAAGGCAACAATACCTGACAATACTACTGAAATTGCAATCGTTACCGCAAACTGTTGATATAGAATCCCCGTCAAACCGCCCAAAAATGCTGATGGAATAAATGCACAGCAAAGTACCAAGACAATAGCAATCAGCGCACCAGCAACCTCTTCCATTGATTTAATACTCGCTTCCATCGCCGAACATTTATCTTCTTCCATAATCCGCTCGACGTTCTCAATCACGACAATCGAATCATCGACGACAATCCCGATTGATAGAATTAGACCGAATAATGTCAGATTATTAATACTAAACCCTAATGCATACATTCCTGCAAATGTACCAATTACCGCAACAGGAATAGTTAAAATTGGAATTAGCGTTGCACGGCCTTTCTGTAAGAATAAGAATACCACCAATACCACGAGAATACACGCATCACGTAATGTTTCCCCAACATTTGTCAATGCTTTATTAATGAATTTGGTGTTATCAAAAGCAACTTTATAGGTCATGCCATCAGGGAATTGTTTTGATAATTCATCCATGGTTTGAACAATCGCTTTATGTGCAGCTAATTGATTAGCCGTTGGATCTAAGTAAATTTGCAAGCCGATGGTTGAATCATGATTAAGTTTATTTACCGTGTCATAACTAAACGCACCTAACTCAACTCGGGCAATATCTTTAATCCGCACATATTGGATACCTTGCGCCCGAATAACAATATTCTCGAATTGTTTTGGATCACTGTAATAGCTTTGTCCAACCAAGTTAATTGTCATTAATGATGTTCCATTACTTGGTGGAGCAGCAACTTGACCAACCGCAACCTGTACGTTCTGTGATTTAATCGCATCTTCAACCTCACTTAACGTTACACCAAGTTTAGCCATTTTATTAGGATCAATCCAAATACGCATTGAGTAAGTACGAGCACCAACGATATCAACGTCCCCCACACCTTTAACACGCACTAATTCAGTATAAATAGCCCGATACACATAGTTACTTAAGTAGATTGGATCAATTCGCGAGTCGCCTTGCATCGAAATCGACATTAACATATTTTGCGAGCTCTTACGCATCGTTACACCCAAGCTCTGCACGATATCTGGTAACATTGGCAGAGCTGTATTTAAGCGGTTTAATACATCCCCAATAACCGCATTCAAATCAGTACCAGTTGCAAAAGTTACAACTAGATTATAATCCCCATTACTTGACATTACAGAGTTCATGTATATCATCTGATTAGCACCATTTACCTGATCTTCAATTGGTGAAGCAACTGTTTTTTGAATGGTTTCAGCATTAGCACCTGGATAATGAGCACTAATGGTTATCGTTGGCGGAGCAATATTCGGATATTCTGCCAATGGCAAATTGATAATCGCAACTAAACCACATAAAACGATAATAATCGAAATCACAGATGAAAAAACTGGATTTTTAATAAAAAAGCGTAACATTAATTTTTTCTCCGCTTCATAATCATAACAAAAAAGGTTGGGGTTAATAATGTGCCTAAAAATACTGAACCTAAAATACCACCAATGATACCCATACCAACAGATTTCTGAGCATTAGCTCCCGCACCTGTTGCGACAACTAGTGGAATAGTACCAGCAATAAACGTAACCGAGGTCATTACAATTGGTCTAAAACGTAATTTGAGAGCATGAATAGCACTTTCCTCTACATCATTGCCAGCATGAAAATGTTGGAGTGCAAATTCGACCAATAAAATAATGTTCTTTGCGGATAATCCCAGCAGTGCAATCAAGCTAATCTGGAAATAAAGGTCGTTATTCTTACCACTCAATAACAAAATCACTGCAGCACCAAATAAGGCACATGGAATACCCAACATAACCACCCATGGTAAACGCCACATTTCATATAACGCAGACAATACCAAATAAATCATAATTAAAGAGAAAATGAACGCATTTGATGATGTGGTTTGTGCAACTTTTTGCATATAGCTCGTACCATACCATTCATAATTATAACCTTTTGGTAGATTTGGCAACTCTGCCTCAATGATATTCATAATATCCCCAGCCGAAACACCTGGCGCTGGAAACACTGTAACTTTTGTTGCGACATAATCATTAAACCGTTGAATAACTTGTGCATCACGGTTGGTAGTAACATTTACGACACTATTAACTGGAATCATCTTATTGGTCTTATCTGAATGTACAAATACATTACTCAACCCTTTCAGATTAGAACGGAATGGATAGTCAGCTTCCAACATTACCCACACCAAATCCTGCATAATGTAAGCATAGTTGACATTGTTATTACTATAAATACTTTGAATCGCATTATATAATGCATTCAAATCCACACCATAGTATGTCGCACGATCAACATCGGGAAGAATAGACATTTCTAAGACATTGGTATCTAGCGTTTGAATTGCCTTATACACCTGATGATGGCTTTCTAAGCGTTTCATAAAATCAGCAGCAATCCCCTGTAGTTTATGTGGATCACCACCAACACGATCTTCTAAATAAAAATCAACTCCGCCAGTAGTACTTAGTCCACGAATAGGTGGTTGATTAAAGGCACGTAAGGTCATACCCGTAATACCAGCACCAACTTTATTAATTTCTGCAATAATATCATCCGCTTGACCATTTTTCTTAGTTCGTTTATCCCAATCTTTTAATACCACAAAGAATGATGCTGCATAGGTTTTTTGACTACCAAAATCCAAGAAGTCTAAACCGCTAACCGATACAATATTCTGAATATTTGGATTGCGCGTTAATTGTTCACTTAGCGCATCAACTTTAGTTTTAGTTTCTTGTAAACTAGAAGATGAAGGTAAATTAACCGTAGTAAAAATTAACCCTTGATCCTCACCTGGTACAAAGCCTTTAGAAATAACATGGAACAATACACCTGTAGTGATAACTACAACACCCCAGATCATTAGTGCAACCTTTTTATGATGCATCAGGAACGTTGCCATACGTACATATAATCGAGTTAATTTATCAAAGAACGCATCAAACCAAGCTAAGAATTTTGGTTTTGATGAACGCTTCTTCAGAATCAAGAAACTAATCGCAGGAGTGAATGTCAGTGCACCAATACCTGATAATATTACCGCACAGGCAATTGTCACGGCAAACTGGCGATACATAATACCAGCCAAGCCACCCATCACCATCACAGGTATAAACACCACACTTAGCACCAACATAATTGCAACAATCGCGCTAAACACTTCTGCAAGAGTCATTTCAATGATGTCACGAAGTGGCTTGTCGGGATGTTCATCACGCATACGCTCGATGTTCTCGACAATCACAATCGAATCATCAACCACAATCCCGATAGCTAAGATTAAAGCGAATAAACTCAGTGTATTGAGTGAGAAACCAAAAATATACAAACATGCCATGGTGCCAATAATCGCAACAGGAATTGAACAAATTGCAATCAGACTCGCACGCCAATCTTGGAGGAAAATAAAAATCACCACCCCAACTAGAACAAAGGCAATTTCAAGTGTATCTACAACATTCTCAACAGATGCTTTCACAAACCGTGAGTTATCAACATTGACACGATACTGTAATCCATTTGGGAACCGTTTCGAATCTTCGGCAATTTTATCCATAATTTGTTGTTTAGCTTCAAGCTGATTGGCACCAGGTTGCAAATATATCTGCATGATAGTACATGGATAATGTTTGAAATTTCCCTTATCATCACGATAATTAATCTGGGCAATCGTTGTATAACTATTTGAACCTAACTCAACTCGTGCAACATCTTTAATGCGTATCGGTTGGTTATTGGTATTACGAATAATTACATTCGCAACCTGATCTGCCGTACTGTACATAGGCTGACCACGCACATTCAAGGTTAAGTATTCTGCTTTAGAGTTTGGGGTAGAATTGGTACGCCCAACAACAAATTCATTATTTTGGTCGTTAATTGCGGATTGAATATCATTCACAGTTACGTTATAGCGTTGCATTTTATTTGGATCTAGCCATGCAGTAATCGCATATGAACCTGTTCCAAATACATTTACCGTACCAACTGTTGGTAACATTAGTAAATCATTCTCTACTGTACGTGATAAATAATTACTTACCCATACAGGATCAATATACGGATCGGAATAAAATGATAGCGTCAAGAGCATATCAGGAGAACTTTTACGCGCAGTAACCCCCATGCGCTGTACCACACTAGGTAAGAGTGGCATCGCAGCTTGTAGACGATTTAGAACTTCATTAATTGCGTAGTTGAGATTTGTACCTACATTATAGGTAAGCGTAATTGAGACGGTACCAACTGAAGTTGTCGATGTCGACATATACATCAAATTCGATACCCCATTCATTTGATTTTCAATCTGGGCTGCCACAACTTTGGCGGCGGTTTCCGCATTGGCACCAGGATATGCAGCACTAATAGAAATTGATGGTGGCGAAATATTAGGGAATTGTGCAACTGGCAAATTAAATAATGCCACAACGCCACACAACACTATAATCATAGAAATTACAGTAGCTAAAATCGGACGTCTAATAAATAAATTTAAGCGCATATCACAAATATTCTTCTCGACAAAACGGTTAGCCGTCTATGATAACACATTATTAACCAACGCCTATATTAAATTATCAATATAGGCGTAATATAGAGATTAGGGGATATTCAATCTCATCATTAATCGGTAGTTGGTGACTTCCAGTAAACACTACCACCCCAGTTACCTTGGAAGTTAGCACCATTTTTATAAATTTGATAGGTATCGATCCATGGATTAAATGAAATGTATTTACCCCATGCAGCAAAAGTACCTGAAGCACCAATATCTAAGCCTCCACCAAGACCTACAAATTGAGATATAGATGCATGATTATGGAATACATAAATCACATATTGATCAATAAAACCAACACCAAGACCAGTACCAGCACGGAAATAATCAGTATAAATCGCTTGATTATTCTCTTTATCAAAAATCACACCGTAGCCATACCCGCCGATATATAATAATACACTAAATGATGAAATATCAAATACAGCATAACCAGCCGCGCTCTCAAATTTCGCACGATAGCTTGGGTTCTTCTCTAAAAATAAAGTCAAAACTGTATCTGCCATATCTAAAGCTACTTCACGATGTTGCAACATCGTTGGCGTTACAGATTCAGTTGCTTGCATGATTAATGCTGCCTTCACCGGATCACGATACATAAAAAACTGTTGATCCGCAACTGAATCAGCTGTTAATGTATGAGGCAGTGCTGCAGTTGAGATCTGCACATTGTCAGTTACAGGATAAATTGGTTCAAAAAGGAGATTATCACTATTTAGAATACGATCTTGTTGTAATGGTGCATATATACGCGGAGTTGTTACACTTGAATTACCCAAAGTATAGTCGGTCACAATAGCGCCATTTAAAGCAGCAGACTCTTTTAATAACTGAGTTTTTGCCATATTGATTGGCGGAAACTGACTTGTATCTTTATGTGAAATAGTTGGCACCGAGCTACACGCAACGACCAAGAATGTTGAAATAATGGTTAGTATTTTTTTCATAATATCCTTAGGTATAATTTGATAATAAAGCTCACCGGATTTAGGTAGTACAGTAACTAGCTATTGCAAGAGAGAAGACTAGAAAAACCTAAAAGAAATGTAGTTATTTCCTTAGGTCATTATTATAACAAGTAACAGCACCTCAGGACAAATTTACTTTTATCCAATAATAATTAAACTTAAAGCAACATTAGGATGATAAATATACTATTTCAGCTCCCTAAATGGCAATAGTTCAATCTGATTAGCAACATAAAACATCGCGATGACTATAGCTCATATTGAATAACCCAACAGACTAAACTAAATTTAAAAATCCATCTTGTCATACATCAAGATGGATTTTGTAGTGAATTTTCTACAATCTTAATTCAAATTACCCTTAGCAGTTGTCACACACTCATTAGCTTCGCGTAAATAACGGATTTCCTCATACTTACCATCCAGTGCGCTACTATTGACTGCTTTCTGGCAAGCATCAAGAGCATTTTGATAATCACTAACACTCAGATAATAACGCCCTAAGAATAACCAATTACTTCTAAATTGTGGTGCCTTATCGGTTGCGGTAGTCAACAAGGCTAGCGCCTTTTTATTACTCCCCCCCATCAACCCTGGAAGCTCTTGGTAATAACGCCCCAAGATTCTACTGCTGCCATAATATTGGTAGGTTGGGTCAATGGACATTGCTTTTTTTAGTGCATCCATGCCAGGACCTGCACCTTTTGCAGCAGCCATAACGCCTTTAGCTAGTCCATAGCTACCCAAATCAACGGCATACCAGTACAGACCCTCAAGACCATTTGGCTTCAAAGTCATGGCGATTTTAGCAGCAGATACACCATAGTCAAATAACTGTGCGCCTGCTGGTGTAGAGACATAAGCCTTTTCACCAATTCCATAATTACCAATAAAATAAACTAAGCGCGCAGTTTTCCATGCCGTTTCATAATCTTGGGGTACATCTGGCTTAGCCGTCAAATAATCTGCAATTATTTTTTGATTAGTAGGATTTTCTCGATTATTCCATGCATCATCTAAAACCTTAACACTTAATGGAGTTGCTGGAGCTATATTATATGTACCAGCAATTGCCCACGAACAACTTGCTGCTAATAAAGTAAAAAGTATTTTTTTCACACATGCCTCATCAATAAAATTAGTAAATAATTGCTAACTAATATTATGCTTAATATCAGTAAGGTTAAACAAAGAGCTAATTCGTAATTCATAAACCAGCAATGCATCAATCAACGGCTTAACATAAACTCCGCATTATCTGGTACAAATAGCCCAACATAATTATACCAACACTAAAACAAAACCCCTTCATTATTTGAAGAGGTTTTATAAATATTTACATATTTAGGCTAGGCTTCTTGTTTTTTTGACCAATTCATTACAATAATGAAAAATAACGGCACAAACAAGGTTGCAATACAAGTAGAACCGATCATCCCACCAATAATACCAAACCCAACCGAATGTTGCGAATTAGCACCAGCACCACTTGCCGTAGCTAATGGAACCGCACCGAGAATAAACGCTACTGAAGTCATTACAATCGGTCTAAAACGAACTTGTGCTGCATGAATAGCTGCTTCACGATAACTCTTCGCCTCATTACGGACTGCTTCAATCGCAAACTCGACAATCAAAATCGCATTTTTAGCAGAAAGTCCAATTAACGTCAATAAACTTACTTGGAAGTAAATATCATTAACCATTCTAAATACTAGTAAGGTTAAGCCTGCACCAAACAATGCAAATGGCAGTGCCATCATGATTGCAATCGGCAACACCCACATCTCATACAAAGCAGCAAGAATCAAGAACACCATTACCAAACCTAGTGAGAAGGCAATAACTGATTGATTACCAGCCAAATTCTGCTGATATGATGGACCAAACCAGTCAACAATATAATCTTTACCCAATACTTTTGGTACTGCATCACGGATTACATCCATAACCTCACCAGAACTAGCATGTGTAACTGGATTTGGATTTACCACAATTTGGCTTGCTAAATAGTCATTCATACGAGTAACTACTTCAGCACCATTACGATATTTAATATTCACTAAACTACCTAATGGAACCATAGCACCTTTGTTACTCTTCGCATAAACTACATTCATCA
Organism: Pseudomonadota bacterium; assembly: GCA_003962985.1. Taxonomy (GTDB): domain Bacteria; phylum Pseudomonadota; class Gammaproteobacteria; order Burkholderiales; family UBA11063; genus Aquella. Next base: position 6,590 of record RXKA01000138.1, on the reverse strand, counting down.
ACTCTGGATGATTACGGAAATTATAATCACTTTGTACAATTACCCACCACAGGTCATTCCACATCGTGAAGTAATTCACATAATAAGTACCAAATACTGATTGTAAAGTATTATAGATGCTTGCATACGACACACCGTACAAATAAGCTTTGCGTGGATCGACATCAACATCAATCTCAGGTGTATTTACATCATACAATTGGAATGCATTCCCTACTACATCAGGATAGTTTTTTTGCAAATAGTTGACTAACTTCACACTATCTTCATGAATACGCTCAGGCGTATTAATCTCTGGTAATGCAGCTTGTAAATAGAATGTAACCCCTCCAGTAGGACTCATACCACGAATTGGTGGCTGATTAAATGCCATACTCCGTAGGTTGTTATTCTCAGCAGTTACCTTGTTTGCCATGGCAATTGCAGCATTAACATCCTGACTTTCAGTACGATTATCATAGTCATTCAAAATAACGCTCATTGTTGATACACTAGTTTTGATAGTACCATTATCAACAATATCTGCACCACCAAGAATAGCAATTTGTTTAATAAAAGGAATTTTTTCCATCATTTGATGTGCTGATTTGGTTGTTTCACTAACACTATAATTAATTGAACCACCAGATGCTACATGTGCAACGTTATAGAAATATCCCATGTCCTCAAGGGGAATCAGCCCTGTCGGGATTTTAACAAACATAGCAATAACCGCAATTACTATTCCAAACCAGATAATCATAGCTTTTTTAGCATTATCAACGATTTTAACCACTAAGAACATATAGCCCGCCTGAACTTTAGCAAATCCAGTATTGAATTTACCAAAGAACCAGTTAATCCATTTGAAGACTATAAATTTAGGTTCTGGTTTCTCGTCGTGATGATTAACATTGCGTAAGAAAATTGCACATAATGTTGGTGTCAACGTTAGCGCAACAACTCCAGATAATAGAACTGATATTGCAATCGTAACAGCAAACTGTTGCATCAAAATACCACTGAAGCCACCCAAGAATGCAACTGGAATAAACACGGCATTTAATACACACACCACCGCAATTACAGGTGCAGCAACTTGCTCCATCCCTTTAATTGCAGCTTGAACCGAATTTAATCCTTCTTCTGCCATCAAGCGCTCAACGTTCTCTAATACGACAATTGCATCATCCACAACAATACCAATTGCAAGCACCATCCCAAATAGCGTCAAGGTATTAATTGAAAAACCGAGAGCAAAAGTACCAGCAAATGTTCCAATAATCGCAACAGGAATCGCAATAACTGGAATAATTGTTCCTTTTAGATTTTGGATGAATAACATCACCACGAAGAATACTAAGATAAAAGCAATAATCAAGGTCGAAACAACCGCATCTACCGATAACTGAACAAATTCAGAAGAATCATAGAAATTAAAATATTTAATCCCTGCTGGCATATGTTTAGAGATATCACTCAATAGCTTATTATAGGCTTTTTTCACTTCCAGCTGATTCGCACCAGGAACCAAGAATAACTTCAATGACATTGATGGATATGTTTTTATTTCATTGGTTTTAGGATCACGAACTAGAACATTCAAATAAGTTTGATATTGTTCTGCATCCAAATAAACCCGTGCCACATCTTTCATTCTTACTACTTGGGCATTACTTTCACTAGCACGTAAGACAATGTCTTGGAACTGAGATTCTTCAGTTAAATAACCTGGAGAATTAATGACATAGTTAAATTTCTCAGGACCTGCCATTGGCGCCATAGCATTTAAACCAACCGCATAAGGATAGTTCTGATCATTGACCACACGATTAATATCCGCTACATCTAATCCATAATATTGTAGTTTATTGGGATCTGGAGCAATACGAATGGCATAGGCACGCTGCCCTTGCATAGCAACCACACCAACACCAGGAATTTGTTCAACTAGAGGATACACATAACGTTGTACATAGTTGGCAATAAATAACGGATTAGGCGTACCAGTCTCAGAATAAAACGGCGTAACAATAAACAAATCAGGGTTTTGCATACGCATCGTGATGCCTTGTGCCTGTACCTGAGTTGGCAACATCGGTAGTGCAGTCTGGATACGATTCAGAGCATCGGCTTCAACTGATTGTAAATTAGTTCCGGTTTGGAAATATACATTTAATTGTAAGCTATTATTACCATTTTGGCTGGATGATTGCATATAAATCATACCTGCCACCCCAGACATCTGATCCTCAATCGGAGCTGCCACCGCATTCGCGATAGTTTCAGAATTAGCACCAGGGAATGGTACGGTAATATTTAAACATGGCGGTACAATATTCGGATATTGCTCAATGGGAGAAACCACCATAGAAACTAGACCTGCAATAGTAATGATGATAGAAATCACCATTGACAATACAGGTCGAAGAATAAAAAATCTACAGAACATATTTACTGATCACCTTAAATTGGTTCAAATTAGTACTGATCATTATAAATGTTCGCACTACTCTCTATACTTACAGCACGCTGCTTAGGATCTGGTTTAAATGCTGATGCATTTACTTTATTTGGCGTAACAGATACTGGAGCGGATGCAACTGCTGGATTTGATGGATTAGTTTTAGCTTGATCTTCAGTCGCATCAACCTTCACTTTATCACCCACAATAACTTTAACTCCACCAGCTGTCACTACTTTCATTCCATCAGTTAAGCCTTCTTTGATAATCCACAAAGCACCAACCATTGGACCTGTAACTACTGGGTTCTTAATAACTTTATCACCTTGTACTATATAAACAAATGATCCTTTATCATCACGGAATACCGCTTCTTGAGGAACAGCAAATGAATTTTTATATGTCAATCCATTTAGATAAACATGAACAAATTGCCCTGCCAATAATTGCGTTTTCAATGATTTATTATCTACATATGCCCGCATATTCCATACACCATTTTGCACACTAATTCGCGTATCAGTGAATTGAACATAGCCGGCATCTTTCATCATTGAACCATCAGCCAATTGTAAGTCTACTCTAAATTTATAATTATTTGGTATTGTCGCAATATTATTTCCAAGTGCACTTTGAATCGCTAAGCGATCATTTTCTGGCATTGAGAATGTAATGTACATGTCATTCACAGAATTGATAATATTCATTGTAGTTTGGAATGCCGTAACCATATCACCAACGGTAACTTGACGCTCAGAGATATATCCATCCGCAGGAGATCTCACCACACAATACTCTAAATTTAATTTTGCAGTATTAATGTTGGCTTTATCTGTTTCAACCATACCAACTGCGCCTTGGTAATTAATAGTTGCTTGCTCTAGATCCTGTTTAGACACCGCTTCAGCAGCATACAATTTCACATAGCGATCATAAATAATTTTGTAGTTATCCATCGCCGCTTTGTCTTTAATTAATTGACCTTGCGCGTTTTGTAAATCTAATTCATATGGGCGCGGATCAATTTGGTACAACGGTTGATCTTTTTTCACGTAAGTACCCTCGGTATAGAGTTGTTTAAAGACCGCACCACTTACACGAGGAACAACCTGATAGTCTACAACCCCCTGAACCATTGCTGGATAGTCGTAGACATACGGCACATTATATGCGTGTACAACGGCAACATCAACATGCTTTTCTGGAGCCGCTTTAACTTCTTTTTTTGAACAACCAGAAACCATAAATCCGGCACAGATTAATAATGCTACTATTTTCTTCATCTAAATCAACATCCAACAAAAAATTATTCTTAATACATATCAGTACATTAACCAAATTATTTGGTCGACCGTAAGTTACTATTGATTGAAATCAATTACCAAATACAGATACAAAGAGTGTTAAATTCTAGCATATTTTGGATTATATGATAAAATTAACTGCTGTATTTATTTATATAATTGGCAATTGATAATGAAAAAAGATCTTTCATACGACGCAGAATTTAATAAACCATTTCTTTTTATTGGCTTTATTCTGTTATTTGTATTCCCACAACTCAATAATGTACACTACGATCCACAGCCACAATTTTGGGCAGAAATGACTGCAGCATGGATTGCAATAGGCATATTTACATTTATAATTATTCGTTTTGATAAAATCACCATTCCTTTTAGCATAATACCACTTTCGTTATTTGCAATCTATCTAACATTACAACCATCAGTGATGCAGCACATTGACTTTATTGGATTAAACTATGTTGCCGCTTTAGAAATGGTAATAGGAATTTTATTAGCAATCAGCGTCAATACCATTCGCAATACTTACGGAATGAAATATCTTGTAACTGTTTTAGCTTATGCTCTAGTAACAGGAGCGATTCTTCAATCGATAATTGGGATTATTCAGTATACAGGAAGTGCCAAATTGTTTGGTGATATGATTTTTTATGATTCTTCTCACCCAACCACAAATATCTTTGGTCATTTTGGACAACGCAATCACTATGCGCATTACCTAACATGGGGAACACTAGGTTTAATTTATTTATTTCAGCAACAGCGCATTAATTACAAAATGTTCTACCCCCTCTTAGTTTGGCTATGTTTTAGCCTAACTATCTCCGCATCACGCAGTGTATTAATTTATTTCCCATTGGCAAGTATTATCAGCGTAATTGCATATTTAACCAATCGTAACAAACAAACCAAGCAACTCATGCTACTAATTATCATTGCAACTGCTGCTTTGTTTACGATTGAATATATGCTTCCGATCATTAATAAATTATTTGCCGCACATAATAGTTCAACATCTGGCTTATCGCGTCTTAGTAGTAATGGTGGTAATGAAACTGGAAGACGTAGTATCGAATGGCAAAAAGCATGGATAGTTTTTAAAGATCATCCATTATTAGGTGTTGGCTGGAATGGCTTTGCCAAACAAAGCGTTTTGCTGTATCCACTTTTTCCGAATGCTGAATTAAATAGCGGTTTATTCACTAATTGTCACAATTTGATATTACAACTATTAGCCGAAACAGGTCTTGTCGGAACTTTAATTGTAGTAATTGGTTTAATTGGTGCAGTTCTGAGACAAACCATTAAAAACCTTAATTCAGAAACAATCATCATACTATGCATGCTTGGCACAACTCTTGCCCATAGCATGAACGAATATCCACTATGGTACGTGTACTTCTTGGTTGGATTAGTAACATTTATTTCCCTTGATAAACCACTGGTAACTTTATCCACTAAGTTTATTACATTAGTAAGTATAATTCCTCTAGCATATCTTGTGTATCTCATGATACGTGGAAGTATGATTTTTGATACGCTGGTAGATTACTATGATACACCAGATGATCAAAAAACATATAATACACAAGCACATTATTTAGAAAAGCTAGTTAATAATAATGCACTATGGTCTTACTATAGTCTTTACACATTGGATAATTATATAAATGTTGATGATGAAATGACAGATGACTTAATGAGTATTCAACAGCAATATTACTATACTAATAAGTTAGCAACTTTCCACCCATATCCAGATACTATGCTGAAACAAGCTATGTTAGATTTTAATTTGGGGAACGAATCTGCCGCCGAAAGTTTAGTTAAACTAGACGTGTTAGCATTTCCTGTATACAAAGCTAGTTTCCGTGATAGTTTGAAAGACCCATACTATCATAAACTGTATGCCCTCACTAAATAAACAAAAACCCCGATTATAAAATCGGGGTTTTTTACTACTAAACTAAATTATAATTGTTCAGCATGATTTGCTAAGTAATCAGCAACACCATCAGTAGATGCTTTCATACCTGCTTTACCCTTGTTCCAACCAGCAGGACAAACTTCACCGTGCTCTTCAGTAAATTGAAGCGCATCAACCATACGTAACATTTCATCAACATTACGTCCTAGTGGTAAATCATTTACCACCATATGGCGTACAACACCTGATTTATCAATCAAGAATGAACCACGATAAGCAACACCACCAGCAGCTTCAACACCAAAACTTTGACAAATTTCGTGTTTAACATCAGCAACCAAAGTATAACCAACTTGACCAATACCACCTTTATTTACTGGAGTATTTTTCCACGCAGCGTGAGTAAATTGAGAATCAATTGATACACCGATTACTTCTACGTTTTTAGCTTTAAAATCTTCAAGACGGTGATCAAAAGCGATCAACTCAGAAGGACAAACGAAAGTAAAATCTAACGGATAGAAGAATACTACCGCATATTTACCTTCAGTTGCTTTTTTGAAATTGAAATTATCAACAATCTCACCACTACCTAAAACCGCAGCAGCAGTGAAATCAGGCGCTTCTTGACCAACTAATACTTGAGGATAGAAAAAATTGTTATCACAACAACTCATAACAAAACTCCTTTAATAATATATTAAATAACTCAGCCATTATTGTACCATTTGATTCAGAGCACATGGATAAAACTTATTTATCTTCTCGCAAGCTCAGTAGCAAATTACTACAATTGTAGTATAAAATAATAATTTTTACCCCAGTCCTCACTTTTTATGGCTGAATAAGCAATTCAAGTTGAGTAAATCGTTCTTTAACAAGTTGGTAATTAAAAAATAAAGCAGTAGTGTAA
>RXKA01000012.1:3620-4699 GCA_003962985.1 Pseudomonadota bacterium | reverse complement strand
TTTTCGTCCAGATGTTTTAATTCTTCTTCTTGCAGAGCGTGTTCCACGCTTCTGCAATCTTTGCCTATGAGCATGATATTGTTTTCTTTTCTTCTCGATGTGTTCTCCTGAGAACACATCTCCTAAAGAACTTACTGCAATATTCTTCACTCCTAAGTCTATTCCTATGACGCCCTTGGCGTTATATTTTTCAGGAGTAGGAATATCTAAAGTACAAAGAAGATAGAACTTGCCATTTTGATAAACTAAATCAACTTGTCCTTTTCTATATTGAAAACGTTCTTTATCGTAGACTTGAATTGGAATTTCCATTCTTCCATCATTAGTCCAAATATTAACAGTTCCTGAATCTCTAAAAGTAATTACTCTGTCGTCATAGACGACAGCAGAAGTCTTTTTGAAATAGTTTGGTTGTTTACTTCTCTTCTTTTTATATGTAGCAGTAACCACATCAATAGCTCTTATTGTTAATTGAGAAGAGAAGCTCGGATGCGTTTCACGCATCCCGTGATATGAATTTCTTTGCAATTGAACTTTATTATAAGTTTCAGTTGTGTGAGCTATTGTTGAAAGTTCATTACAAATTTGACTAAAATCATTCATAGTGCGCAGCAACGCGCTATGTTGAATCTCATTTGTATTGAGTTTAACTTTAAGAACAATATTCACATTATGTGTTTCTATATATAAGGATTATCTCCCTTTATAATTTTCAATTGTTTTCAAAGATTATCTTAAGTTCGATTCCTCCCCGCCCACAAGGGGCGGGGCTTCCTCTCACGACACTTGTGAAAAATGATGAATTTTAATTGGAAAATTCTCTCAGAGAGAGTACTCACAGTTGGAGTTGGTGCTTTTTGCATGGGCTTCAGTAAGACATATGTAGAACTTAATGACACGAAAGCTGCATTAAGTATTGGTGTCACATGGTTTGTGGCTGGCGTTTTTGGCGGAGCCGCATATGACCAAATTAAGTATCGAGACTCGCGTCGGAATTCCTAGGTGGTCTAACTCCATATAATGGAGTATGAACAGCCTGGTCAAGAGGCCAACCTAAGTTGAGTCTCTTGACCAGGTCT
>RXKA01000012.1:0-3570 GCA_003962985.1 Pseudomonadota bacterium | reverse complement strand
CCACTGGCAATTCGGCCGTAAATCACGTGATAATCTTTGACTTTGCATAGTGAGTGATTTTCAATAAACCATGCTATTGGTGCGATAACCCCAAACGCTTTAATATGCTTGGTGTTATTTCGTCTTCTAGTGCGTATCTTGTGATTGTATGGCACAAATTGTATATTGCCTGGTTCAAGAGGACTGTTTTCTATAATTCTTTCAACCGAATGCCTAGGTTTCCATCCAAGACGATACATTGCTTCAATAAAAGCATCAGAAGAGTGTCGCCAAGCTGGTAAAACATCAGAAAGGTCTGGTTTAGATTTTGACAAACAAGTATACCACTGACGCCTCAACAAGTCACGTTGTTTTTGATTAATATTAATATCACACTGTGTATTATGTACGCTTTGTACAAAGTAAATCATGGCGGGTTCATTTAGGCCAAAAGAATTAAGAGGACAATGCATGCTTGGGGCAATTTTGCTGCCTAGACCTGGCACAACAGGCGGTACCAATGCTCAGGGATTTGTGCAAGACGAAGAAACTCGTACAATTTCGAGAAACTTCATTACTACAATGCGAAATCCACATCAGGGCAGACCGTCAACCGCAGAGGAATTGATTATATCTATGCGATTGAATTCTGTGCCAAACTGTAGTGGTGGAATTATGCCATACGCCAATATGAATTTAGGGGCGCCTATGTGTACATTTGCATATGGTGGTGTGCCGGCAGGCGAAGCCAGTGCTTATTACGACCTTATTCAGGGTCCAAATTCTTCAGATATAACATACGATAATCAAAGATACAGCCCAGAGTATGACTCTGAAGCCACAGTGTCTAATGCTGTCTCTGGTGATTATGATGATTTGCCACCAGAGACCACAACACAGATTTTTGGGGTTCCTAATCCCACAATACCAGCATCATATCGAGCAGTTTTTGATTCACTAGGAGTGGACAAGCCGGTTATACGCCCCACTTATAATATTTGGAAAAGAGTGAGTCCTGTGGAGATTGAAGATACGAAATTGATAAAAAACCAAGGACCGACAGGTGATTTGTATTCGCAAATCCCAGGAGATAGTTCTATGTTTTTGGATGTTTATGGTAATTGCACACTTAAGCGATTATTTCCGATTAGCAAAGATTATATGTACACTGGCAATGTCGTCGATAAAGATGTATTAGAAGATGACAAAGCAGTGCTTATTTATCCCGCAGACAAATTATTTAAGGTGTCTTCAAGGCGGGTTCAAATGGCGTCAAGCCCGAATTCTGGATTTCAAATGCACTTTTGGCACGGCAGACCAAGAACTAATGTGGTTACGGAGAACAATGATGCATTTGATGGTAGCATTGTTGTTGAGTGGGGGGACGAAGATGCAGGCGATGCAGAAGATTTAATTACAGTTTCGAAATTTCGACTCACGCTTACAGTAAACCAACAACCAAAACTTGAGTATTATCACCCACGCTCAAGACAATTTGAGACATTTTCTATTGTAGGTCCGGTTTTCGCTCAGGGACAAAATGAATCTCAATATAGCGTGTTTGTGCACTATGCGGGTTCTGTAATGCTAATTGGATTCGAACCAAATCCTTTAACATGGAATTGCTTCAGTCCACCATTAAGTGATGAGCAGATAGACGACGCCAATACACAATTTCCAATTTACATTTCAGACAGAGCAACTGTTAGTGTTACATTTAGGTATATCAACACCAAATTTCAGTATGGGCCAATTGGGTTCAATAATTATCATCCAGAACTTATTACGTCCGATGGCCTCAATGATGATATTGAAGACCTGGGATTTGTTCGCGCTGATTTCTCTACGACTCCCAGTAAATCGGATAGCATTGAACCTAAATTACTTAATGAATTTTTCCAACAACATAGGATACGAGAGCCAAAAAGCACAGAAGAAGAAGAAGCACTCAAGGCTGCGCCGACTTACTATGCTGACTGGCGTCGTAGAACAATCGAACAAGGCGAAGAGCTAGTGTATTACGGTCAATTAACAATACCAACCGACGAACAGCTTGCTACCAATCCAAGGACTTTGGCTATATGCAGAGGTATTGTTAGTTTTAACACAACACTTGAAGGGCCTATATTCTTTTATGTAAAACCCAAGCCTGCGCCCGTAGACCCTGAGCCACTTGTAAGGCAATTTATTAAATGGGGCGACCTTTCGACATATATGTCAGAATGGGAAGTTACATATAGTCTTGAAAACGACAACGCATCTAGGCTCAAAGCTAAAGCAAGGGTTAATTTACTCAACTTAGCTGCAACCCAGTTTGGTCGCAAAGTATTAGCATTCTTGAATGAAAATAAACCGGCAATTACTCTTGGTGGTGGATTTGGTTCGCCAAAGACGTATTTCCAAGGTCAGGTCGTCCAAACCACTACTAGAAGACGGCCAGATGGCACAACATTAACAGTGCTAGAGTGTGATGATATTGCAAGTGTATTGACAGAAAATATGGGATTTAGACAATCTATTTATTTTGCAGGAGTTAAATACAATGACATTATTCGCACGTGTATGGAACACACTGGTTTAATAGATTGGTACCGAGAGCAAGAAGAAGTCTTTGGTGCCACAGATGACCCAGAGCAAGATGAATTAGGGCTACAGGCATTTAGAGAAGCCATCGAAATACGATTGGCTACCACAAGTAATCATCCTGCTTTATCCACACCGGTCATTAACGGAGACCCTGCGAAGTCTATTTCAGAAGTTATAGACCCAATCTTGAATTTAATGCTTAACACAAACGCAATCCCTGTGTATTACTGGGATTACAATACTGGATATATCCGGCTTGATTGGCGTTTCGATAATGCGTATGTAGATGCGCTTGAATTTGTAGGTACACCAGATGAAAATAATGTCACGTTCTTGCCGAACATTAGTGCTGAACATACACATGGCGTTCTTACTGGTGATTATGCAGAAGTTACATCAAATGCATATATTTACACAGATTTTCAAGTCGTTGGCACCACTCCATATGGAGAACCAAGTGTTGCTATTGAGCCAGAAGACAGGAACAGTAATGGGTATTCACAGGCCACCCTAGACCTTATTAATCTGTCATTTGAGAACAATGAGCCTCTGCCAGAAAATATTGGATATGTTGGATACCCAAAGTGGTATGTAGAAGTTGATAAGCAAAGGTCACTATTGACCAAGGATGCACTACGTCGTAGAGCGAAAACAATATATGACGTGCGTAGAAAATCTTATCAAACAATTAATTTTAGTTGTTACGTGACAAAGCCTCTTATGCACCAGGGTAGATTTTATCTAAAAACAATGGTTGGTCAAAACACAGCAATTAACACTGATATGTATTTTTATCGAGAGGTTTCGTATAAATTCGATAAACAAGCGAATACAATCACGGCCGCTATTCAAGGAGAAACTTTCCCAATCATAACTGCGGATGCATTAGTGGCTGCTGCGCCAACCAATGCATCGCCAGGTACATAATATGTCTAGATTCCGTTCACTTAGCGAAGCAGTTAGATATCACGTTGAGAACGTGATGAATGTCAGCGACATATCGCA
>RXKA01000081.1:35119-41516 GCA_003962985.1 Pseudomonadota bacterium | reverse complement strand
GTAGATAATGTAACGCAGGTTAGTGGTGTTACGGCGAATTCATTTGTAAGCCCTCTAGAATATAAAGTAACAGCAGCAGATGGCAGTGTTCGTGCCTATACGGTTACAGTATCAGTTGCGCAATCTAACATTGCTGAGATTACCAATTATTCTATACAGGGAAATCAAGGTAGCATTGATGGTGAAAGTATTATGGTAGTTGTTCCATATGGCACAAATACGGCACTTCCTATGATTGCTGATTTTGATTATATTGGAAGTAAGATCACAGTAAAGGGTAGCATACTTCCACAAAAAAGTGGAATTACCCCCAATTTATTCTCTAGTCCTGTGATATATATAGTTACAGCAGCAGATGGGACAACAAAGCAATATACCGTTACAGTAGTTGTAGGTGAGCCAGATGGTAATATCATAACTTCGTACTCATTGCGCGGTTCTACCGGTGTGCTAATTCCAGGGCAAATTGATCAGAAAAAAGGTACTATTTCTGTGAGTATGCCGTGGCACACCGATCCTCGTTTAATGGTTGCATCATTTATTACGACTGGTGCTGCAAAAGTAACTGTACCTTATACATTTAATCATCATGAAAGTCAGGTAACAGTACAAGTTCCTCAGTGTAGCGGCTATTCACCAAACAATTTTGAGCATCCATTGGTCTATACGGTAACAGCTCCAAATGGTGAAACAAGACAGTATACTGTGACGGTAAAAGTACAAGAGTATGCTTTTATGGAGTTTTCTTTAGTTGATGTTCAAAGTCTTGGATATCATAAAGGAGTTATAAATCAATCAACAGGAGAAATTACAGTTGAAGTTCCGCACGATGCGGGGGAGAGCTTCACCGCTTATTGGGGGATTGATGTAAGTAATCCAAAAGCACTGCTTGCTAACCCAGCATTTGTTGATACAACATTACAAGTTCCTCTTGTTACCAAGAATGATTACTCATCACCAGTAACATTTCGTGTAATTGCATTACCATTCTTCATGAAGACATATAAAGTAACAGTTATTCACAAGGCTCCTCCATTGCCAGATAATTTATTTACTTCCTATTCTTTAAAAATCGGTAATGAAACATACTTGGGAGTTATTGACCAGACTACAGAACCTAAAAGTATTGTGGTAAGCATACCTTCAAATGTAGATGTTTCTAAGGCTGTGGCAACGTTTACTACTAGTGGTACTGCTGCTGTAACGGCTTGCGCAAAAGATAAATGTGTTATTTGGGCTCCTCAAATAAGTGGGATTACTGACAATAATTTTAGCCGTGGAAATGTTCAATATAAAGTGACAAGCTTAGATGGTACTAATCTATATAATGTTAGTATTGTAAGAACTGATTCTTAGCCTTAAGTGTTACTCTATGTTTCAGTAAAACACCTGTATTAGCAGGTGTTTTATCTTATGTGTGATACATGAGTTATTATCGAGTGCATGATATTTAATCGGCGTATTACTAAGTATTTTAGCTTGAAATTATAGTTAACTTATTGTCAATCGAGCACTTTTATTTAATAATAATTGAATAATTACAGTTTATTATGAAATTTTTATTGCTTATTTTATATTGAGCTAACTATATTAGTCAATTGATTATATTGTGCAGCAGTTCAATAAAACTAGACATATATGATGATTAAATTTTAGAATACCAAAATGATGATGGTATGCTATATTTTTCACAATAACATATAATTTTATTCTTAATAGTTAATAAAATAATTCTAATTCTGGCAACATTACTTCACACAGTTGCATGGTTTCTTGTTGATAATTGAATATGGATAAGCGCTGCCATAGTGGCTGGCTTGGTTGGTATTTACGTTGAACGAAATCTTTTAGGTGGGGCAAGCTAATTTGCTCTGCTGTGATTAATTCAATTTCGATTTGGCTACGGATTACTTGACTTTGGGATGCAAAAAGAAATTTGCCAATCGGTGTCGTATTTGCATTTTGTAGTAGGGTGGTAAAGAATTGATTATTAAGATCTGTGCTACTACATGCAATCACAACTGGTAGCTGATTGAGATTCAGAACCGTATAGCGCCGAAAATAGTTATCCTCAATTCCTTCATGCAATAAACTCACGCTAAGAGTTCGTCCAAGATTCTCTAGTTGCCTTGTCATTGAGCCACAAGAGTTGAGTAGTTCCTCAAACTCCTGATGTTCTGGATAAGCTAGAAGAGGTTTATTCTGCACTATAAGCTACCTGATGAAGTTGAAACGTATCTAAATTAAGTGCGGTTAACTTACGCCCCCAGACACAACCAGTATCTAATGAAATATAGCGTTGCTCATGAAAAAATCCTAATGCTGCCCAATGCCCAAAAATAATTTTTTTATTGATTGTTTTATGAAATGGAGCTTGAAACCACGGCATCAAATGCTCGGGCATATTACCTAATTCACCTTTGTATTTAAAGTCAAGGCTATAGTCAACCCGATCTAAAAACCGCATCCTCGTGCAGGCATTGAGGGCAAATTTCATCTTTTTGAGACTACTATGATCACTATTCCATACATTGGGTTTATTACCAAAAATTTGTTCAATGAAATGTGGATATTCTGGTGATTTTAAATGGCTACTTATTGCATGATTAAGCTGGAGTAATTCGTTAAAGCTAATTTGTGGATAAATTCCTGCATGTGCCATAATATAATCATTATCATGAAATACCAGTGGAGCAGAGCGTAACCAATCAATATATTTTAAGATGTTTTTATCACGAATTAGATCTGCAAGAGTATCACCGTTATCAATTTTACCAAGGTGGTTATAACGAGCAAGTAAATAGATATCATGATTACCCAACACATTAATCACACGATCTTGATTTTTATAAATCCACTTGATTACTTCCAATGATTTTGGACCACGATTTACCAGATCGCCAACTAGGTAGAGAACATCTTTTCCTGGATTAAAATCAATTAGATTTAAGAGTTGGATAAACTGTTTATAACAGCCTTGGATATCACCAATTGCATAACGTGCCATAAATTTTTATTCCTCTTCTGAACTTGACCGCAAGCTTATTTGTAACGGACAATGATAATTAGAACGCGCAATTTTAGCATAAATTGATTAAGGTAAATTTGTTATAATATTCGTCTCTTGGGTATCCCATTCTATACATCTCGTAAATTTAAGCATCTTTATTCATTTCATGGTAATAATATTTGGTTATTGATATGGTATTTTACATTGATGGTGTTTATGGATTTGTTGTGAGCTAGAATGGTGCGTGATTTTAGAAAGTAGTTAGTTGTAATGCGTGAATTATTAGCAAAATTAAATCCACCTCAACGTGAGGCAGTCGAATACAATCGTGGACCATTATTGGTTCTAGCTGGTGCAGGCAGTGGCAAAACACGGGTAATCACGCATAAGATAGCTTATCTAATCAAAGAATGTGGGATTCAAGCTAAACACATTACTGCAATTACGTTTACCAACAAAGCAGCAAAAGAAATGCAGGAACGTGCAACTAAATTGGTAACAGGATTAAATACGCGTGGTTTAACGATTTGTACCTTTCATGCTTTGGGACTAAAAATCTTACGTGAAGAAGCCGTTAATTTAGGTTATAAACAAAATTTCTCGGTACTGGATAGTTATGATAGTGGCAAAATTATCAGTGATTTATTAGAAACTACCGACAAATCATTAATTCGTAGTCTGCAAGGGCAAATATCGCTGTGGAAAAATGGCTTTATTTCGCCAGATAAAGCACTAGCACAAGCCAAAGAAGAATTTGATATGGTGCAAGCTAAGATTTATCAACAATATCAAGATACTTTATTGGCATATCAGGCAATTGATTTTGATGATTTAATTCGCCTACCCGTTGAGCTATTCCAGAATAATTTAGCCGTGTTACATAAATGGCAATTAAAAATCCGCTATCTTTTAGTCGATGAGTACCAAGATACTAATGTTTGTCAGTATCAATTAATTAAACTGTTAGCTGGCACTAATGGACTTTTTACTGCCGTAGGTGATGATGACCAATCAATTTATGCATGGCGTGGTGCAGATAGTCAGAATTTACATTTGCTAAATCAAGATTATCCCAATTTGAATATTATTAAGCTTGAGCAAAATTACCGTTCAACTATTACTATTCTGACTGCAGCCAATCAGGTAATCCAGAATAATCCCAAGTTATTTGAAAAAAAATTATGGAGTGAATTTGGTACTGGTGAGTCAATTCGGGTCATTAGTTGTCCAAATGAAGAGGCTGAGGCGGATATGGTGGCACGTAAGATTATGTTGCACCAACTGCAGCATCAAAATAAGTTTTCTGACTATGCAATATTATATCGTAGTAATTTCCAATCCCGCGTGTTAGAGCAAGCATTACGCAATTATAAAATTCCATACAATATTTCTGGTGGGCAATCATTTTTTGATAAAGCTGAGATTAAGGATATTATGGCGTATTTGCGCCTAATTTTGAATGACGATGATGACAGTGCATTTATTCGTGCAGTAACCACTCCAAAGCGTGGAATTGGTTCAACTACGATTGATAAGTTATCTGGATATGCAAAGCGACGGAATATTTCCTTGTTTGAAGCATTATTTGAGGAAGGTTTTGCCGCGGAATGTAATGCAATCCAAGTTGAGATATTATTGGAATTTGGTAATTTTATTAATAATTTACAATTTCGCCAAAATAAAGAACCAGCGGGTGAATTACTAAATGAGTTATTAGCGGCAATCAAATACGAAAGTTATTTGTATGATATCGAAGAGGCAAAAGGTGCGGAAAAACGTTATGCTAATGTTATGAGTTTTGTTGAGTGGCTCGCGAAAAAAGGTGAGAATGATAATAAAACTTTGCCCGAACTAACACAAACTGTATCCTTAATCACGATGCTGGAAGGGCAAAACGGTGAGGAAGTGGACGCGGTTAAGTTAACTACATTACATGCATCCAAAGGTCTTGAGTATCCCTACGTATTTTTAATTAGTTGTGAAGAGGGGATATTGCCACATCAAGAGTCAATTAATGTTAATAGTATTGACGAAGAGCGTCGCTTGATGTATGTCGGTATTACTCGTGCCCAATATGAGTTGACGATTAGTTATTGTGAACAACGTCGTAAAGCAGGTGCATTAGAAACCCGTGAACGTTCACGATTTATCGCTGAGATGGGCGGACATAATATCATTGATGAAGCTAAACGCAGATATGAGAAAATTAGCGATAAGACCGAGTTATTGAGTAAATTTAATTTGTTAAAGGCGTTAATCAATAAAGATGCATAATGATACAGGCAATTAATGCTTATTTAGGATTTAAATTGGCAGTTTATAATATCTATACAATCATGCAAACTGCCAACGTATTGATTAACTAAATCTATTAGAATAATCCACCATCAAAGCTACCAACTGGTGCAATTGGTAATTCCATCTTAATTTTATTAGTGGATTTAGCTGGTGTATTCACATGAGTAGCTGCCTGTCTAGACGCACTATGACCACTACCTGCTGCATTCGCAAAAGAAAAACCTGCAATAAGAAATAATGAAACTAGAACTTTTTTCATGACATGTACTCCCGTTGGTTAAATTTATTCGCTATTAACTCATTCTCAATGTAGGTAATTCTACCTGAGCTGACAATACTCCATTATATTTATGGTACATATTTAATGTCAAATTTATTTATGTTTATTTGCCTTGTCTTGTTTTAACTATTTGATTGTATTTATTTTAGTGCTGACGATGGCTGTTGCTTTTATGGTGATAACCAGTTTTAATAGTCAACTTCTTAAAATTATTACTCTACTGGCTAGGTAGATGTTGTATTTTCATAGCCAAAAACTATCAATAATAAATAAAATATCAATTGGATTTATTGGTATGAGGGTCATTATAATAACGCCTAGATAATTAATTAAATTAATAAGGAATAATATCATGATGCTAAATACGATGCTTCCACTTGTAACTAGCAGTATGTTGTATTTGAAATTGCGGATTGTTACACGCGGTAATTACTGCCCATTAAAATAATGTAATAAAGTTGTATCTCATTTAGATGCTTAAATATCTATCCTAGGTGGTTGGATTGGCGAATACATAACCAATCTAATTTAGTAAAATCTGATATAATGGTAACTAATGTGAGTAAATACTGAGTTATCCACTAAAAATGTGCATGAATTATTTGGTAAACTGTGGATAAGTATTGAATAAGTTACATTAGTCAATATTATATTTAGGCTAACTATTTGAAATATAAAGAAAGGTGCATGTAATGAATAATATTCAATTTGATGACAAGGCTGCTACTTGGGATACTCCAGAGAAAGCACAGCGAGCGAATGTCTTTGCTGATGTAATTCGTCGGCATAAATTAGCCGATTATACGACG
>RXKA01000081.1:17499-35069 GCA_003962985.1 Pseudomonadota bacterium | reverse complement strand
AACTGGAGCCACTAATATTGTTACGCAGCAATTGAATTTATTGACTGATACGGTAAGTAAAAATTATGATATGGTGTATAGTCTAATGGCATTACATCATATTCCTGATACTAAAGCTATATTTGCCAAGTTTGCGCAGATATTAACGACTCATGGAAAATTATTAATTGCTGATTTAGATGCTGAAGACGGTTCTTTTCATGGCATAGATGTTGATGTCCATCATGGGTTTGTACGTGATGAGTTACGTAATATCGCATTACAAGCTGGGTTTAGGCATGTAGAGATCCATGATCTAATGGTTATGCACCGTGATGATTTAGGACGTGATTATCCTTTATTTGTATTAGTTGCCGAGAAATAAGGTTGGATAAATGATTTGAGGTATAATTTTTGTTGTATCTCAATATGTGTTATAGATGGTTATCAATCCCCATCTGTTGTATTTATACATTTTTGCATATTATTTTGATTTGATTCGATTAAATATTAAATTTAGTTGGGGTTATTATTAAATTAATTAGTTATGCTTTTAGGCTCCAATCTTTGAATATTGGTTAAATGATATAATGGCAGTTATAAAAATATAAGCTAGTTTAAGTATGCTTAGAATATTAGTGATAAAGAGCTAATAATTATCATTTTCATTTACAGATAGGGAGTTTTATGAAAAAAGCGTGGTTGCGTTATTTTCTTGGTTTTAGTGTGTTAACAATTCTAGGTGGCTGTAGTGGTGGAAGTAATTGTGATAGTGCCAGTCCAACCGAGAGTGCATCATTAACAGTTACTGCACCAGATCAATATCCAGCGGGTATTCCAACTACGGCTTATTTAACTCTTACTAATAATTCTACAGTAGCAATCAATGATTTGAGTTATGATGTTCCTGAAGCGACTAATCATACTAGTGCAACTATTAAAGTAGAGCCATCTAGCGCACTAAAATGTAAAAATATTGTAGCGAATGATTATTGTACTTTAAAAGTTGAAATTGGCGCGAATTCAAAACCTGGTAGTTTTACGGTAGTAGCATCTTCTTCAAATCAATTAAACCACACCGCAGTTGATAAACTTAAATCATTAGTTGGTTTAGGAGCTGAGCAATTTATTCTAACGGCTAATATTGGTTTAACCGAAATCCCAAGTAATACACAATCTGGTGCTAATGGTATTAGCTTTTTGGTTGCACCAACAGTTGCTGCTGAATCAGATGGTTCAGCACAAGTGTCGGTAGTGGCGGTGGTTAACCAAAACGCTGGCAGTGATTTTAATACGATTAATTTAACCACGCAATCAGGAAATTTATTAGACTTTGCCGTGTTATCAGGTAATAGTGGTGCTAATATCCCGACTAATTTAAAACCTGGTGATATTGTAACTTACATTCTGAAAATACCAGCTGGAGCAAGTTCACCATATAGTTTTTATGCTCAAACAGCCAGTCATGGTTCTGTAGTTAATCAAGGAACTGTAGCAACCAACATAATTATTGCCGATGCTAAACAAGGTGTTTTAACTGTACAGCCAACAGAATTCGCACTTTCTGCGGCGGTTGGCTACACCAAACAAGTTATTACTTATTCAAATACAGGCAATGGTAATATCAATAATTTAGCAATTCAGACACCACAATCCCCATTAACGATCAATAAAAATAATTGTAATGCATCATTAGCCGCAGGTAGAAGCTGTACTGTTGAAGTTATTTCAAATGCAGAATCTGGCGTTAGCGGTAATGGGACTATTGTAGCTACTTATAATAGTAATTTGTCTGTTTTAAGCAATTATAGTTATTCTGGTGGTACCATTCAAAATGGCTTACAATTAACGGCACTAAATAATTTTATGTTTGTAGCTACCACAGGTAATGGGGTTGCAACTACTAAACTGACTTTACAGAATAATGGTAATGTTAATGAAAGTAATTTTGCAATTACTTTTACACCTAATCAATACTTCAGCTTAGTGCATGAAAATGGTGATAATTGTGTATTGAGTGCAAATACGATTACCAATACCTTAACGAGTGGACAAAGTTGTACGATTACACTTAAATACAATAATAGTACCTTTGGTGTTGGCTTGGCTACCATGAATATCGCTTATAGTTATGGCGCCAACCAATCAGCTACAACCAGCCAATTACTTGCTTATCAAACCACACAGGGTGGTGCTACCTTAAACATTACGCCAACTAGCTATAATTATGGGGCAATTGTAGTCAATAGTGGCGAAAGTAAGTTAGAGTCTTTTGTTGCAACAAATGCTGGGGTAGAGAGTATTAGCGCCATTAATTTTCAGGCAATGACTGGTGATGGCAGTTATTTTAGTGTTGAATCTGGTGGTGCTGGAGGATGTGCGAATGCATTACCACTGGCAAATGGTGCGAGCTGCACCTTTAAAGTTCGCTTTGGTCCAACTGCAACAGTTAATCAATTAGTAACGGCAACGCTACCTGTTGGATATACTTTCAGTAGTGGTTCTTCGTCTACTAGTGTCGAACTCAGTGGCTATTCTAGGACTTCGCTATCAGCCAACGTTACTTTAGATAGTGTTACTGCAACTGGTGCGACGACTGGAAATGGAGAGTCAGTAAATACAGCTTATCAATTTGAATCAAGTTCATTGAATAGTGCTACCTTGGTTTTAACTTATAAAAATATTGGTGCAACAGCGGCAGAGAGCTTTGTAATTAATCAAGCACCAAGTGGGTATGCGATTAATAATAATCAATGTAATAGTGTGACATTGCAAGCAAATGCTGGTAATAGCTGTAGCGTAACTTTAAAACCAAATCAAGCAACTGCAGGGGCATTAAATGTTAATCTAGCTAGTTCACTTTTGGCTAGTTGGAGTGACGAATCATCTACCGTTACAAATCGTAGTATTTTGTGGGATACGGGTAGTGGAACACAAAATACAATTTATGCCAATGTTTACGCTTCAGCCGTTGTAAATGCGGTAATGAGTAAGGATTCTGCGGGATTAGTTAGCATTACGAATTTAAAAACGAACGAAAGTTTTTATATTGTGATGAAACTTACTGGTGGCTACAATTTCAATAAGACTTATACTGTAACTGCGCCAGCAGTGTTTTCGCCAACTTCTGGGAATTGTGACCTAACTAATAATAATCCAATATGTAGTGTAGCGTTTACCGCGCCAGCAACTGCTTCAACAGGGAGTAGTATAACAATTAGTGGAACACCAACCGCTAATCCTGAATCATTTACTTTTGATGTTATGGCTCCCACATGGTATGCGTATGTTGCAAATGGTACACCTGGGGTTTTTCAGTGTACAGTTGCAGAAAGTGATGGTTCTTTAAGTTGTTTAACTCCATCAACGCGCCCAAATGCCAATTTAGATATTTTATCGACAATTGTTGATCCAACTGGTAATTATTTGTATGCATTAACTTCTGATAATGACACTCCTGGTTCATATGTTACCTGTGCGCTAGGGACTAATGGCACTTATGATAATACAAAATGCGTCACCAAGACTTTTCCACCGTATGGTAATCTTGCCTTCGCTGAGACTGGAGGTAATTGGTTTGCATATTTAGCAGGTATACCTAATAGTAATTCTGGAAATAGTCCTAATTATTGCAATGTGTTTCAAGAGTCATCTTTATTTTGCAATGTTGCAAGTACATCGCCAACTATTTCATCCAAGGGTATAGCTAGTGTAGTTGTCAATGGCAGTAGTTTGGTATATCTTTCTGGTCCAAATAATACTGATGCCCCATATTATGCTAAGATTTCTGTTTGTGATGTAACTAATTCAGCTGGTTATGGAAATTGCAAAGCTGCTTATTATCAAATGTCGATAACAAGTCCAACTTCGTTAAGTGCGGTGCAAATAGGTGACGATTATTATGTCTATGTGCTAGACTATTCCAGTCAAGTAGCATATTGTAAAATTGAAACTTCTGGAGTAAATAAAGGTAAATTTATAAGCTGCAATTATATCGATTCGTCAACGCTTGATGTAACTGGTGTACAAAGTATAACGGCCGTTAATTTGAATGGTTCGCCTTATTTGTATGTGTTGTCACCAAATACGCCCAATACGATTTATATTTGCCCATTAAATGCAGATGGTAGCGTTTCAGAGTATGCATGTAACACATATGTACCAGATCCAAATGTAATACCGTCGTTTATTCCTCATGGAATAACTTTTGGTAGTTATTATTCGAACTAATTAATTCATATAATAAAATAACGCGGATATTCTTTCCGCGTTATTTTATTTGTATTCCTCGCGATTTTAACGCGATTATCAATATATTAATAATTATTAGTGTAGATTAGCCATAACAACAGGTTTTAATTTATTTGATTCATCCAATTTATCTTACCTCGCGGGTTAGATAGATTCAAGCTCTTCAATTAATTTATATTGCTCTGTATCTGATGATATTTGATCAATGATGCGTTGAATAAAATCTGAGTAGGATTCACCATCAATCATCTGTTGGCTATCATCAAATAATTCAAATGATGCAAAAGGCGTATTATTATATGTTCCAATATGAAAATAGGCTGCTGAAAAGGTAATATCTTCATTAATGAGAATTTGCATGAATTTAACCAAATAGCGCGCTTCTGCGAGCATGGCATCAGATAGGCTTCGGTTATCATTAGCGTATAACTGCTTAAACTCAGCATTCATTCGACCATCAAATTCAATTCTCTCAGCAACCTCAGCGATTGATTCGCAACTAATGATTAAGTTAAAAAACTCCGTTCCGCTAAAATGTTTCATCACCATATTAATCCATGGCCATTCAGATTGGTAATTGCTTCGCGCAATAATTTCGCGGATATAGTCTAAGATTCCAATTGAGTTAGTTGTAATTTCTTCTTCGGTTGCAAATTGGGTGAGCGTAAAATCACGAATTTGAAGTTTTTGGTATAATTCTTCACGTGTCATTATGTAGCTTTGATTGCCATTTGTAACTTGAATTTTAAAATCTTGCATACTTAAAACCTTTCCAAAGATAAACGAAGCTATAAAAAATTTTAGGAATTTCTCTCTGCAAATACCTTAAGTGCCAATTGTAAATCCTGCCAAGAGTCACGTTTTGCACTTGGTGTACGCAGTAAATAAGATGGATGATAGGTTACAATTACAGGAATACCGAGGTAATCATGAACTTTATTTCTTAATTTGCCAACGGCTGAATCACTATTCAAAATTGTTTGTGCGGCAAATCTACCCAATGTAATAATAATTTGTGGTTTAACCAATGCAATTTGTTCTTTTAAATAGTTGCTGCACTGGGCAATTTCTTCTAATTCTGGATTACGATTTTTGGGTGGTCGACATTTTACGACATTCGCAATATATACCTCTTGTTGAATATCTAACTGCATAGCACTAATCATTTTATCTAATAATTGACCTGATGCTCCGACAAAAGGTTTGCCTTGCAAATCCTCTTGTTCTCCAGGACCTTCACCAACAAACATCCAGTTTGCATCACGTGTGCCACGCTCAATAACCACATGAGTACGACTGTGATGTAATTTACATTTGTCACAGCTACGAATTTGGTTTACTAGATGTTGCCATGTCGGTACTAGTGTGGTTATCCCTGCATTCCGTGCAGATGAAGGTTCATGATGCGCATCTACTTTTGGTGGAGATCTTTGGATAGTGGTCTGTAATCTCTGGATTGGGCTAGGTATATTAGTATTAGTTACAATATTAACAGCTGGTTGTTGAGGACGAATATTAGATTCATCATTACCTTCAGTCATGCTTAGTGTACTACGTGCTGGTTGGACATTTACAGTTGTAGGCAATGTTTTATCTTGTGGTATCCACAAGTTGCCAATTAATAAGTTATAACTATCTTGAGCCATTTATTCTTCATCACCAAAGGTTAGAAACGTTTTTGCCATAAGAATAGCATCCACATATTTACCATTCACATGATAATAGTTTTTACGCTTGCCAACTATATTGAAACCTAATTTATGGTACAAGTTAATTGCAGTCGTATTACCCACCCGAACTTCTAGAAAGAGTTGGGTTGCGGTTTGTGACAAAATGTTACATACCTGTTTAAGGAGTAAGTATCCATAACCATTACCCTGAAAATTTTTATCTACTACGAGTTGTAAAATCTCAGCTTCATCCATGACTAGACTATAAACGCAAGTCGCAATTAATTCATCATTATCATTCACCAATCCTAATAGGTAATGGTTTGGGTCTTCTAATGATTGTTGATAGTTGTGCAACGTCCATGGCGTTAAGTTCGCTGCTTTATCTATCTGTTGCACATGGGGGAGATCTTTAGCTTCTAGCTCAATAAACCTCATGATTTTTTGCCTTGACGTTGTTCTTCTAAATTAAGCGCAACCTTATCTCGTAAATAAAGTAGTTCAGCGTGTTGTGGTGTACATGTCGGTGCATTCGGTTGTAATGCAATTTTAAGTAGCATGCTAGCTTCAGGATAAAGGTGTTCAACTATTTCTAAGTTTGATAATTGTTGCTGAATTTGCTCTTGATAAACTTCATAACCAGTTCCCACGACGATAAAGTTATTTGAGGCTAAGTTATGAGTGGTGATCCATGTTTCTAACTGTTCTGGGTTTAGTAAAGATGGTTTTATCAAATAATTCAGGGTGTGTGGTTCAATAACTGCGGCATAAATTTGTCCCAAACGCGCATCTAATATCACCAAAATTGGGCGCTCAGTAGTGATTATCCGAGCATAACATTGAAACATATCAACAGGGTAAAGAGGAATTTGTAATGAATAAGCAAGAGCAATTGCAACACTTAGCCCAATTCTTAATCCAGTGAATGAGCCTGGACCTTGATTATAAGCGATCCCGTCTATCGCTGAGAGGTTAATATTTTGCTCGGCAAGTAAATTTTGGATTGTTGGTAATATATACTGTGATTGCTTATTACCTACTTTACTTTGGAAAGTAGCAATTTGTCCATCAGTTAATGATAGAGCTAGAGATAGATATTCGTTAGCGGTGTCAATTGATAATAGTTGTTTCATCTTAAATACGTTCAATTAATTGTTTTAACATTGCATTTTCGGCTTCAGCATGTACTACGAATGCTTGAATAGTGCTGTTCTTTTTATGGATTTTGGGCTGATTTTCTAAATTAGCCTTACGACTAAGATTTAACCCCATCCACTCTAGATTATTACATATTAAGGTGCGTAACTCAGCATTATTTTGCCCAATATTGCCACTAAAGATAATTCCATCTAGTCCACCAAGTATAGTAGCGAGCTTACTAATGCTAATACTAATTTGTCGTGCAAAATAATTTTTCAATGGTAAAGTTTCTGGAGTGTTACTAGCCAGCATTTCAGTGAGTGTTGCATAATGGTTATGAGATAAGTTATCTAAATTATAACTACTAATCCGTTTTATGATTTGTTCTGCGGAAGTCGACTCATGTGCCAGTAGATTAATAACAATACTAGGGTCAATACGTTCTGCTTGTGAGAAGCCAATAATTTCATGCCACATTTCACTGCTAGTACAATATTGACTTTTTCCATTTTTGATTGCACATAATGTTGTATGTACATCGGTTATGTAGATAGCAACCCATTTCCCACGACCATGTTTTTTCTCTGTTAAGTCTGGAATCTTATCGGCAATTTCGGCAAAAATTAGTCCAGACGAGGCAAAGTAATTGAGTGGGTTATTACGTTGGGATTCACCATGAAAAAACATATTAAATGGTAGCTCAATAGTATTGTGGAAACTATTATTGAAACATGCGTAGTGTTTGGCGGTGACAAATGCTTGTTGCCCAAAGTGAGCAAGAGTTATTTCTTGTGGCTGTAGTACAGGTGCCAAATTATTATAATCAGCAATTTTATCGAGTATCAGTTCATTTAGGCGGCAAATACTATTAAACTCATCGCCACCAACGCTGATTTTATGAATGACAATATCAGGGTGTAGCTCAGCAATTAGTTTATGGTGGAAGATTTTATCATAATCAAATAAATGTACTTTTGAGTCACGTTCTAATACAAAATTTTGGATGGGTTTGTGTTGGATATTAAAGATTTGCCAAAACATCTGTTGTGCTGACGTTATCTCAATAATACCACGTGTTTGTTGAATGAATTTCTTATTATACAATTTGTAAAGTGTATAAGTAATCGAATTAACGCGCTGATAAAATGTCAGTACTAACATAGTTATAACCTGTAATAATTGACAAGGCGGATATTAATTATCCGCCATTTATCTCAAAAGACTTAGAAGTAAACGTCTTAACTTTGAATAGCGGTAATTGCAATAGTATACACGATATCGTCAACTGTTGCTCCACGCGATAAGTCATTTACTGGTTTATTTAAACCTTGCAGTAATGGACCGATACTCAAAACGTTTGCACTTCTTTGTACTGCTTTATAGGTAGTATTACCTGTATTTAAGTCAGGGAAGATACATACGGTTGCTTTACCTGCGACAGGACTATTCGGTGCTTTTTTATCCGCAACATCTTTAATCATGGCTGCATCATATTGCAATGGTCCATCAATTATAATATCTGGACGTTTTTCACGTACTAGCGCTGTTGCTTGTTTTACTTTTTCAACGTCGGCTCCAGTTCCTGAAGTACCTGTTGAATAGCTAATCATTGCTACCCGTGGCTCAATATTAAATTGTGCGGCAGTATCAGCACTTTGAATAGCGATATCTGCAAGTTGTTCCGCATTTGGATCAGGATTAATCGCACAATCACCGTATACCAACACTTGTTCTTCCATACACATGAAGAATACTGATGATACCAATGAGCTACCTGGTTTAGTTTTAACTACTTGTAGCGCTGGACGAACTGTTGCGGCAGTGGTGTTTTCTGCCCCAGAAACGAGTCCATCAACTTCGTTGTTGTAAATCATCATCGTACCAAGGAAGTTAACATCGGTCGTTAACGTTTCTAAGGCACGCTCTGGTGTCATACCTTTTGATTTGCGCAATTCTACCAATTGATCAACGTATGCAGGTGCAATATCTAGTGGATCAAAAATCTTAATATCTTGTGGAATAACCAAACCATTAGCTTTAGCTACTTGGTGAATTTTTTCAATATTACCTAATAAAATACAGTCCGCAATTTTTTTGTCATGACAGTGAATCGCTGCTTTTAATGTACGAGGCTCATCACCCTCTGGTAAGACAATTCGTTTATGGGCATTTTGTGCTTTTTTAAGTAACATATATCTAAATGCAGCAGGTGACATTTTCTTCGTAACTTCATGATTTAGTTTAGCTTCAATTGCTGCAATATCTAGTGATTCCGAAATTTCATGTTTGATTAGTTCAATTCGTTCATAATCATCACTAGGCACACCACGTAATTCCAAATCACGTAATGATAAAATGAAACTTAATGTTTTACGGTGATCTTGGTTGGCATAAACTGGTAATTTATTATTTTGACCTTCGTAACAAAACCAAATCGTTTCTTGTGGAATATTGTAATCAGCAGTTAGTAATAATCCCGCTAATTTAGTTCCTTTTGCCTCTGCTAGTGCGGATGCAACAATAATATCAGAGCGATCAATTGCGGTTACCAACAATGTACCAGGTTTTAAATCTTCCAATAGATTATTAATACCACGTGAGCATAATGAGATACGTTTAACTCGGCGTGAAGTATCGGTACCTTCTACCAATAATGGAATATTTAACGCATGCATCAAATCTGAAACTCGTGGTTTCATCATGTCTTCATTCCATGTAGTAGTGCCTAATAACTTAATCTTACCGTCTTGGAATAATTTAGAACCAGCTACTTGTTCATGATTAAGAGATTTTTTACCATCCGAATCTTCATCAAGAAAGCTAAATTTTACTCTTCCATATTCATCAATTGGCGCTTCTAATTTAGTAACAATTACACCTAAGACAAATTCATGGCTAATACCATTCAGAGAGAGAGTAATGCTCTCTTCTAACTTATCTAGTTTATCACCAGTCGCGCGGGTAACCAAAATTACATAACCCATTAATGCACGGACTAGGGTATTGTTGAACCATTCAACATATGGATTAAACCATGCTAATTCATTTGTATTGCCGATTTTATTATATATACCTTCAATGAGCATGAAATCGACGCTTTTGCGTACACGCTCAAAATTTTGGATAATTGTTTCAATTAGATCTTGTTGACGATTTTCTATCATGTATGCACGTAATTCATGTGATGAAATATTAGAATCGCGCAATGGATGAAAGTTTGCTACAGAATAACCGTGCTGTTCTAGTGCGTGATTAATTCCCAAACGAATGGCTGAGCTCCCAACACCTTGTTCGGTAGGAATTATCACCAGATTACAACTCATTATGTTCTCCATTTATTAGCTTAATATTACAATATCAGTTCTAGCATCAGGCAATTACAAATTAATTTATAGCAATAATCATTATATTGATAAACAGGAATGTAATTGAGTGTAGTGATGTAGCACAATATTAGTCATTTATTGTTCAGTGCACAATTTTATCATATAGCCATAATAAACTGATTTTTAACATGGTATTTAATGGCATTTAAAGTAGCCGTGCCGACCATGAATTAATTTAACAAGTAGCAATTGAGTGAGTTATGGGTTCTAATTTACTAGTGGGTTAGACATGTTTGTTGATGTGATTCATTAATTAAAATAGATGGTTATGTGATTGTGGGTTGTTTTTTTACGTTATTTAAATAGTGTATCGCAGGTGTTTTTGCTTTTACTTTTTGGATAGGTATATGGGTGTTGCAGTATGCGCCAAATTATAATTGTAGTACATAGCATTATAGCTGTAACCTGTAAGTACTAATACTAACGTGAATGTAAGTGATTCGCAACCGAATTAAAAATCAATTTGTTTGCTATGTGGGATTTTCATTAATGAGTGCAAATTATCTCCGCTGATTGTTACGCTAAGTTTAGTTTATAACCGTCAGAATAGCATCTATTTATACGTGATTTGATGAGTATAAGTAGTATGTTGCGATGCAAAAGTGAATCTTAAAAACCATACTGGATTAGGTGCTATAATCTGCGCGTGTAATAAAAGGAGATAAGTTGAATATGTTACCCATTACCAATAAAGAGCGGTTTGCTTATTTTTGCTATGGCACTGGTCAGTGCATTAGTTTTGGATTAGCAGGTAGTTTTACGCTAATTTTTTATACTGATGTATTTGGTATAACTGCTACGGTTGCTAGTCTAATTTTTCTTTTTGCACGCGCTTGGGATGCAGTTGTAGATCCATTGATAGCTAGCCTTATGGATACAGTAAGCTCTAAAGAAGGTAAATTTAGAATCTATTTAAAATATATGCCGTTGATTATTGCCATTACAACGGTATTATGTTTTATTAAGATTGACACTTCAAACTCAGTAAAAAATGTCTATGCGATAATTACCTATATATTATGGGGTACGACGTATGCAATTTCTGATGTTCCATTTTGGTCGATGTCAGCGGTGATGACTAACGATCCACAAGAACGTTCGCGTTTGGTGAGTTATGCTGGGTTGGCGGTATCAGTTGGGGTTGCCATACCATTATTAGTTTTCCCACTCTTACTAGATCTAACTGTGGCAGGTTCTTTTAATTATGCAATTAGTTCTGCCATTCTTATGTTTGCTGCATTCTTCTTAATGAATTTTGGTTATCGGCATACTCGGGAACGAGTAGTTAATCATAGTGAAAAAATTACGATTCGACAAGTATTTAGTACCGTTGGACAAAATAAACCATTATTCATTGTATTATTAGCCTTTTTCACTAATCTATTTTCTAATGTAGCATCATCATTAGCTGCTTATTTTTTTACATATAATATGCATCAACCAAGTTTACTTTCAGTATATGGAATGTTAAATATCTTGTGTGCTAGTGGACTATTGGCAGTACCATTTTTATTACAAAAGATTACCAAAAAACAATTATTAATTTGGCTATGTGTTTCAGATGTTATTTTACGACTTATTTTCTTCTTTGTAATTGGGTATCATAATCAAATATTATTCTTTATTTTTATTACTATAACAGGTGTGGTTGGTGCGGTAAGTTGGCCCATCATGTCGGCAATGATTGGAGATACGATTGATTATACTGCACGGATTACAGGTAATCGCTGTGAGGCAATCATGTTTGCTGGTCAAACCTTTACTGGTAAGATGGCGATTGCGGTATCTGGGGGACTACTGGGGTTAATTTTAGTTGTAATCAAATATGTGCCAAATCAGCAACAAAGCAGTTACGCACTACAAGGATTATTTTTTGGCTTAGTATTATTACCAGCGGTAGGGTCTATCCTAAAAATTATCATTTTAAGATTCTATAATGAACATAAAGTATTAGCTAAGTAAGGGGAATTAGATGCAAAAATGGACAGAACAACAAGCTCACCAGTGGTATGAGAGCTTACCTTGGTTGGTAGGTTTTAACTATTTGCCGCGTAGTGCTGTTAATTGGACAGAGATGTGGCAGGCTGAAACATTTGATCCAGCCATAATTGGGCAGGAGTTAGCATGGGCAAGCCAACTAGGTTATAACTGTTTACGGACAAATTTACCATACATTGTGTGGGAGCATGATCGTGATGGGTTATTACAGAGAATTGATCAATTCTTAAGCTTGGCTAAGCTGAATAATTTACGAGTAATGTTATGTTTATTTGATGATTGTGGCTTTTCAGGCGAAGAACCATTTGTTGGTAGACAAAAAGCACCCGTTCCATTCTTGCATAATAGTCAAGCTGCAGCTAGTCCTGGACGTAAAACGGTTATGAACAAAGCGACATGGGGTAACTTAAAACAGTATGTACAAGACATCATCAATAGATTTGGTAATGATGAGCGCATTTTTATTTGGGACTTGTATAACGAACCAGGAAATACAATGGTATTTACTCTTGATGGAGATAAGCCAGTTTCAGCAAAGTTAGAAGCTTATTCATTAGAGTTAATGGAACTAGCTTTTGCTTGGGTGCGCGAGTTAGCTCCACTACAGCCGCTAACGGTAGGTGGGTGGCATGTTCCTGTTTTGGAAGACGCTGAGTATAGTGATATTTTGGCTCATCCAATCGATAAAAGAGCATTTGAGTTATCAGATATCATTTCGTTTCACTCTTATTGCAAGCTTGATCGGATGCAGATGGTATTGGATATTGTAGGCTCTTATCAGCGACCATTATTGTGTACAGAGTGGTTAGCAAGACATGTTAAAAGTGAATTTAATACACATGTGCCATTTTTTGCTAAACATAAAATTGGTATTTTTCAATGGGGTCTTGTCGAGGGCAAAACTCAGACAACTTACCCATGGCCAATTGTCACCAAGAATACCCCAGATTGGCAGCATTTAAAGTTTCACGATGTGATGGATAGCAATGGAAATGTATTTTATCCACAGGAAATCGAATTATTAAACTCATATCAACATAATATCTAACGGAGAGTAACATGGAAAAACCTAAAGGATTTGGTAAGACCTTATTTGCCTATGCGTGTGGTGCATTTGGGCATGATGTGTTTTATGCTGCATTATCGTCATATCTAATTATGTTTATTACATCACAATTATTTAACCCAGGGTATACAGGGGTGAGTGAAGCAACTAGTGAGAAAATGATTGCGATTGTTACCACGATGTTATTTATCTTACGCTTTGTTGAGTTAATTATTGATCCCATGATTGGTGGTATTGTCGACAATACGCGGAGTAAATGGGGTAAATTTAAACCATGGATTTTATTTGGCGGTACGATTGGTTCGATAACGATTGTATTACTGTTTACTGATTTGGGTGGTCTTTCAACTTCAAACCCAATGCTTTATATCATTTTATTTGTGTTGATTTTTGCGGTATTAGATATCGTGTACTCGTTTAAAGATATTGCTTTTTGGGGTATGATCCCTGCGCTGGCGACCAATAGTTCACAACGTGAGTCAGTGGGTATTTTTGCACGTATAGCATCAACATTGGGGCAATCACTGGTAACTTTTTCAATTGTGCCAATAGTATTGTTTTTTTCTAAACATCAATCATCTTCATCTAATGTAATTGGTGATAAACAAGGTTGGTTGGCATTTGCTATTATTGTAGCTGTAGTATCATTGGTTGGTGGTATTATTACCGTAGTTGGTGCACGTGAACAAGATTCAGCATTACGTCAAGCAGGTGAAAAAACAAGTATCATGACGGTCTTTCGAGCAATTGGACAAAATGACCAATTACTATGGATCGCAGTATCTTATGGGCTATTTGCAATTGGTAATACTATTTGTACGGCATTTATCTTATATTATTTCACTTATGTTTTTGGTGATGCTTCACATTTTGCGATTATTGGCTCATTAAATCTGGCGATTGGCTTTATTTCAGTAGCACTATTTCCATTGTTCAGTCGAATCTTTAAAGGAAGAAAAAATTTATTCTTCGCGGGTGTCAGTGTAATGATTATAGGGATGCTTATTTTTGCATTGGCGGATAAAAATCTTCCAACTATTTTAGTGGGTTATGTTTTATTTTTCTTCCCGTATCCGATGATGTTTTTATGTATTTTGTTGATGATTACAGATAGTGTGGAGTATGGACAATTAAAAACGGGTACTCGTTCTGAGGGTGTTACATTATGCGTACGTCCACTATTAGATAAGTTGGCAGGTGCAATTTCCAATGGTGTAGTTGGTTTTACTGCGATTTGGGTTGCAATGACCAATAATGCAACCGCGGAAAGTGTCGCGGCAGTACCAGGTAGTGTCTTGAAATTTAAGCTAATGATGTTTGGAGTGCCAATTATACTATTTATTTTGGCGATAATTGTTTTTGCCAAGAAAGTTAAGTTAACCGAGCAGTTCCATGCCAAAATTGTTGAACAGCTATGTAACAAGCTTAGTGTGGCAAATGCAGAAACTTCGCAGCACACTAAATAGGGTGAGATATGAATAAAATACTTACATTACAAGGTAATCATACAAGTGTGGTATTGAGCTACTCAATAGATATGCTGCCGCAGATTGTCTATTGGGGAGACAAAGTCGCTTTTTCTCAGGGAGAAGAAGAGCAACTTATACAACAATTAATAACTCCTGTACCGCAGGCATTTTTAGACAATCAAGTTGTAATTAGCCTATTGCCTTTATTAGGAGAGGGTAATTTTCAGGCTAATGCGTTAGCTGGGAATCGTCAACAATTACATTGGGCACCTAAATTTGGACGAGTTGAATTAGTTAGTCATGAACTTAATGCGCTAGTATTTGTAGCATATGACGATACAGCACAACTTAAAGTACAGATTGAATTACGCTTAAATTCTTGGGATATTCTAGAAAAACAAATTAAGTTGACTAATTTGGGGGATAATGATTATCAACTTGATGAACTTTTATTAAGTCTACCAATATCTGCCCATGTTAGTGAGATGATTCAGTTCCATGGTCGTTGGATTCATGAGTTTCAACCTCAACGTAGTAGAATTGAACAGCCATGTTACCTTATTGAAAATCTCAAAGGGCGCACGTCTAATGATAATCCACCATTGTTACTCGTTGGTAATACAGGGTTCAATTACCAATCTGGTATGGTATATGGTTTTCACTTAGGTTGGAGTGGTAATCATAAGATCAAACTAAGTGTAGTTGATGATGGGCGTAAACTGGTTCAAAGTGGCGAGCGTTTATTATCAGGTGAGATTAATTTGCGTAGTGGTGCATCGTATACTACTCCATGTTTATATGCCAGTTACTCTACCTCTGGTATAAATGGAATTAGTCATAATTTCCATCGTTTTATACGCCAAAGTAAACAGTTTGCAACACATATATTGCCGTATCGCCCAATTCATATTAATACTTGGGAAGCAATGTATTTTCAGCATGATATAACAATGCTGTATCAACTCGTGGATCGTGCTGCTAGTTTGGGTATTGAACGTTTTGTTTTAGATGATGGTTGGTTTAATGGACGCCATCATGAACGAGCTGGTTTAGGTGACTGGTTTGTCGGTCAAAGCAAATATCCAAATGGTTTGCAACCACTGATTGATTATGTGGAGAATGCTGGGTTGCAATTTGGTCTATGGTTTGAGCCTGAGATGGTAAATCCTGATTCTGATTTATTCCGTAATCATCCAGAATGGTGTTTACAATTGTCTGGTTATCAACAGCGACTTGGGCGTTATCAATATGTGTTAAATCTCGCTAATTCGGCGGCATATGACTATATCAAGACTTGTTTAGTAAATTTGCTAACAGAATATTCAATTGGTTATATCAAATGGGATATGAATCGTGACTTGGTTCAAGCTGGCGATAATAGTGGTCATCCTAGCATGCATGAGCAAGTATTAGCGACATATCGTTTATTGGCGGAATTGAACCAATTATTCCCTGAAGTTGAGATTGAAAGTTGTTCTTCGGGTGGTGCACGAGTGGATTTAGGAATTTTACGCTATACCAATCGGGTTTGGACCTCTGATTGCAATGATCCATATGAGCGCCAAACTATTCAAGAAGGTTGTGGTATATTTTTCCCGCCTGAATTATTGGGGTCTCATTTTGGACCAGAGCAGGCACACACTACCAATCGCTTGATGACGCTAGATTATCGTTTCTTTACGGCTTTTTTTGCTAACTTAGGATTTGAGCAAAATTTATTGGAGTTGAGTGATGGGGAATGTAATCAATTAAGAGAGTATATTAGTATATATAAACAGTATCGTCATTTGGTACATAGCGGTGATTTAGTACGAATTGATACCCATGATGTTGGACAAAAAATTTATGGGGTAATTAGTTCTACTCAGCAACAAGCATTATTTGCGATTGCCCAGAATGATTTTCCTCAGCAGATGGTAGCAGGTAAGCTAAGGCTTCCATATCTAGTCGCGGATAAATTGTATCGGATTAAGTTACTCAATGCGCAAGAGAACACTGGCTATTTAATGAAACAAAATATTCCATTAAGTAGACAAGAGTTAATTCTGAGTGGTAAGGTGTTGACACATATTGGTTTACAATTGCCAATTATGCACCCACAAAGTATTTTATTAATTTCATTTGATGAAGTAAAGTAGGACAAGATTATGTATTTAGGTGTTGATTATTACCCAGAGCAATGGGATGCAGAGTTTTTGGAGCAAGATTTGGCGCGCATGGTTAAATCTGGTATCAATTGTATTCGGATTGCTGAATTTGCATGGCACTTAATGGAACCACGCGAGGGTGAGTTTGATTTTAGTTATTTTCGTCATGTTTTGGATCGTGCAGACCACTATGGTTTAAAAGTAATGCTAGGTACGCCAACTGCAACAATGCCTGCGTGGTTGGTGCAAAAATATCCTGATGTGCTATCGTGTGATGAGTATGGTGTGCAACGGCATTTTGGTGGACGCCGTCAAGCCTGTTTAAATACCCCTGCCTATTTAGCCAAATGTAATCTTATTACGCGTAAGATGGCTAGCACATATAGTTCACACCCTGCGGTGATTGCATGGCAAATTGATAATGAACTTGGACATGAGACCAGTGATTGGTGTTATTGCTACCA
>RXKA01000081.1:0-17449 GCA_003962985.1 Pseudomonadota bacterium | reverse complement strand
ACCGTATTTTGGTCACAAACATATAATGATTTTAGCGAGATTGAAATTCCACGTCCGACGATTCCTGCCAAAAATCCAGGACTACTGCTTTATTTTTATCGTTTTCGTGCTGCAACTATTACCAAGTTTACCCAGCAGCAAGCACAGATACTACGTGAGATAGTTCCGCAGCATCAGGAAATTACACATAATTATCCTGGCGATTATTATAATAAAGCTCAAAACTTTACCGATATATCCGAACAGCTTGATGTTGTTGCGCTTAATAACTATCCAGTTTGGGGTGGTTTGGAAAAACCTGTTGAATATGGTAAGATTGCCATGAAGTTAGACCAAACTAGAGGCTTTTTGGGTAAAAACTTCTGGATAACGGAACAGCTAATTGGCGCACAAGCACATACTATCATGGGCTATTTGCCACGTCCTGGACAAGCACGCTTATGGTCATGGCAAGCGATGTTGCATGGGTGTGATAATTTAATTTATTTCCGTTGGCGGACAGCTACCAAAGGTGCTGAGCAATTTTGCTATGGTGTATTAGATCATGACAATCAAGATGGTCCTCGCTTACATGAAATGGAGCAGATTTTTAGCGAAGCTAAACAATATTCTGCTCTTATTAAACAACCAATTCGTGCACAAGTTGCTTTACTCTATAATCCAGATAATATTTATGCGTGGAAGATTCAACCTCAATCAACAGCGTTAGATATTCATCATGAACATTTCCGTTTATACCAAGGTTTTGTTCGTCATAATGTAGCTATTGATGTAAGAGATATTCGTCAGTCGTTAGATAATTATAAAATCGTATTACTTCCAGCGCCATTACTATTAACGCCTGAGCAGATTGAGAGGTTAATCGCTTTTGTTAAAGCTGGTGGTACCATAATTAGTACTTTCCGCGCAGGGATTAAAGATTATGACAATAGTGTTTATTTTAATCAGCCCAATCCATGGCTAAATGAGCTAGGTTTAAAAGCATATTATATTGAGTCACTTGGACAACAAACGTATGTTACGATAAAAGATAATAACGGTAATAGTTATCGGGCTGGGGTTTGGCGCGATATGCTTGAGAGCATGACAGCAAATAGTAGTTTGTTATGCCATTATACTGATGAATTTAGTAATTACGGTGCAGTTAGTGTAACCCAACTAGGTAATGGACAGGTTATTCATATTGCAACGGCAATTGATGACCAAGATTTCTGGCTTCAGTTGGCGGCAAATGCTTTAGCAAGATACGCGATTGATGCTAATCTTACACCACATGGGGTTGAACTAATTCGGCGCGAGAATACGGAATTTATTTTAAATCATAATGCAGATTATGTTGATTATAACGGAGTCCAGTTAGCACCATTTGCAGTAGTAATCCGTGAGATAAATAATTATAAAGGTTAAGTAATGCAAGACAATATTCAACAACAATTAGTACACGAGTTTGTAACAAGATTTGGTAATAAGGATTCGCTAGATTTATTTTTTGCTCCTGGTCGAGTTAATCTTATTGGCGAACACACCGATTATAATGGTGGAAATGTCTTTCCTTGTGCATTAAATATCGGTACTTATGCATTAGTTGCACCACGTATGGATAATATAGTTCGTGGTTATTCAATCAACTTTCCCGAGCAGGGAGTTATTGAGTTTAATCTCAATGAATTGGTAAATAATCCTCAGCATAATTGGTTAAATTATCCCAAAGGTGTGGTACAAGTTTTACAAGAATATGGTTATCCATTACTACATGGTTTAGATATCGTTTTTTACGGTACGATTCCAAATGGCGCGGGGTTGTCATCATCGGCATCGATTGAGGTATTAATGGCAACAATTATTAAGCACTATGGTAATTATTCTCATTTAGATGGTGTAACGATTTCACGCTATTGCCAGCAAGCAGAGAATCAATTTATCGGGGTTAATTGTGGCATTATGGATCAATTTGCCATTGCAATGGGTAAAACAGCCCATGCGATTTTATTAGATTGTAATACACTTAATTATCAATATGCACCATTAGAACTTGGTGAGAATATTTTGGTAATTGCTAATACTAATAAGAAACGTGGTTTAGCTGATTCTAAATATAATGAGCGACGTGCTGAATGTGACCATGCCTTATCCGAATTGCAAAGTAAGTTAGCGATTAAGTCATTATGTGAACTTGATCTTGCGGCATTAGAAGCAAATCAGCACTTAGTTACCAATCCTATTGAATATCGTCGTATTTATCATGCAATCAGTGAAAACCAACGTACATTAAAAGCGGTAGCAGCATTACAACAAAATGATTTAGTGACCTTTGGGCAATTAATGAATCAGTCACATATTTCTCTTCGTGATGATTATGCAGTTACTGGCAAGGAGTTAGATAGTTTGGTTGCGAATGCATGGCAACATCCTGCATGTATTGGTTCACGGATGACTGGTGCTGGTTTTGGTGGTTGCACCGTTAGTTTGGTGCGTCAAGAATTAGTTGCTGATTTTATTCATAGCGTTCGTGCGGGATATCTAAACGATACAGGTTTAGAGGCTGATTTCTATATTGTCAACGTGGGGAATGGCGCAGCATTTCTTGGAGCAATTAGATGAAATTAACTATTAGTAGTGAATTAATTGCACAGCATGATAATCAAGATATAATGATGTATAAATTATGCACCCCTTCAGGGTTTAGTGTAGCGATACTCAATTATGGTGGAATTATTTGGGAAATTAATACACCAGATAAAAATGGTGTGTTTACTAATGTAGTCCTTAATCATGGCAAATTTGACCCCGCCAATCCTGATTACTATGGTGCAATTATTGGACGAGTAGCAGGGCGAATTAAAGATGCACGATTTAAGATTAATAATAATTTTTACCAGTTGACCGCGAATCATTATGCTAATTTATTACATGGCGGTGGAAATGGTTTAGATAAGCGCATTTGGGCAGTTAAAGTTTTACCTAATGGCTTAGAGCTAACTTATTTTAGTCCCGATGGAGATAACGGTTTTCCTTGTAATGTGAATTTAACTGTACGTTACTTGATTAATGAAGATATGCAGTTAATTTTGGAGTACGCAGCAGATAGTGATGGCGAGACGGTACTTAATCTTACTAATCATAGCTACTTTAATTTAACAGGTGAACTGGTTAACGCACCGCGACAACTATTACGCTTAGCGAGTTCTGCGTATGGGTTAATTGATAAAGAAGTTAGTTTTACTGGTGAAGTAAATTCAGTTGTCAATACACCATTTGATTTTAATCAAGCTAAACCAATTGGGACAGATTTACATGCCAATCACCCACAGATAAATTACGGTAAAGGTTATGATCATCCGTTTGTATTAAATCATAGTCAACAATATCCCATTGAATTAACTGATTTAGTTAGTGGGCGCTATCTTAAAATAGATACTCAGGAACCTGTGGTAGTTGTCTACAGTGGTAACTATAATTCGGTACCATGGTCGGCAGTATGTTTAGAAACGCAACGCATGCCAAATGCTATTAATCTTGCAAAGTATCGTGATAGTGTGATTTGTTCACCAAATCGACCATATGTTAGTCGTAATGTTTGGCAGTTTGGAGTTTTAGAATGAACTTAAAAGAATTGTCTCTAGCAGAATTAATTGAAGGATTATTAGCTAAATTAGTTGCGACAGAAATGATTGCTAAGCGCGATGTAATTTATTACCGTAATCAATGCTATCAATTATTGAGTCTTAACCCAGTCATTGCCCAATGCGTAACCAATACTGATATAGCAATAGTCGATATAGTTACTGCACTCTATGAGCAGTTAAGCGATGAACAGCGCGATAGATTGGGTGAAACTCGTGATATCGTTGAAGCGCGTATTATTAATACATTTATTGCAGCACCTAGCTATATTGAAACAAAAGTAAAGCATCTATGGGATTGTGCGGGTAGCAAGGTGGCATTAGATTGGTACTATCAATTTAGCCAAGATACTAATTATATCAAGACTAGAGATATTGCTCGTAATGAGTCATGGTTAAGCCATACGAACTATGGGGATTTAGAAATAACGATTAATTTATCTAAACCAGAAAAAGATCCATTAGAAATAGCGCGTGCCAAATTAGCCCCGCCAACTACGAATAAGTATCCCACGTGCCTATTATGTATTGAAAATGAGGGCTATGCAGGTAGTTTCAATCAACCAGCTCGGGCAACTCATCGGATGTTGCAATTGAGTTTAAATAATCGTGACTGGTTTTTTCAGTATTCGCCATATGCTTATTATACTGAACATGCAATAATCATTAACCACCAACATTGTGACATGATTATAAATGCAGATACATTTAAAACCTTTTTTGATTTTGTTGATATGATACCACATTATATGATTGGTTCAAATACGGACATTCCTATAGTGGGTGGATCTATTCTAACACATGACCACTATCAGGCTGGGAATTATGTGTTCCCATTTGAACATGCTACAATAAAAGCTAGTTATATGCTATCAAAATTTCCACAGGTCGAGTTAAACTATCTCAAGTGGCCGATTACTACCTTGCAATTAATTGGTGGGCGCGCCGAGTTACAAAATTGTATTATGCATCTAATTACTCATTGGTATGGCTACAGTAATCCTGATTTGGGTATTTATAATTATGATTCAAATGGTATACGTCATAATGCGATTACACCAATTTTGCGTAAGGTGTCTGCAGATAAATA
Organism: Pseudomonadota bacterium; assembly: GCA_003962985.1. Classification (GTDB taxonomy): domain Bacteria; phylum Pseudomonadota; class Gammaproteobacteria; order Burkholderiales; family UBA11063; genus Aquella. Next base: position 12,736 of record RXKA01000081.1, on the reverse strand, counting down.
CATTGCATATCTCATGTTGCGTAATAATCGTACTAGCGCTGAGTATCCTGAAGGAATTTTTCATCCTCATCGCCATCTACACCATATTAAAAAAGAAAATATTGGTTTGATTGAAGCAATGGGTTTGGCAATTCTACCTGGTCGATTAAAAGGAGAGTTATTAGCGTTAAGTGAATTATTGCTTAGTAATGACTTAACAATTGTCAAAGATAAATTAAGTACTAATAGTGAGCTACAAAAGCATAGTGAATGGTTAGATTATCTTTTCCACAAGTATCCGACATTTACAGAGAGTACCGTTCATGAAATATTACGTCATGAGGTTGGGATGAAATTTGTTGAAGTATTGGAATGTGCTGGAGTTTTTAAACATACCCCAGCTCATGATGAGGCATTAAAGCAATTTATAGAGACCATATAATTATACGCTTTAGTTACATAAAGACTTCTAATAGATTATTGAGGAAGTCTTGACCTCGTTTGGTTGGAATAATTTTATCTGCGGTTAATTGCAGGTATCCTTGTTCCTGAGCTATTAGAAGTTGTGGCAGAATGGTTCCAAATGGTAATCCAGTGGTGGCACTGAAAAGTTGATTAGCAAACCCGTCAGTTAGGCGAAGGGCATTCATCATAAATTCTAAGCTAATTTCTTCTAGTGCAATTTGTTGGTCAGTTTGAATATGTGCATTTTCTTTGACTTTTTGCATATATTCTGCTGGGTGTTTATAGCGCATTTGACGAATAATGCGATCATGGAAACTCAATTTAGAGTGTGCACCAGCGCCAATACCAAGGTAATCACCAAATTGCCAGTAATTACGATTATGTTGCGATTGGTGGTGTGGTTTGGCATATGCTGAGGTTTCATAGCGCTGATAATTATGTTGCTGTAGGATATCAATAATGCTATCTTGCATTTGGTAGCAAATGTCATCATCGGGTAATCCCTGGGGCACACGTTTGGCAAACTGCGTATTAGGCTCAATGGTGAGGTTATACGCTGACAGATGAGTTGGTTGGCAGTCTATTGCTTGTAAGATATCCGCTTGTGCCTCGGCGATAGTTTGATTGGGTAAGCCATAAATAATATCAAGATTAAAATTGGTAAAATTTTGTTTAATCTTGTCAATTGCAAGGTAGGTTTCTTGTGGTGAATGAATTCTGCCTAATGTTTGTAGGTGTTGCGAATTAAATGATTGCACGCCCAAAGAAATACGATTTACACCTGCATGAGCATATTCACTAATATAGTTTTGCTCGACAGTTCCTGGATTGGCTTCCAGAGTGATTTCGGCATAGGGAGAAATTTTAAATCTCATGCGTAGTTCAGTCAATAAACGATTGATTGCTGCTCCGCTAAATAGGCTAGGGGTTCCACCACCAATGAAAATAGTCTGAATTGATCTTCCCCAAATTAGTGGTAGTGCTGATTCGGCATCTTGGATCAAACTGGTAATGTATTCATCTTCAGGTAGGTTACCTTTTTGATTGTGTGAGTTAAAGTCACAGTATGGGCATTTGCGAACACACCATGGAATATGAACGTATAAGCTAAGCGGAGGCAATTGTTTAAAGTTAATTTTGTTCATCTTCATATTAAAAAATTATTTGTTCAGTTTATATCTGTCATTTATATTCTATCATTATACATTTTATATATTAATGTGCATCCCAATAATGAAACGACTAATACTATAATATTTAACAATAGGGAATAGTTTAGGCTAGTGACATCATATGTAGCAATACTATTTATAGTGGAGCCAATACTCATATTTAATCCTAATGCTTGTGCGCTACATGTTGGAAAATTATTCAAGTAATCCGAATCCAATTATTGAAGAATAAACACCTTTACCAATAATAACACTAGCAGGTAATTTATATTTATTCATGCTTCTCATCATTTGATTGCCTACAAAATGTGCTCCAGAAAGTAAGATAAATAAGTATGAAAATAGTTCATGTTCATTTATCGTTCAGAAACTTAACTACGTCATCAACAAACTGAGCTCTAGTTTTTTCATAGATAAGCCAATGAGTTGCCTTTTTGAGTTTGGTTTCTTGTTTTGATTTAACATTGGTTAATTTGCCATATAGCTCATGATCTGCAAATAAATCTTGATCACCATAAATAACTAACGTTGGTGTTGTTAGTTTGGTGATATCATATATTGGCTTACCATTCCAAATCGAGTATAAGTCCTTCATTGGTCCCATTGGTCGACGTAAGGAATTTGTCATTATTGGCTTTGGGTCTGCCTTGGTATACACTTTAGCAACTTCTCCAATAGCACTTTCATCTACTATCGATTTGTCACCATTAATCATCATATTCCAATGAGTATTAATAACTTTCCATGGAATATTTTGATATGCAGGTAAGTTTTCACTGAAGTTATTATCTGTTCCTGTGTATGGTTTGATAAATACCGGTTGAATCGATTCTTGCAATTTTGAAGAATACATCGAACCATACAAGATAAGATGATTTACTTGTTCTGGATATTTAATCGCATACATTGCACCCACCACAGATCCCCACGACCAACCTAATATTGAAACAACCTTCTTACCAGTGGTTTTAGATATATAATTTATTCCATGATTAAGCTCATTAACTGCTTCGGTTGCTTGTAACGGATATATACCTATTGGAGCAGGAGCACTTTCCATTGATTTAGGATATGACGAAGTACCTTCACCAATAAAGTCTATTCCCCAAACATCATAGCCTTGTTTAGCCAGTGCATCCATTAGTGAGTAGTGCGGTACATCAAATGCACTTAATGCAGGTATACTTAATGGGTTTACCAGTACTATCACCTTTGCAGTTTTAGCTGAGGATAGCTTCTTTTCCTTCAAATGGATTTTTTGACCATTATAAGGAATGTAGTACTCATTGGAAGTGATATTATTGGCGTAGGCATTTATTGTGAATACACTTGAAACTACTGTTGATAGTATCTTAACGCTCTGCATTATTTCAGTTTCCTTTTTCGGGTGTTAATACCTGCACCATATGAGGTTGAGCCATATCTATTGTAAATCTGGTGCATATGTAGCTTGTAAGTCAGAGCGGTTAAGAACAACTTTGAAAGCCTCAGAACTAGCACAAATTCCTATATGTTTGCAATTGGACATATAACATCCCATGGAGCATCGTTAGTTCTAATCACACTATATACATAAGCCATAAAAACGTACTTATAGTAGACCAAATTGTATCATACAATGTTTATTGGATGGAATATTTACCACATTGCATAATCATTTATGTCTGATTCTGATTATTATGTTCATAATTAATATGCGGATGCGTGAAATATTGGTATAATAGATGATTAAATTTTAAGTAGTATGGTGCGTGATTTTCATGAATAATAGTGAATTAGAGAAATTAAAATTAAGTGCTGAAGCAGCAGTTGTTTTGTTAAAAACAATGGCACATAAAGATAGGTTATTAATCTTGTGTCACTTGGTTAGCGGAGAAATTAGTGCTGGTGAACTCGCACGGAAATCATTGTTAAGCCAGTCTGCGTTTTCTCAACACTTAGCTATTTTACGTGATGAAAGCTTAGTAAAAACGCGTCGCGTATCACAGACTATTTATTACTCTTTGGCTAGTGCTGAAGTGATTGAAGTTTTGGTCACGCTAAAGAGAATTTTTTGCGATGATAATGTGTAGCTTTTCTAAGGAGCATTAATGAGTAAGATTGAATATGTTGATAACGCTGCATTGGTAGAAATATTTCCCGATAATGATAGTGTAAATCCTGATATCGTAATTGTTGATATTCGTAATCCAGGTGAATACGCAGCAGAATATATTGAAGGTAGTGTGAATATTCCATTGGATGAACTACTGTCATCAGATAAACAACAGTTTAAAGATAAAGTAATTCTTTTTCATTGTAAGGGTGGGGTAAGAACACGAGCAAACCAACATATTTTAGAAGCATTTAATAGTAAACAGTCGTTATGTTTAGAAGGTGGTATCGAGCAATGGAAAAATTGCGGACGTCCAGTCAAGAAAGCTTAGTTTTAAATCAATCAATATCTGTAGTAAGACAAGTTCAATTTGTACAGGCAATCTTAATCTTGGTTGGGGTTATTTTGGGAACATCATTTTCCCAATGGTTTTATATGTTGGATATCGTGGTGGGTTTAAGTTTATTAATCGCCAGTTTGACAGGTAGCTGTCTATTAGAACAGCTGTTTGCAAAATTCCCATGGAATAAGCCATTTACATTAGGCAAAGAAAAAGTATAGTAGGATTTGGTATTATGAAAATAAAATTTGCTTGTGGTTTGTTATTTATCCTTGCAATCATTAATTCTGCTTATGCGCAAATTGTCACCAATTGTACTGAAGAATCAGGTGCGATGATGTGTAAGGCTAACGAAAGCAATGTGAATCTGATGAATATGAAATGTAATTCACAAAATGGCAAAACTAACTGTAGTGGTAATTATGTCGACAAAACTAGTTCGTCGTTGCATTTAAAATGTGAACCTGCATTGTCAGGTGTGCATTGTAGTGGTGCAGCTAGTGATGGAACAACTTTTAAATTAGCATGTACTAATGATGGTAGTGATTTAAAATGTGACATTAGTGATAACAAAGGTGAGTCTGCAACTATGAACTGTAAAATAGGTTCAGATGGTTTACCAAATTGTTCCGCTGCAGGTAATGATGGATCTGAATACAAGATATCTTGTAACAAAAATGGGAATAATAAATCCTGCGTCACTGAGGAATAATGGTTTACTGTACCGATGATGAAAATACCCAGTTAGCTTGCTAATTGGGTATTTTAGTTTTTAGTCACAAAACTCATCAGCTAATACAAAGTCTTTAAATCCCTCGTATTTATCAAATGCTAATAGGTAAATGTTGGTCAAGGTATTGGAACCATATTCTTTTAGATCTGTTAGAACTGTGTTTTTTACCACTTCCTCTGTCATGGAGTTAACAACGTCTGCTATAACAATAGGCAATACTAAGCATAATTCTTTAAATGCAGTCTTATTTTTTGTGACAATCTTATAGAATTTATCTATAGAAACTCTCCTTATCTGTTTGTGATTCATTTTTATCTTATCAACAGTAGTTTCCCAAGGTATATTTTGACTATTTTTAGCAATAACTTCAACTAACATACAAATAGCACTTGGTTGATTAATGATTTTATTTTGCATACGCATATATGTTTTTTGTGATGCGCTTGAATTCATCGTATTATGCTTATTTTTCATTTCAACGTAAATTTGTTGCGACTCATTAACAATATCAAATCCTTGTGGAGGTACTGACCAATCATTACCTCCAATGTATTTAAAAATATTTTGATGAAAGTATCCTATGCCATTTGTATTTGTTTTATCTAATTGACGTATTATTTCAGCCTCAATGATTTCATCGATAGATTTCTTATAAACAATTTTGTCAAATGTTAATTTAATTGGGTCGATCAAGTTATTGTTAAATTTTTTCAAGTCCATGGATTCTGAATAAATCTCTACAGTCTCTTTTACATGGTTAAATAAATCAATATCAGAAATAAAATTCAGGTTGTATTGGCGTTTTGACATTATTTAATTCTCCATTTTCTTTATGGTATGATTCTAAGAATTGTATGATTGATAAACCTATTTTATGTGCCAGATTAACAGGAACAGCATTTCCTATTTGTTTATATTGACTTGATATGCCACCTTGAAATATCCATGAATCAGGAAATGTTTGAATTCTTGCATATTCTCGTACAGTGAAAGGTCTAGTTTCATCCGGATGACAACGTTCCGTCTGTTTTTGAGCTGGACTACAAGTTAATGTAAGACAAGCCTCATCCCACGATATCCGCCGTGCCATACCTGTTTTCCCACCGCCCAAATGATAACTGCCAGCCATGTATTCTCTTGCGATGTCATCAGGTAAATCTCTCCAGCATCCACCCGGTGGAACAAGATCCAATACTTTACGTTTGTGTTCAGGGTATTTTGCACCATCAGAAATAGGTACATTATTCAATACATCACGCAGTACCAATTTACGTTTAGATGGATGTGGATATTGATATGTATTTGGTAAATCTTTTCTTATCCCGACCATTACAAGTCGTTCTCGTTTTTGAGCAACATCATAATCATTGGCATTTAATATTCTATAATTAACATTATATCCAATTTTATCAAATACATTTAGGATGGTTTTTAGTGTTCTTCCATTATCATGTGAACTTAATCCTTTTACATTTTCAGCAAGGAAAACTTTTGGATTTAACTTCCTGATAATATCTGCAAATTCATAAAACAATGTTCCACGAGTATCTGCTAGTCCTAATCCAGCCCCCGCATAAGAGAAAGGTTGACATGGAAATCCACCACTAACAAGATCAATAGATTCCTCTATGCTGATGTATTCGTGCAAATTTTTATTAAAGTCAATAATATCTATATTGTACACGGGCCAGTTAGGTTTATTTGTTTTTAAGGTGTTGCTAGCATGCTTGTCTAATTCAACTAGTCCAACAGTCTTAAATCCTGCGTTATGCAAGCCTAGAGCAAGTCCACCAGCGCCAGCAAATAACTCTAAGACTTTATATGTTGTAGTTTTCATATTTTATAATTGATTCCATTGTAAACTTAATACTAAAAAACCTTATTTTAATCATAAGACCAAGGATTAGAGTAGCGATTGTGAATAATCGTACAATAATTATCCCAATTTTCTTTTTTACTATATTTTCTGAATTCGTGTGTGATTTTGACTCGGGATTCTCTTCTCATCATCTGTCTTGCTACTGCATTAAGCATTTGATTATTAAATTTGTCAGAATCTGAAAAATATCTCACCATATCTTTTGACAGGACATCAATGTTAGTATTCAATAATGTCTTGAATATCCAGCGTCTATGTAGTTTGTGAGAACCATAAAAATTATAGAAATATTTTACTCGTCTAAATGTACGGCTCATGTTTAATTCCTTATGTTATTTTAACTAAGGATTGCTAAGAATAATATTTTTCATTTAACTTTTCTTTTACAGTCAATTTAACCGATACATAATTGGAACGTGAATTTTATAATATTTTGAGCGTTAATGAAGTACTTATCATTGTTTGAATCAACCTATATCTTCATATGCCTCAACGATTTTTTGTACCAACGGATGACGGACTACATCTTGTTTGGTAAATTTATGGAAATGAATTCCTCTGATTTTACCCAAGATACGCTCTACCTCTACTAGACCGCTCTTTTGGCGTTTGTCCAAATCAATTTGCGTCAAATCGCCAGTAATTACCGCCTTAGAGCCAAAGCCAATCCGCGTTAAAAACATCTTCATTTGTTCAGGGGTCGTATTCTGAGCTTCATCAAGAATGATAAACGAACCATTGAGAGTTCGCCCCCGCATGAATGCTAATGGAGCAATTTCAATTAGGTTTTTCTCAAATAAACGAGTAACTTTTTCAAAACCCATGAGGTCGTACAAAGCATCGTACAATGGACGCAGATACGGGTCAACTTTTTGGGTTAAATCACCAGGTAAAAAACCTAATTTTTCACCTGCTTCAACCGCAGGACGTACTAAGATAATCCGTTTGACCATTTCACGTTCAAAGCTATCGACAGCACAAGCGACTGCCAGATAGGTTTTACCAGTCCCAGCAGGACCGATACCAAAGGTAACATCGTGGCTGAGAATTGCATCAATATAACTATTTTGATTGCTCGTTCGCCCTTTGATTTCACCGCGACGTGACATTATGGTGCGAATACTACTGCTATTGCCACCTGTCGCAGCTAGGTCGCTACGTTCAATTAAACCTAATTGAATTTCATCTAAGCTTAATTCATGGTGAGCCGCAGTTATTGCAAATGCCTCAATGCTATGCGCCGCAACTAATGCTTTTGCACCACGAATGGCGAATTGTGCATCACGTCTTTGTATAGTGACATCAAAATGGTTTTCGATTTGCTTTAAATTTTCATCCATTGCACCACATAGGTTAGCTAATTGGTGATTGGTTAAATGACGTAAATCAATAGTCTGTAACAACTGGTCGATCCTTTATTTTTGCGTTAGGGTTAGTTATGCCAAGAATGCTGCATGCAACAGCTTCAGATACCTCAATTCCATCAATAGCGGCAGATAGAATACCACCAGCATAGCCAGCACCTTCACCTGCTGGATATAAACCATGAGTATTGATACTTTCAAAGGTTAAGTCATCGCGTTTTATTCGTATTGGTGATGAGGTACGTGTTTCAACACCAGTAAATATTGCATCATTCATACCAAAACCGCGAATTTTCTTATCCAATTCAGGTAATGCTTCGCGAATTGCTTCAATTGCATAGCGTGGCAATGCTTCATCCAAATTGGTTAGAGTTATACCAGGTTTATACGATGGAACGACACTACCTAATTGTGTTGATGGACGATTGGCAATGAAATCTCCAATTAATTGCCCTGGTGCACAATAATTTTTACCACCAAGGATAAATGCTTTTGATTCTAATTGACGTTGTAACTCGATACCTGCTAATGGATGATCACTGGGGAAATCCTCTGGAGTGATACCAACTACAATTGCAGCATTGGCATTACGTTCATTACGTGAATATTGGCTCATGCCATTGGTCACTAAGTGTTCTGGTTCTGAAGCCGCCGCAACAACAGTACCGCCTGGGCACATACAGAAGCTATATACCGACCGTCCATTACTTGCATGGTACACCAAACGATAGTCGGCAGCACCCAAGAGCTGGTGACCAGCATTTTTACCATAACGAGCACTATCAATAATTGACTGTGGGTGCTCAACACGAAAACCGATTGAAAATGGTTTAGCTTCGACATACACACCGCGCTCATAGAGCATCGCAAACGTATCACGCGAACTATGACCTAATGCCATGATGATGTGGTTGCTATGGATTTGTGAGCCATCCGCAAGTACCACGCCACGCGCTTGGCGATTACCATTTTCTTCATCAATTAAAATGTCAGTTACTTTATGTTCAAAACGAATTTCACCACCAAGGCTAATAATCTCTTCGCGAATCTTTTCAATCATTCCCACTAAACGGAATGTACCAATATGTGGGCGATTAACATAAATTATTTCCTCTGGTGCACCTGCCTTGATAAACTCTTGTAATACTTTACGTCCTAAATAACGTGGGTCACGCACCTGACTGTATAGTTTACCATCTGAAAATGTTCCTGCGCCACCTTCACCATATTGCACATTTGATTCTGGGTTCAAAGTGTTCTTACGCCATAGACCCCATGTATCCTTAGTGCGTTCGCGAACTTGTTTGCCTCGTTCCAAAACTATTGGCTTGAATCCCATTTGTGCCAGCATTAATGCGGAGAAAAATCCACATGGTCCAAAACCGATTACAATTGGGCGTTCAGTACAATTTTCAGGAGCTTGTCCCACAAATTTATATGCCATATCTGGAGTCTGGCGAACATGTGAATCATTTTTGAATTTATTTAAAATCCGTGCTTCATCCTTTAGTTTGATATCTACAATATAGCTCAAACACATTGCTGAACGTCTAGCATCATAACTACGCTTAAAGACTTCATATTGCACTATTTCACGCGCAGGTAGTTTTAACTTATTGGCAATCGCAGTGATTAATTCTTCATCGCTATGGTCTAAGCTTAATTTAATTTCAGAAACTCTAATCATTCTACTGACTCATGAAGAACTACTTTAGCGCTCAGTGCATGCATCCGTGCTTCGGTAATAGTTACATCAATGATTTGATTCATCATCCGTGGATTACCTTTAAATAGCACGAGTTTATTATTCTCGGTGCGTCCAGTCATGAATTCAGGATCTTTTTTTGAGTAACCATCAACCAATATTTTTTGTGTAGTACCAACCATTGCTTGACTAATTTCATATTGTTGCTGCTCAAGTACTTTTTGTAAACGTTGTAGTCGTGCCAATTTTACCTCGTGTGGTGTCTCATCTTTCATTTCTGCAGCAGGCGTACCTGGACGAGCAGAGAAAATAAAACTGAAACTTACATCATACTTGATATCTTCAATTAACTTCATGGTTTTTTCAAAATCTTCATCAGTTTCACCAGGGAAGCCAACGATAAAATCTGAAGAGAATGAAATATTAGGGCGAATTGCACGAATTTTGCGTAATACTGATTTGTATTCCAAAGAGGTATAACCTCGTTTCATTGCCGCTAATACGCGATCTGAGCCACTTTGTACCGGTAGGTGTAAATGTGAAACTAGTTTAGGTAATTTAGCATAGCAATCAATAATTCGTTGCGTCATTTCACGTGGATGTGAGGTGGTAAAGCGAATTCTCTCAATCCCTGGGATCTCATGTACAAATTCAAGTAACATTGCAAAATCAGCAATGTCACCATTTGCCATTGTACCACGATATGCATTTACATTTTGCCCTAGTAGATTAACTTCTTTTACTCCTTGTAGAGTTAGTTTCGCTATCTCAGTCAGGACATCTTCAAATGGGCGTGAAATTTCTTCACCGCGGGTGTATGGGACAACACAATAAGTACAATATTTAGAGCATCCTTCCATAATTGATACAAATGCGCTTGCACCTTCCACTTTGGCATTTGGTAAGCTATCAAATTTCTCAATTTCAGGGAAGCTAATATCAACTTGTGATTTACCGGTAGCTTTTTTTTGTTCCATCAGCTCAGGGATACGGTGCAATGTTTGTGGACCAAATACCATATCAACAAATGGTGCGCGCTTTACGATTGCTTCACCTTCTTGTGATGCCACACAACCACCAACCCCAATAATTAAATTAGGATTTTGTTGTTTAAGATGTTTAACTCGTCCCAAATCTGAGAATACTTTCTCTTGGGCTTTTTCACGAATTGAGCAAGTATTAAACAAAATAACTTCAGCTTCTTCAGGTGTTTCAGCGATTTCATAACCATCAAATTGATTTAATACATCTGCCATTTTATCTGAATCATATTCATTCATTTGGCAACCATAGGTTTTTATATATACTTTTTTTGTCATTTTTTGTTGGAATCTCTTGAGAGTAAAGCTATTTTTAGATAGCAAAAATAAATAGGAATGAGCTATAACAAACTGATACGGCTCTAATTAAGCAGAATTATACACTATGAGGCTTGCAGCTAACCAAGTTTATCCGTAATTGGTGATGTGGCGTAGAAATGGTGATAAGTCAAGCGTGATTAACAAGTTGTTGTAAAAACATGATTTATACTAATTTTAACTTGCTTTTATTTTGTGGTTTATGATACAATCACGTCCCTGTTGTCCTTGTAAGGGTAACAAGTAAAATTTGGTCAATTGTAACCAAGCTGCTGCAAAACGGCAGCAGTAATATAATAAAGAAAGGTATTAATAATGAGTCTAGGATTATTAGGTCAAAAGCTTGGTATGACTCGTATTTTTGCGGAAGATGGCGCATCAGTACCCGTGACGGTATTGTCAGTTGCAGCTAATCGCATCGTACAAGTTAAAACAAAAGCTACTGACGGTTATGATTCAATTCAAGTGACTTTTGGTGCTAAAAAAGCCAACCGCGTAAACAAAGCGGCTAAAGGTCATTATGCTAAAGCTGGTGTAGAAGCTGGTGTAGCATTGCATGAATTCCCGTTGAGCGCTGAAGAAGTTGCAAACTTCCAAGCTGGTTCAACAATCACTGTGGAAATTTTCTCTGCAGGTCAATTAGTTGACGTAACTGGAACCTCTAAAGGTAAAGGTTTTGCTGGCGCGATTAAACGCCATAATTTCTCTTCAAACCGTGCTACACATGGTAACTCTGTATCTCATAACGCTCCAGGTTCAATTGGTCAGCGTCAAGATCCAGGTCGTGTATTCCCTGGTAAAAGAATGGCTGGTCACTTAGGTAACGTACAAGTTACAACTCAAAATCTTGAAGTTGTACGTGTGGATGCTGAGCGTGGACTATTGTTAGTTAAAGGTGCAGTACCAGGATCTAAAGGTGGTAACGTAGTTGTTCGTCCTAGTGTGAAGGCAGGTGCATAATGGAATTAAAATTAATTAATGTACAAGGTCAAGACGCAGGAAGCTTAGCGGTTAACGAAACTGTGTTTGGTCGTGAATATAATGAATCTTTGGTTCACCAAGTTGTAAACGCATTCTTAGCTAATGCTCGTACTGGTAATCGTAAACAGTTAACTCGTGCTGAAGTTTCTCATTCTACTAAAAAACCATGGAGACAAAAAGGTACAGGTCGTGCGCGTTCTGGTACAACTTCTTCTCCAGTTTGGCGTAGTGGTGGTCGTGCATTCCCGAATACTCCAGAAGAAAATTTCTCTCAAAAAGTAAATCGTAAAATGTACCGTGCAGGTATGGCAGCTATTTTATCTAAATTGGTTGCTGATGGTCGTCTAATTGTGGCGAATGAATTGAATATCGATACTCCTAAGACTAAATCATTTGTGACAGCATTAAATAATATGTCATTGGCAAATGAAACTGTATTGGTTGTAGTTGACGAATTAAGCGAAAATGTTTATTATGCTTCTCGTAACTTACCTACAGTATTAGTATTAGAAGCTCATCAAATTGATCCATATAGCTTATTACGTTGTAATAAAATTGTGTTTACACAAAAAGCTATTGAAAGAGTACAGGAGCAATGGGCATGCTAAAAATGGATTTGTATAATGTATTAATTTCTCCAGTTGTTACGGAGAAAGCAAACACAG
>RXKA01000063.1 GCA_003962985.1 Pseudomonadota bacterium | reverse complement strand
TACCATGTGATGCCTGATATAAAGCATTATACCCGTCTACCTCTGGATGCTGTAGCATGTAATTAAATACCCGTTGAACATCTCTTGGATATGTATGAATTTCATCTACATATTTCTTAATGACATATTCATTCATAACAGCCTCATTTAAATTTTTGATAAGCAAGCCATCCCATGTAACTAAGCCAAGAAACCATCTGTTTTTGTGTCTGCGGCAAACCAGAAGGAAAGATTGTTCGCAAGTAAATAGTATTTACTTTGATTTCAGTGCCGTTACGATAGAACTGTTCGTTTATATTCATCGAAATTGCACCATCAAATAATATAGAGAAATAAAAAAGCCATTCTTTACTTAATAAATCAACAATTCGATACTGCCCACCACGAGTATTGTTCCGCTTACGAAACAAAGATTTTATAACATCGTTGGTAACAAGTGGCCCAAAATTAAATTGATGATTCCACCGAAAACTATCAACAACGTCAATTTTACTACCCTGATACTTGCTAAAATGTGTCATAAGTTTTCCTTGTGTAAAATATTTTTTTGTAAAAAGTACACCCCCCAGGACTTGAACCTGGAACCAACTGGATATAAGCCAGGTACGCTAACCGTTGCGCCAGGGGTGCAAATTTCGGTTTATGCTAGGTCGTTATCTCTCGTTTAGGTACACCGAAAAAGCCTAACTTTTATCGGATAACGTTTATTTAAATTCTCTTATGAGAAATTCAAATCAGAAATAATTCTATAATCAGTCGCCATCAGCTTCACAAATCTTTCCATATCTTCACGATTTACAAAGTAAAGGTTTGAACTTTCAGCTATATTCAATCGAATTAATTCATTTCTTACACAAATCACAGGGCTTTGACCAACCCATCCTAAGATTTGATGAATTATCATTGTATCATTATGAGAATAAGCAATATAAATTTGTTTTGGCTCTGGAATAAAGTTCATTTTCATCATCTACGCTTTCTTAAGCAACGAATTTCCAACCATATCCGCCACATTTTCTCATCTTTCCTTTGCAAACTTTTAATATTCCTGAGCGGCATATATTTAATTGTTTCGCAACAAATCCTAAATTCCACAAGTCGTAATAATATCCTCTACGGGAATCGAACCCGTTCCATCTCTGTGTAAAAGAGATATTCTTCCATTAAAATAAGAGGAAACGAATTATTTAACATTACCGTAACTCACGAATCAAACAAGGTGCATAAAGTGTATCATGATACCACTTCGGCCAAGCCTGATTAACAATCATTTGCTTGAAGAAAATATCATATAAAGCTTGGTTCGTTTTAAGCTCGCTTATAATATTTTCTTTTGTCGGTTCTAATTTAGTGACTTCACGAACCAAACTAATAATTCTGTCATTAAAAATCAAGCGATTAATGAAACTAACAACAGCATTAAACATCGTTACATCGTATGCTTCTTGTATCTCTGTCGATACAGGGGAAGGTAAAGCAAGAATTTCTTCTGTTGTTAATTCTGGACCGTCCCAACGAAAGTAGCTTTTTTCTCTAATCCACATTAGACAATCCTTTCATCTACTTGTTACTCAGAACCATCTTCAATTACTAACTCTGGACATGGATGTAAAATTTCTTCACCGAATTGATTATAAACAATAGCGTACATTTCAGGGAAAATGATTCGTTCTCCGTATTTGTTAAAGTATTCTTCGTCAGGTTCTTCTACAATTTCTAACTCTTCAAACGATGGTTGCATATTCCCCTCGCTATTTGTACACCGTGAAGGACTCGAACCTTCCCCAGTCAGATTAAAAGTCTGTTGCCACACCTGTCGGCTAACGGTGCTTATTTAGATTTTTTCAACAATTACACGGATTGAGTTATTAACCAAGTTGACTTCATCAATTTTAATAACTGCATAGATACCAGTTGTAAACGTAACATTTAACCCAAGAGTCGGGGTAAATGGTGCTTTAGCAATACAATGACCGACAAATTGTAACATCCGGTCGTTATTTTCAGTCGTTTCTAGATAAAACCCAGTATTATATGTTGTATTCATTTACGTTTATTCCCTACAAAATCTTTACCTTTAGTATTAACGTTACCTGGAATATATTTTCCACCACCAGTATTTACATTAGGTGGTGCTTCCGCCTCTTCAAGTTCATCTAAGTCGAAATCTTCTTCAAACTCATCTAAATCAAAGTCGAAATCTTCTTCAAGGTCAGTAATGTCTTCTAAATTTGCTTCAACGACAATCTTATCACGTTTGATAAATTTGCCTTTACCAGTGGATACTTTACCAACGATAAAAGCTTCCCCGTGTGTGTTTGTTGTTTGCATTTCAATGCTTCCTTTCCTAAATAGTCCACGCAGATAGACTTGAACTATCATTACCTGCGTATCAGGCAGGGTTCCTAACCGTTGAAAGATGCGTGGTCGTTTTGCTCCGTTATGTTTTGATTATATCATAAATCTACGTAATGTCAAATTGTTTATATTTTTTATAAAAAACTTGTGTGCCGCTAGAAGGATTTGAACCTTCACGGTATTTCTACCACGAGTTTTTGAAACTCGCATGTCTTCCTTGTTTCATCATAGCGGCAAAATTTTATCTGTTACATCGATTTTTTCTGAGATTTTGTTTCTATTTTTATATAAAATCTCAATCTTGGTTGGCGTTAACTCATTTAAAATTCTATTGTACTTCTCTGTTTCGGCTAAAATAACAGCAAAAGATGTAATAAAGTTATCTAAAAACGTATTAATAAAATATTTATCATCAACGTAAAATATTGATATAGCAAAGTTGATTCCATAAACATCATATGTAATACGGATACAATATGCATCATTAAATTGTCTGTACAATGTAAAACATCGCTCAATTAAAGGATGCATTAGTTTTTCTTTTACAAAATATTCACAATCTACCAATTTAAAACCGTGCATACAGTTCTCCTTTGTGATAATAAGATACAATATACACGGTTATATTTATTTTGTCAAACTATTTATATACTATGATTCTGTAATTGAAAAAGTTAATCCATCAAGGACAATCCAACCTGTACCACCACTTACCCACTTTACATCCCCGTCTGTCGCTACCTGAATTACGCCTGGACCTGTGTCTGTCAACACAGGTAGTCTAACTTTTAATGGTGGTCTGTAACCCACTGGCAATGTAAACATCTTTGTTCCAGTTCCAGTGAATAGGCGCCGAGAGCGTGTTGGAGAGTACTACCTCATCAACTGATGCATCTGGTAGAGGTACATCGATAGCATCGTGAAGCATCCATGTCACACGACGTGGATACATAACCCCTGGGGTGTTTTTGACAGCCTCGTACTCTCGCTTTGCTATATCGAGGTTTCTCTCGAAAACGTCGAGACAGATATAGTCCGTCTCAGGCGCGAGCGGTATACCATAGAGTATAAAGTATGGTGTCAGTCCCCCACCGATTTCTAAAATGGTTTTCATAGATACAACCATCATACCATGAATATAAATGTGCTATAATCCACGCATCATGCCATTTCAATTTTTCGCTTGGACGTCGTCGCTTTTTTCTGGAGTAAGTGTGTTGACCACCAAACTCGCTTCACGACACCTCCTCAAAAACCCATGGCATC
>RXKA01000054.1:3461-3660 GCA_003962985.1 Pseudomonadota bacterium | reverse complement strand
TTTTACATCATTGTTGCCTAAGATATAGCCAATTTTTTAATGCGATGGGGATTTAACGATAATAGTAAATCCATTGCCATTGGGATTCTTCTCAATAGCATGCAGATTACCACTGCTACTTTGATGCTGACTCGATCTCAAATAACTGGAATTGCTGACAGGTATAAAATGACCAGTATTTGCATAATGTGATAAATTA
>RXKA01000054.1:0-3411 GCA_003962985.1 Pseudomonadota bacterium | reverse complement strand
ATATTCATAAATCTAGATTACTTTCTGTAGCTGGTTTTTTATAGGGAATAAAAATTGGGAAATTTATATTATCAATCCCATAGATATCTTTTCTAAAGATTAAGTTATCACTGTCATCAACCCATGCAGTTTGATAGACAATATGAATAGTCATTGGATTATTCAGCCTAATCCACGTATGAGTTCCTGCGTTAATAGTATCATTTAGCTTATCCGTATCCCAACTAACACTATTATAAGTAACTAAATCATTTGCCAAAGCAAGAGGATTACCCACGCGAATACAGCCATGACTTAGACTACGTGCCATTTTAGCAAATAACTTTGGATTTGAAGTATCGTGTAAATAAATTCCACATTTATTATTAAAAATAAATTTTAGCTTACCCAATGCATTTTTACGACCAGGATCTTGTTTGATAAAATAATTAAAGTTTTTTTGTGTGACTTGAGTCCAGTCAACCGTGCTTGGGTCAACTTCGCTACCTGTTGCATTATCATACAGCCGCATACTATTTTTTGCAAGATATTCAGGATCTGCCTGAATTTTACTTAAATATTCTTTAGTTGCAATTCTACGTGGAACACCCCATGAAGGATTAGTTTCAATGGTTGTTACCGAACTGTTTACGATACAACTTTTATTTTCACCACCACCGCCGACAATGACTGGCATGGTTAAATCAAGCTTACCATTACGATAAACGCTTAATGAATAATTAGGAATATTCACCCAAATATAGTTTGCGCTTAATTGATTTGGCAACCAACGTAAGCGATCCATGTTTAGTGCAATTTGTTTAATCCGTTGCGAGATTGGAATATTCAACTCATGTAGAGTTGCGTCATCAACATTTCCAGTAACCTTTATCCCTGCAGAACGTTGAAACTTCATGATTGCATTTTTTAAGTCTTGCGTATATGTACGATTATTTTCTTTTAGTTGGTAATCACCGCTAGCTGCCAAGCGTTCTGCAACTAAGCGTACACGTTCACCATGTGTACCGATACTTAGTGTGCTACCACTGGGAATTGACTCCCAACCACCATTACTAGCGATTTGCTGATAGGATACTAATTTATCACGAAGTTTCAAATAGTCTGGATTTTGTGGCGTTATATTATGTAAATTTTGAACTAATTGATTATCGCGTGCGGCTACTTGCAATTGTGTCAATACGTTGATATATCTGCGATCAACAGGCCAGTTTTTATAAGCAGCTGCGGGATCAACTTTACCTATTTGTATATCACCACTGTATAGAAGGTAAGCATCAGTCAAAGTTAAATCAAATTCTGCTAATAAATTGGCGGGAACCTCTCCCGCGGCTTGGTTAGCTTCAATTTGCGATAATAATAAATTTAGCTCTTTGGTATGATAGTCATACGGATTTAGACCATCAGTATAAGAATGGCGAAGAGTATCTAACACGTTAACCGCATCAATCGAAAGTACGCCACTCCCAGTACTCCATAGTGGCGTATACTGTCTAGCTTTATAAAATGTTTCAGTTAAACGACTACTACAATTTAGATTATTTGTACATAATAATTTTGCACTCGGTGCTTTATTCTGGACATGCTCGGCAATAACTTGCTGAGAAGAATTATAATTAGCCGCTTCATCAGCCAATACAGGTGTACTGAGGGTTAAACTGATTAAACATGTTATTAATAAACCTGATTTTTGAAAATGTAATTTCATCAAATACTTTTTAGCCTCGAATTTTGGATATGAGGACTTATTTTATCAAATTATGCCCTCATACACCCCAACTAATCAGCATCTTACGGCGAAATTAAATCATTTACCAAGTTAAGAGCTTAAATACTGTGGTAAAAAACAAGCAATTTCTTTTGCTCTTGTTCCCACGTGTAATGCTTCATGACTGCCTGACGTCCATTTTCACCCATCTGTTTAGCTAGAGCGGGGTTTTCTAATAGGTAACTACATGCCTTGGCAATTTCAGTAGGATTCTCAGGGTTAACCATCAAGCCACAGTTATTTGCTTTGACGTATTGCTGCCATAATTTAAAATCAGATGCCACCACTGGAATACCTGCTAACATATATTCCAATAATTTAATCGGCAATGATTCGACATAACTTGGCGTGGGTAATAAAGTAACTATACCAATCTTAACTTGTGATAATAATTTAGTAACCGCATCACGATTTAAAATACCATGATAATGGACTAAATTTCTATTGGCGTGCTGCTCAATTTTAGTGGTAATTTCAGTATTACTATATGGACCTGCTAATTCCAGAGTTAGATTTTTCTGCCCCAAAGCATCTAATAACGGTATGATTCCGCGCGTCTCCGAAATACTACCCAAGTAACATAGTTCAAGATTGCGCGCTTCCCATACCACATCAACTTTAGTTAGTTCAGCTAAAATAGGATAGTTATGAATAGCTGTCGTATGCTGATTATATTTTTTAAAGCGATTCGCAATTATTTCAGTTGCCGCAACAATTCCGCTAATTTTCTGGGCGGTGTATTTTTCTTGCCATGCCACCACGCTAGAAATAACTGGACGTAATAACTTAGGTATCCAGTGTTTATTCATAACCTGCTTAGGAACGTCTTCATGGACGTCATAAATAACTTTAATACCTTGTGCCGCTATTTTACGCCCAATACTCATTAGTTCAGGATCATGAAAGTGTACTACATGTGGCTGTAGCTCCATTACTTGTGAGTAAATAGCGCGCGCTGTTAGCAACATACGTTTAAGTCGACCACCAGTTACTTTACCAATATCAATAATATTGATACCATCTTTATATTCATTACCAAGTGAATCTGCTACAATCAATGATACCTCATGCGCAGTTGCTAATGCTTTGCATTCTTTCACAAAAATACGGATATCATAACGTGGATGTACAGAAGTTATATGACAAATTCTCATTTATACCACCACTATTTGAGCTAAATAATTTTGTAATTGGACTAATTTACCATGGAAGAAATGCCCCGTTTGCATAAAGGTGCTAATAGGAATATCATGTTCTGTTGCCCACTTCGATACATCGGTGAAACTAATCACTTCATCTTCTGTACCATGGATAACTAACGTCTTATTTTTATCGGGTATAACTACGCTATAACGTGTAACGGCTGGCGCAATTAAGATTAATTTCTGATGCTCAACTTGAAGTGCCAAATTAGAAGCAACTGAAGTACCAAATGAAAAACCTGCCAAAACTAATGGTAAATTAGGATAAAGTTGGCGTACATAATCATAAACTGCCATTGCATCGTTAACTTCACCAATTCCCATATCATGAGTTCCATCACTCATACCAACGCCACGCAGATTAGGACAATAGCAAATATAACCCTTTTGATTAAGTACTTTAGCAGTTGTTTGTACTATTTTATTAGTATATGTTCCGCCACC
>RXKA01000127.1 GCA_003962985.1 Pseudomonadota bacterium | reverse complement strand
CCCAAAAATTGTTGATGAAACCAAGGTTACCCGTTTCATCCCAAATTTATTGGCTACTAAACCTGTTAGTGGGATACAAACCGCGGCAGCTACGATGTAACTCGTCATGGTTAACGATACTTCACTTAAATTAGCACCCAGTGATCCCATTATGTTTGGAATGGCAACGGCAACAATAGTTAAATCTACGATTTCAGCTAATGCTAGTAAGCTTACAGCATATGCTACTATTGTGCGAGGCTCCGTCCAAAAATTTTTTTGTTCCATGATATTCATCCTTCAATGGTGGCAGATTTAGTCACAACCGCTTGGCAAAAATTGTGGCATGAGGTATTGTATAAAAAAACACAAAATTAGTCAAATCTAATTTAGAAAAATCTTATATAATATCGACAAGAAAGTATCGCAAGCGTAGTTGTGAAAAGAAAATTTCACATTACCAGACGAAACCAGCAATCATAAAAAGGATGACATCATGGCTAAAATAGTAATAGTTGGTGCAGGTATAGGCGGCATTCCCATGGCATATGAATTAAAATCTTTAGTTGGTAGTGAGCATGAAATAATTCTAGTCTCTAAAGGCGACAAATTTAATTTTGTGCCATCTAATCCATGGGTAATGGTTAATTGGCGCACTCGTCAAGATGTTGAGTTTACCATAACTGATTATATTGAAAAAGCTGGTATAAGATTTATCTGTACAGGAGTAAAAAAACTTCATCCTAAAGACAATAAGCTAGAGCTATTTGATGATTCTGAAATTACATATGACTATTTGGTTATTGCAACAGGTCCTAAATTAGCTTTTGATGAAATTGAAGGAATGGGACCTCATTTAAATAGTCACTCAGTTTGTACAGTAGACCATGCGGAGAAAGCATCGCTAGCATGGAATAATTTATTACAAAACCCATCACCAGCAATAATTGGAGCAGCACAAGGTGCATCGTGTTTTGGACCTGCATACGAAACTGCACTAATTATGGATACTGATTTAAGAAATTATGGTATTCGTGAGCAAGTGCCATTAACCTATATTACTTCTGAGCCATATATTGGTCATCTTGGCTTGGGCGGTGTCGGTGAATCACAACAATTATTGGAAGAAGAGTTTAAAAAACGTAAAATCAATTGGATAACTAATGCCAAAATTACCAAAATAACTACCGAACATGTTTTTGTTGATGAGTATTCTGAAGAAGGAGCAATTAAGCAAACCCATACTATTGCAAGTAAATTTAATATGATTTTACCTGCATTTAAGGGGGTCGATGCCTTTGCTGGAATTGATGGCTTAGTTAATTCTCGTGGTTTTATTATTGTTGATAAGCATCAAGCTAATCCCACCTATCCCAATATTTATGCACTGGGAGTTTGTATTGCTATCCCACCAGTTGAAAAAACAATTGTCCCAACAGGCGCACCAAAGACTGGTTATATGATTGAATCGATGGTAACCGCCATATCCCATAATATCAAAGCTAGGTTAGATGGCGAAGATCAACATACTCAAGCAACTTTAAATACGGTTTGCTTTGCCGACTTTGGTGATAGTGGCATTGCATTTGTTGCAATTCCACAATTTAAACCGCGTCAATATGATTGGTTTTATGGAGGTAAATTAGTTCATTATGCAAAGGTTGCATTTGAAAAATATTTTACTTATAAAGTCAAACATGGTGTTAGTGAGCCATTTTATGAAAAATTTGTCATGAACGCGCTTGACATTATGAAAACGAAAGATGATAACGACAATAAATAAGGTAGTTATATGAATATCCCACTTAATAAGTCCATTGTACTTAGTCATGAGATGGCGGATAAAATTACTGAATTACTTAGATTAATAGATCATCCAGAGCGTATGTTGATTCTCTGCAATTTATCGAGCGGTGAGAAATGTGTATCTGAGTTAATTAGATTATCATATCTAAGTCAATCAGCATTTTCACAACATCTTGCAATATTACGGAATGCTAATTTGGTAAAAGTTAATCGAGTTGCACAAACGTTATACTATTCAATTAATGATCCCTCAATTTTATTATTATTAGCTACATTAAAAAACATGTTTTGTCAAGAAGAAGGAATTAGCGATGTCTAAAGTTAAATATATTAATGCCGCCGAGTTAAAAGCGTTATTAGCCAAAAAACCAGAGATAACGATTTGTGATATTAGAGGAGTTGGTGAATTCAATTCTGGGCATATTCAGAATGCGATTAACATCCCTGTATCTAGTTTTGATCGCGCTATATTTAAGCCAATCAAAGATAAAGATAGTATCGTATTTCACTGTAAGTCAGGTACTAGAACCCGCATTAATGAAGCAAAATTAACCACTGCACCATTTAAAAATATCTATGTTCTTAAAAATGGTATCTCGGAATGGCAACAATCTGGTGGAGAGGTAATACATAGTGCTGGTGCTGGAAATTCACTAATGAGTAATCTTAGAATCTTTATTGCACTTGGAGTTATTGGTTATATTGTTTATCATATTGCTACAACTTTACACTAATTTTATTTTAAGGAGTTTATCGTGGCTAAAATATTTGAAATCACTGCGAATCAATTTGTAAACTTAGCAAAAGAACAACCATTACAGTTAATTGATATTCGTGAACCGAATGAATATGCGAGTGAAAATATTGCGAGTGCACTAAGTATGCCGTTATCTCAATTAGATATTAACCAATTAAATGCACTAGCGCAAGAAAAAACACTGGTTTTTCACTGCTTATCAGGAATGAGGACGTTTAATAATGCATCACGTTTTGCAGAAGTTAATGCTGCTGAGATTTTTATTTTAACTGGTGGACTAAACGGTTGGAAAAGATCTGGTTTAGTTACTGTAGTCAACCCCTAAACATTTGAGCATATAGTACCTTACAAAATTAACGAATCATAATGATTCTAATTATAGCCAAAGGCCTATCAATACATAAGTTTGGCGGTAGCATAACAATATGCGATATCCATAAACATGAATAATCAATATTTATCCAAGATAGTGGTACGTAAATATCATTTCATACCGCGGATAATACAAACAGCTTGTAATCAGTAGAACTATAATTAACTTATTGCCAATTGAGCACTTCTGGTTCTTAAAAATTGAATAATTACAGTCTATTATAAAATTTTTATTGCTTATTTCATACTGAGCTAACTATATCAAATAAAGCTAGCGTTGCCAAAGCATAAAAAACACTTGATATTGGGTTTTTGTCCAGTAACCGTCTGGTATTCTCTGCATGCGAATTGCGAGCTATAGTCTGCTTGGTTAACGTTTAAAAGATATGGATTAATTACTTGAGCCAATTTAATTGCAATATTTTTTATTATTTGAAAGTGTAAAAATATAATGATAACAGAATATTGCAACCAAAGCTTAAAATTTTTGTAAGGTACTACTTAAGTAGTCATTAATGTAATTATACGTTGTTGATTCACTCGGTTGCAAAATCTCAGCTATATCATAAATATCATGACCCAAATTCATAGGCCAAAACAGCGCGCAGACGATCTTTTTCGTCGATGTTTTTGGTGGTGCGTACTAACTTTGCAAATTCGATACGTTTTTCGGGGGGTTAGTATTCTATGCATAACCATGAGTATAAACAATTTTAGAAAGTTTAGTCCAAGTTTCAATTATAAACAGTATATTTAAAAAGCATTGGACTGTATTGTAATCATGGTAAAATAACTGTAATAATGTTTATCTAGTTCAAAAGGGTATGATGAAACAATTAGCGATAGGTATCTCAACATTAGAAGAAGTAAGAGCTAAAAATTATGCTTTTATTGATAAGACAAGACATGTTTTTAATCTGGTAGCAACAAATAAATATTATTTTTTATCACGTCCACGGCGTTTTGGTAAGTCATTATTGCTAGATACCATCAAACAAGCCTTCTTGGGACGTAAGGATTTATTCAAAGGTCTGTATCTAGAAGATAACTGGGATTGGGATGTAACTTATCCAGTGATTCATTTTGATTTTGGGACTAGTTCTGCGTATAATAGCGAAGAAACCTTATTAGATATAATCTGGCAAACAATGCGTAATGCAGCAAAAACCTATCAAGTTGAACTGAGCGAGAACTTAACCTACGGCTCATCCTTTCAACAATTGATTCGAGATATCGCGGATAAACATCAGCAACAAGTGGTAATTCTAGTTGATGAATATGATAAACCAATTCTAGATAATATCACGAATTTTGAGGTCGCCATAAAACTTAGAGAGATGCTCAAAGGTCTATACGTGTGCATCAAATCAAACGATGCGTACTTAAAATTTGTATTGCTCACTGGAGTAAGCAAGTTTAGTAAAGTAAGCTTATTTAGCGGACTAAATATTCTAGATGATATCAGCCTAACCAAGAAATATGCCGATATCTGCGGTTATACCCAAAGCGAGCTAGAGCGAGAATTTGCTGAACATTTAGCGGATGGAAATGTCGATAAACAAGAACTAAAGACGTGGTATAACGGTTATAACTTTGCAGGAACAGAAGAGCAAAAGGTTTATAATCCATTTGATATTTTACTCTTTTTTAGTAAAAATTATGAATACCGCTCATATTGGTTTGAAACAGCGACACCTACGTTCTTGGTAAAACTACTGCAAGCCAAACATTATTTTATCCCGAACTTAGAAAAAGTAATAGTAAGCGATAATCAATTAGCGAGCTTTGATATCGATAATATTCCATTACTCACACTATTATTTCAAACGGGATATTTAACAATCAAAAAAGCAGTGAAACGTGGGCAACAATTAGCCTATGAGTTGAGTTATCCAAATTACGAAGTAAAACATAGCCTAAATGATGCACTTGCTACTATTGGGAGTAATCTCGAAAATAAAGAACAAACAATTAATCAACTGTATGAATCAATCCAAGAAAATGCTTGGGATAAATTACAGCAAATCCTAAGTAGCCACTTTGCAAGCATACCTCACGACTGGTATCGTAAAAACGAGATTGCCAATTATGAAGGATTTTATGCTAGTATCGTGTATAGCTATTTGGCAGCACTAGGTTATGAACTAATTGCCGAAGATGTAACAAATCATGGCAAAATTGACTTAACGTTAATCATGCCAGATAAAATCTTAATCTTTGAATTTAAACTAATTAAAAACGGTACAGCACAAGCGGCGATTGAGCAAATCAAAACTAGAGGCTACCCCGATAAATACCAAGCGATGAACAAGGCAATCTATCTAATTGGCATTAGCTTTGATCCTGAAACAAAAAGTGTGGTGGAAGTGTGTAGCGAATATATGATAAAATAAGATGATGAACACCGAACATATCCAACAAATTATCACCGCAGGTGGGAATAAGAATATTAAGTTTAAAGAATGCAAGACATCTCTTAACAAAGATGTGTATGAGACCGTTTGTGCATTTCTCAATTGTGCGGGTGGTGAGCCACAGCTAATATAGGAAGATATTTTCAAGATAATCATTCCATTGGATGAGAGGTTATTTGTTGATAGTGAGTTGGCTACTCCTAACGCTAATGAGAATTATAGCTTGATGATTTTGGATTATTGTAAAATTCCACGAACGAGAAGTGGGATTCAATTGTTTGTGGGGATTACAGATCGTAAATATTTTCGGGAAAGTATTCTGAAGCCTTTGCTTGAATCTGATAGAATATTACAAACTATACCAGATAAACCAACTAGTCCAAAATAAAAATATTATACTAACCTAAATAATTGAGTAAAAGATAATGGATAAAGACATCGCAATTAAAGTTGAGAACCTATCGAAGGTTTATAAGTTATATAATGCACCGATTGATCGGATGAAAGAGGCATTGCACCCATTTAAGAAGTTATATCATAAAGAATTTTATGCACTGAATGGCGTTAGCTTTGAAGTTAAAAAAGGGGAAATTGTTGGTATTATTGGTCAAAATGGATGTGGTAAATCAACATTACTCAAAATAATTACAGGCGTACTAAATCCAAGCAGTGGTAAAGTAGTTGTTAATGGACGAATCTCTGCTTTACTAGAACTTGGTGCTGGATTTAATCCTGAATATACAGGGATGGAAAATATTTATTTCCAAGGTAATTTAATGGGCTTTGAGCGTGAAGAAATGGGAGCCAAAGTACAGGAGATATTGGATTTTGCGGATATTGGTGATTTTATTCATCAACCAGTTAAAAACTACTCAAGTGGGATGTTTGCACGCTTAGCTTTTGCAGTAGCGATTAATGTTGAACCTGAGATTTTGATTGTTGATGAAGCTTTATCAGTTGGTGATATGGTATTCCAAGCAAAATGTATGGCAAAAATGACAGCCTTGATGGAGTCAGGCATAACAGTTTTATTTGTTAGTCATGATACTCATTCAGTAAAAACATTGTGCCAGAAAGCAGTGTTTTTAAATAATGGTAAAGTTGTTGATTGGGGTGATTCTGCTCGTGTTGTCGGTAAATATATTGAGATGCAACATATGCGAATGGGCGCAGAGTTACAAGAGCTGGATACTAAAATTGAAAATAGCAAAACGCTTGAGGATTTATCTAATGATAAAATACCCGTTATAGTTTCATTGGAACCAAAACAATTAGATATGAATCTATCTCAACGTTATGGTGATGGTAGAGCCACGATTTTAAATGCAGTAATATTAGATGATAAATTTCAACCAACAAATGAATTGATTGCAACTAAAGATTATTATGTGCAAGTCGCAGTGAAATTTAATGAGAACCTGCCAACTTATGTTGTAGGATTTTCCTTATCCAGTTTGGATGGTGTTCAACAACTATGCTGGACGAATGCTCAGGATAATGTTATTTTTCCAAGTGTAAGAAAAAATGAGATATTTATTGTCACGTCTAAAGTTAATATTCCAATTAAAGCTGGAGTTTATAACCTGAGTGTCGGAGTTGAATTACCCATATTATTGAATCAAAACCACCAGTTCTTAGATGTTATAATGAGTTATGCTGTTTATAAAGTAGTTTTTGAGAGTGCTATGAAAGGATTTTCAGCGATGTTTTATAGCAATGGTGAATACTCGATTAAAAGTATAAGTTATGAAAAGTAAAATTTTAGAATTTAAAACTATTGGGGATGAGCGAGGATGTCTTATTGCACTAGAGCTTGGTCATAATGTGCCTTTTGATGTGAAAAGAGTTTATTATATTTTTAATACTAAAAAGGGCGTAAGGCGTGGATTTCATGCACATAAAAATTTAAAGCAGCTAGCGATATGTACACGTGGAAGTTGTAAATTTCTCATAGACGATGGAACTAGTCAACAGACATTTAATTTAACTACACCAAATCATGGCTTATATATAGAGGGTTTAGTGTGGCGAGAAATGTTTGATTTTTCTGACGATTGTGTTTTAATGGTATTAGCTGATGCACATTATGATGAAAAGGACTATATTCGTAATTATCAAGAATTTTCAAATTTAGTGAAAGAAAGAAAATGAATAAGCAAAAAGTAATCATTGTTGGCACTGGTGAGACCGCAGATATAGCCTACGAGTATTTCATACATGATGGCCTTGTTGAAGTGGTTGCTTTTAGTATAAATGCAAAATATAAAACTAATGATACATATTTAGAGTTGCCGTTAGTTGCGATAGAAGATTTATTAAAAATTTATCCTTCTGAAGATTATATGGTATTTGTAGCAATATCAAGTGGTAAATTAAATAGAAATAGACAGTATGTGTACGAGCAAATTAAATCGTTGGGCTATCGTTGTATTAGTTATATTAGTCCAAAAGCATTCGTGTGGCGTACTGCAAAAATCGGAGAGAATTGTTTTATTTTTGAAAATAATGTAATCCAGCATGGCGTTGAAATTGGTAATAATGTTATCTTATGGAGCGGTAATCATATCGGTCATCAGACTAAAATTCGCGATAATGTTTTTATCTCTTCGCATTGTGTTATTTCTGGTTACTGTGATATTGGTGAAAATTCATTTCTTGGTGTAAACGCTACTTTTGCTGATCATGTTAAAGTTGAAAGAGATTGTTTCATTGGCATGGGTTCAGTAATTAGTAAAAATATTCCAGAAAACTCACTAGTTGTCCCTGCTCGCTCAGAAATAGTTAAAATAAAAACAGCTAGACAAATTTGTAAAGTATTGGATTAAAAATGAAATGGAGAAAGAAAGGTCTTATATATACTCCTCCTTATGATGGTAGTTGGAGAGATAATTCGGCTTTAACCCCAACAGCTTTTTTATTAGATGAAAGTACTATTAGGGTTTATGCAAGTTTTAGAGACACTCAAGGTATTGGAAGAATTGGATATGTGGATGTAGATGCTAATAATCCAAGTAAGATAATAAAAATATCTGATAGACCTGCTTTAGATATTGGCAGAGATGGAATGTTTGATGATAATGGTGTAATCTTAGGAGACATAATACGTATTGAGAATAAAATATATATGTATTATGTAGGATTTCAGCTAGTTAAAAAATCTAAATTTTTGGCATATAGCGGATTAGCAATCAGTGAAGACAGTGGAGAGACCTTTACAAGATATAAAAATACTCCAATTATGGATAGAACAGATGAGGCTTTATATATTAGAGCCATTCATTCTGTAATTTTTGAAGATAATAAATTTAAATTTTGGTATGCAACTGGTAATGGGTGGAAAAACATAAATGGAGTTGATTTTCCTCAGTATGATATAAATTATATAGAATCGAAGGATGGCGTTAGTTTTCAAGAAAATGGAGTTAAGTGTGTAGAAAATAACAAAAACAATTTAGAATATAGAATAGGTAGACCAAGAACATATAAAAATAATAACTTATATATTATGAATTTTACTTATGGTACAACTGATGGAAGATATATTGCAGGACAAGCTACCTCATATGATGGTGTAAATTGGAAAAGAGATGATAAAGATTTAGGAATTGAGTTATCTGAAGATGGATGGGATTCTATCCACCTAAGTTATCCTTCAATAGTATGTACTAAAAATAAAACTTATATGTTTTATAATGGTAATAATATGGGACAAGATGGCTTCGGTTATGCTGAATTGGTTGTTGATGAAATATGATAGTAATTGAAAAATATAACTTTGATAAAAAATCAAATTGGGATAGTTTTATTTCATCAGCTAAAAATGGTCATTTCATGTTTTGTCGTGACTATATGGATTATCATTCTGATAAATTTGAGGATTCTTCTTCAATGTTCTATGACAAGAATAAGCTAGTGGCTGTTCTTGTGGCTAGTGGTAGAGATGATGTTGTGTATTGCCATCAAGGATTAACGTTTGGTGGATTAATTATGTCTAAAGCAATTAGAACTGAACAAGTTTTAGAATGTTTTGAATTACTTTATAATTTTTACAAAGAAAAAGGTTATAATAAGATAGTATATAAGGCCATTCCACATATTTATCACCATTATCCTGCTGAAGAAGATTTATTTGCAATTACTCGATATAAATGTAATTTAATACGTCGTGATATAAGTTCAGCAGTTTGTTTACATGATAGAATACCATATACTGAATCTCGTAAATCATCAATACGTAAATTCCAGCGTAGTAACGTTGTCATTAGTGAAACAAATGATATTTCTGAATTTATGGGTATATTAGCTGACGTCGTAATTAAACATGGTGTAACGCCAGTTCATACTGTTGAGGAAGTTAATTTACTAATGAGTAGATTTCCAGACAATATAAAACTAGTAGCCGCATACTTGGATAACCAATTGGTTGCTGGTACATTGTTGTTTATAAATAAGCCAGTGATTCATACACAGTATATGGCTAGTAGCGCTCTTGGACAAGAGATAGGTGCGTTAGATGGTATTATTGATTATTTGATAAAAACATATAGCCAGAATACTGGCTTTAGCTATTTAAATTTTGGTATTTCGACCTATAATAATGGAAAAGATTTGAATAATGGTTTAATATTCCAAAAAGAGGGTTTTGGAGCTAGAGCCATTGTCCATGATTTTTATGAAGTGAGACTATAGGAAATTTAATGAAAGACATAAAAGTGGCAAATGCTAAACCAGAAAGTGAATTAGTTGATAATTTTAAGACGATTCTTAAGCAGATGAATGTTGTAGAAGAAGTTCATCTTAACTGTAAAAGTAAAACGAGTGCTGATATTGAATTTAACGATTTTTTAGGTGATTATTTTGTTATCGAAGCCAAAGTTTCGACTACAAAGGATAAACACAATAATATTCATAAAATTTTTGGTGAGTTGTTAAAAGAAACAGGACGACCGAGAACAAATATTCCTAATATACGATATGCTATTTTAATTGATAACGATGAATTTTTTTCAAATGGATTTAATAAGATTTGTAAAGAAAAATATTTAGGATTTGGAAAATTAATTCCAATAAAGGATATTTTTATTTTAAAGGAAGAAAAGTTATTACATTGTAAATGGAATGAATTTTTATGTGGAAATAAGCTACAAAAAATTGTTTCAAAGGAAAAATGGAAGGATTTAATTGTATGATGAACATACCATTTTTAGATATAAAACAAATCAACTTAAAAGATTATACAGAAATTAGCCAAGCAATTGATGAAGTTCTCAATGGTGGCTGGTATATCCATGGTAGCCGTTGCAAACAGTTTGAACAGAGCTTTGCCAATTATTGTGGAACTAAACATTGTATTGGTGTTGCTAATGGCTTGGACGCACTGATTTTGATACTAAGAGCATATAAAGAACTAGGCATCATGAACGTTGGTGATGAGGTAATTGTTCCTGCTAATACGTATATTGCTAGTATCTTAGCGATTTCAGCAAATAATATGACACCTGTTTTAGTCGAACCAAATATAAATAATTACCTAATTGATGTTGATAAAATAGAAGAAGCCATTACAGCAAAAACTAAAGCAATTATGGTTGTCCATCTATACGGTCAAATCACGCCAATGGCTAAAGTGTGGGAATTGGCTAAGAAATATGATTTAAAAGTAATCGAAGATAGTGCACAATCACATGGAGCATACTACCAAGATAAGCGCAGTGGTAATTTATCTGATGCTAGTGGTTTTAGTTTTTATCCAGGTAAAAACCTTGGTGCTATTGGTGATGGTGGTGCAATTACGACCAATGACGATAAATTGGCTTATATTATACGAGCATTAGCTAATTATGGTAGTGAAGTTAAGTACAAAAATATGTATAAAGGAATCAACAGTCGTCTAGATGAGTTACAAGCTGCAATCTTGGAGGTTAAATTAGCCAAATTAGATGCAGATACTGAAAAGCGTCGAGTTATTGCCAAAATGTACCGTGAGCAAATTATTAATCCAAAAATAACTCTTCCACAAGTAGCGCTAGGTGAAGATAGTCATGTATGGCATGTCTTTGTAGTTAGAACGGATAACCGCGATGAGTTTCAGAAATACTTAGCTGAGAATAGTATTGGTACAGTAATTCACTATCCGACACCACCACACAAACAAGAAGCTTATAAAGAACTAAATAACTTGAGTTTACCAATCAGTGAACAAATCCATCGAGAAGTAATAAGTTTGCCGATTAGCCCTGTACAGACTATTGATCAAACAAGCTATGTGATTGATATTCTGAATAAATTTTGATTTTGAGAATTAATAAATGATAAAAAATCCGTTAATTAGTGTTTATATTTTATGTTATAACCATGAAAAATATGTTGCACAAGCGATTGAAAGCGTTTTGAACCAGACATATGAACATATTGAGTTACTTATTGTAGATAACGCATCAACTGATAACTCAACAGAAATAATAAAAAGTTACGAAGCAAAAGATAAGAGAATAAAATTTTTTCAGATGAAAGAAAATACATTTCCTTCTTATGGGTCTAATTATGCGATAAAGCTTGCTAATGGAGAATATGTTACACCATTAGCTGCAGATGATTACTTTGAATTAGATAAGATTGAACGTCAACTCAAGTTTATTCAGCACAATAATATTGATATCTGTTTTACGTGGGTTAAAACGGTTGATGATTTAGGGAATGAGTCATTAGGGCACTGGGCGGATCAAATTTTTAATCGTAATTTTGATAATCAAATTGATTTAATGGATGTATTTATCAAGCAAGGTAATACTATTTGTGCAATTACGTGGATGATTAAGAAGGATATCTTGGAGAGTTTTGGATATTTTGATAATCGATTATTGCAAACTCAAGATTTTGATTTATGGTTAAAAATTATCAAAAAATACCCGATAACAGTTCTAAAAGAAAAATTAACTTGTTATCGAGTTCGTGATGATGGTGAAAATTTAAGTATAAATATAAATAAAAGTGGTCAAGTTAGGTGTATTACCGAGGCTGTTTGGTTTATGCAACATATTTGTGATTTAAATGCAAATGTAATTTCGCAAGTTATTGATAAACCTTGTGATGAAAAGAATAAATATAAAGTTCTTTTTAATTACTATTTAGATAATCATAATAAAGCATATGCAACTGCAGTTTTATTTGCTCTTTATAATAAATTAGGTGCAGATTTTACTTTTCCATCGCCGTTATATCAGGATTTTCTTGAAATGTATTCAAACTTTGATATGTTTGATCATTTTGGACTGAATGGAGCTGTAAGCCAGTTATTTATTACTACATTGGAGCGACATGAATTTAATGGCGAGCACTATTTCAGTCAAGTTATTGGCTTAAATCAAAGATATATTTACTCTCTAAGTAAATATACTAATATTACTCGCTTACGGCTTGATCCAATCAATCAACCTGCAAAAGTTAAATTATTATCTGCTCAGGTAAAATTGACGAA
The DNA here is from genome assembly GCA_003962985.1 of Pseudomonadota bacterium. GTDB lineage: Bacteria > Pseudomonadota > Gammaproteobacteria > Burkholderiales > UBA11063 > Aquella. The sequence continues at coordinate 5,064 of RXKA01000127.1, read as the reverse complement.
TGGTGAAAATTATTCATTAGAATTAGTGTGGCATAATGCTGATTTGAATGCAGATGTTTATGATTTTAAACATGATGACCCTCAATTTGTGTTTGATATTCCTATTGCTATTCAAGCTGATTTAGTGTCAGTTGAGTTTGTCGTTGACATTACGCCATATAATAAATGGGAGATTTTAGGCTTATTGTCTCAAGTTAGAAGTGAACTACATCATGCAGGTTTAAATAATCTTAATTATCAACAACAATTAACCGCTTTACAGAATCAATTACATACGGTACAAGGCGAATTAAATTATGTTCAGAATGAATTAACTGCAAGTAATGAGAATTTGAATAATACTCAGAATGAATTAAACCATATTCAAGATGAATTAACTGCGGTGTATCAGTCACAAAGTTGGAAGATTACTAAGCCATTACGCAAATTCTGCAAGCTATTTAAAGGTTAAGTGTGTTTCAGGTAAATTGACTGGGATTTATCTAATTTAAATAAAAGAATAGAAGATGAAACAATTACCAATCGGAATTTCAACTTTAGAAAAGATGAGGGCAGAAAACTATACTTACGCGGATAAAACACATCACGTGGTGAGTTTGGCTAGTTCTGGCGGTCGGTACTACTTCTTATCACGCCCACGTCGTTTTGGTAAGTCATTATTGCTAGATACCATCAAACAAGCATTCTTGGGGCGTAAGGATTTATTCAAAGGTCTGTATCTAGAAGATAACTGGGATTGGGGTGTAACTTATCCAGTGATTCATTTTGATTTTGGAGCTAGCTCAGCGTATCAAAGCAAAGAAACCTTGTTGGATATAATTTGGCAAACGTTATTAGAATCAGCCAAAGAGTACAAGGTTGAAATTAATCAAAATTTAACCTATGGTTCAGCCTTTCAACAATTGATAAGAAATATAGCGGATAAGCATAAGCAAAAAGTGGTAATTTTAGTAGATGAATATGATAAACCAATTTTAGATAATATCACCAATTTAGATATTGCAATTGAATTGCGTGAGATGCTCAAGGGCTTGTATGTGTGTATCAAATCGAATGATGCATATCTAAAATTTGCGATGTTAACAGGCGTATCAAAATTTAGCAAAGTAAGCCTGTTTAGTGGTTTAAATATTTTAAAAGATATTTCCTTAGATTCACGTTATGCAGATATTTGTGGCTATACGCAAAGCGAATTAGAAAGCGAGTTTGCGGAATACCTACAAGATGGCAATATCGATAAACAAGAACTAAAAACTTGGTATAACGGCTATAATTTTGCAGGTACAGAAGAGCAAAAAGTATATAACCCATTTGATATTTTACTTTTTTTTGATGGTAATTACGAATACCGAGCGTATTGGTTTGAAACAGCGACACCAACGTTCTTGGTAAAACTACTGCAAGCCAAACATTATTTCATTCCGAATCTGGAAAAAGTAACGGTAAGCGATAATCAACTCTCAAGCTTTGATATTGATAATATCCCATTGCTAACCTTGCTATTTCAAACAGGATATTTGACTATCCAAAAGCCGACTAAAATCGGTACCCAGTATGCCTATGTTCTGAGCTATCCTAACCTTGAGGTTAAAGCTAGTTTGAATAATGTGCTTGCGGAAATTGGGAGTAATGCGGAAGATAAAGAGCAAATAATTAATCAATTATTTTGTGTAATTAATGATGATGAATGGGATAAACTTCAAATTATTCTAAGTAGCCATTTTGCAAGTATTCCTCATGATTGGTATCGTAAAAATGATATTGCAAATTATGAAGGATTTTATGCGAGTATCGTATATAGCTATTTAGCAGCACTAGGTTATGAACTAATTGCTGAAGATGTGACTAATCATGGTAAGATAGATTTAACGCTAATTATGCCCGATAAGATATTAATCTTTGAATTTAAGCTAATCAAACACGGTACAGCAGAAGAGGCAATTGAGCAAATAAAAGCTAAGGGATACCCAGCGAAATACCAAGTAAGAGGTAAACCTATCTACCTAATCGGGATTAGCTTTGATCCAGCGATAAAAAGCGTGGTTGAAGTGTGTACCGAGCAATTATAAAAGAGAAGATAATGAAACAATTACCAATAGGAATATCAACGTTAGAAAAAATCCGAGCAGAGAACTATACCTATGCAGATAAAACGCACCATGTAGCAAAACTAGCTACTTCAGGAGGGAGATACTACTTTCTATCCCGTCCTCGCCGTTTTGGTAAATCATTATTCTTGGATACGATTAAACAAGCATTCTTGGGACGTAAAGATTTATTTATAGGCTTGTATCTAGAAAATAACTGGGATTGGGATGTAGTCTATCCAGTAATCCACTTTGATTTTGGAATTAGCTCAGGTTATGAGTCAAAAGAACGTTGGCTAACCGATGTCCATAATACACTAGATTTATGTGCCGAGAAATATGGCGTAAATTTAATTCAAACCGACTATGGCGCAAAGTTTGGCGAGTTAATCCGTAAATTATATGAACATGTGGGGCGTCAAGTAGTAGTTTTAGTCGATGAATATGATAAACCAATTTTGGATAATATAACTAACCTTGATGTAGCAATAGAATTACGAGAAATGCTCAAAGGACTGTATGTCTATATCAAATCAAACGATGCGTACCTAAAATTTGCGATGCTAACCGGTGTAAGTAAATTTAGCAAAGTAAGCTTGTTTAGTGGTCTAAATATTTTAAAAGATATTTCCTTAGATTCACGTTATGCAGATATTTGTGGTTATACGCAAAACGAGCTAGAAAGTGAATTTGCGGAATACCTAGAAGATGGGAATATAGATAAACAAGAACTAAAAACCTGGTATAACGGCTATAACTTTGCAGGTACAGAAGAACAAAAAGTATATAACCCATTTGATATTTTACTCTTTTTTGATGGTAACTACGAATATCGAGCGTATTGGTTTGAAACGGCTACGCCTACGTTTTTGGTTAAACTAATTTTAAGTAAACGATATTATTTTCCAAATCTAAGCGGACTAATAATTAGTGCCGATAACTTGTCAAATTTTGATATAGATGATATTCCGCTTAGTACGTTATTATTTCAAACTGGTTATTTAACTATTCAGGAAGTAATCCATGATATAGATGGATTATACTACCGCTTAAGCTACCCAAACTTTGAAGTAAAAACTAGCTTAAATCGAGTGTTATCACAAATCGGTATAAATATCGAAGAATTTAGCAATAATCGCCAGTATTTAGTTCAAGCTCTCCGTAAAACTGAATTAAATAGGGTTGGGCAAATCCTCGGTAGCCACTTTGCAAGTATCCCACATGACTGGTATCGTAAAAATGATATTGCGAATTATGAAGGCTTTTATGCCAGTATCGTATATAGTTACTTGGCAGCATTGGGTTACGAACTTATTGCTGAAGACGTAACAAATCATGGCAAAATAGATTTAACGCTAATCATGCCCGATAAGGTATTAATCTTTGAATTTAAGCTAATCAAACACGGTACAGCAGAAGAAGCGATTGAACAAATAAAAGCTAAGGGATACCCAGATAAATATCAATCTCAGAATAAACCAATTTATTTAATTGGGATTAGCTTTGATCCAGAAATAAAAAGCGTTACTGAGCTACTGTATGAGTGTTACACGGTAAAATGCTAGATTATTATTTATGGTATAATTTGCAGTTAATTAGAAAATAAATTAGATGTAAATGATAAAATATTAATTAAACCTATTTTAATTACCAACGGATGTATCATGGCAGAATATAGAGAAATAGTTGTCGAGTCTTATAGAGATTATTCTTCTGGCGTGCATGGGATAGTTCATATTCGCCCTGCGATTAATCAATATTACCCACAAACTTTACGAGTTGAGTGTTCAAAAAAATTAAGTACAGAATATCCAGTAGGTACAAAATTTAAGCTAAGAGTTAAGTTGACAGATAAAGAAGGTGGTAATCCATTTTTATATAGTAGTTATAAGTGGAAAGTAACTCCATTATGAGTTTAATAAATTTTTAGAAATAACTAAAAACTAAATGAATAAACAAGTATCGGTAATTATACCAAACTATAATTATGCACGTTTTTTACAAAGAAGAATTGATTGTATTATCAATCAAACAATTAAACCTGCAGAGATTATATTTCTTGATGATTGTTCAACTGATAATAGTTTGGAAGTGGCACAGGAAATATTAAGTAATACTGATATACCGTATCGTATTATTCCCAATGAAGTTAACCAGGGTGTGTTTAAGCAATGGTTAAAAGGTGTTGAATTAACTCAGTATAATTATTTTTGGATTGCCGAAGCTGATGATTTTTGTGAATTAAATTTCCTTGAAATTCTTTTACCCGCTTTTGATGATAAAGACGTTGTGATATCTTATTGTCAATCTAAAATTATAGATCAGGATAATAAATTTATCGCTAATGAACTAGAGTATAAGTCAAAATTTTTTGATGGAAGTCGTTGGAAGAATAGTTTTATTAATAATAGCACTGATGAAGTTAAAGATTATTTATGCATCCAAAATACGATTCCTAACGCTAGTGCGTTAGTTTTTAATAAAAATTTACTGGATATTACCAAAGTTTCTCAATCAACATCATATAAGATGTGTGGTGATTGGGTATTTTATGTTCAAAGTTTACTATCAAAAGACACAAACAAAATATCTTATAATTCAAATATTTTGAATAATTTTGTTCGTCATGAGAAAAGTGTATTTGGTAATAGTAACTCAAAGCTATTGCTAAATCAAGAGTTCTATAAAGTTTATTATTTCATCTGTTTACAAATTGAGATTTCAAATGCATTAAAAGAAAAAATTTTTGTCGAGTGTGTGAGAAATTTTTTTTGGTTTCCAGAAAATAATGAAACATTAGAATATTTGTTAAAGTTAACTACAGAGCTTGGATTTACTTTAGACTTGATAGATATTAAGAGACATGTATATAATGATTTGAAGTCGCATAACGATTGGTTAAGTGGTCAAGTTGAGAATTATAAGTTGGCACTATCTCAAAAAGAAGATGGAATAAAATGGCTGGAGGGACAAGTGG
>RXKA01000157.1:17676-17931 GCA_003962985.1 Pseudomonadota bacterium | reverse complement strand
TTTACCATCAACTGTGATACTACATTCTCCGTCCGCAAAGCATGATGTCGAATACGCAGTGATAATTCCTTCAAATTTTTCGGCACCAACCTCTGGAGACGTGTTCATCAAATCTTTGATGACATTTCTTGTGAGTGGACCAACGAACCCTGTTGAAGGTACCACATACGCTCCTTGAAATGCTCGCACAGCTTGAAATGTTACGGGACCAAAATACCCTGTCGCAGTCCCACGCATAAATCCTCGCTCAATTAA
>RXKA01000157.1:0-17626 GCA_003962985.1 Pseudomonadota bacterium | reverse complement strand
AGATTTATTGCTCTACCTAATCCGTAAACAAAATTTGGATATTTTACAAATTCCAATAGCGAAAATTACTGACCAATATGTAGCCTATATCAATGCAATGCAAATATTGAATATCGAGTTAGCTAGTGAGTACTTATTGATGGCAGCAGTTTTATTGGAAATTAAATCACGTATCTTGTTGCCACGCCCACAACAAATCAATCCTGATTCTAACGAAGATGATGATCCACGAAATGAATTAATCAAGCGTCTCATTGAGTATGAAAAAATTAAACAAGCTGCACAGGACTTAAATCAAATACCACAAGCACTACGAGATTATCTGTGGGTAGACGTGATGCATGAAGAGGTTGCTCCAGAGCCGCCAAAACTATTACCTATTGATTTGCAAAAAGCATGGCATACCCTAGTTTTAAGAAGCTTAAAAGCGCAAGCCGAACATCATATCAAAAAACAAGAGCTCTCCATCCGTGAATATATGACACAAATTTTACGTCAATTGAAAACCAGTGGTACAACACAATTTTATGATTTATTTGATCCACAAGCAGGAATTAGTCTATTAGTGGTTAATTTTATTGCGGTATTGGAATTAGGAAAAGAAGGTATGATTATAATCAAACTTGATGAACAACGAACTATTTGGATAGATTTAGCCGCATGAGTAATGAATTTTCACATATCCGTCAAGTAATCGAAGCATGTCTATTAACTGCGAATGACATTATCGATTTAACCCAATTAAGTGAAATTTTTGATCAGAAAATTCCCGATAAGATATTATTACAGCTTATTGATGAAATTAGCCATGATTATACCAATCGTGGTGTTGAATTAATTCGTGTAGCCAGCGGCTTTCGTTTTCGTTCACGTCCAGAATTTCAGAGTTATTTAAATAAACTCTATCAAACGAAGCCAGCACGTTATTCACGAGCGGTAATGGAAACTCTAGCAATTATAGCATACCGCCAGCCCGTTACTCGTGGGGATATTGAAAATATTCGTGGTGTTGCGATTAATAGTAATATCATTCAAACCTTATTTGATCGTGGCTGGATCGAAGTAGTCGGACATAAGCAATTACCTGGACGACCAGAACTATTAGCTACAACCCCTAGGTTTTTGGATGACCTTGGACTAATGAGTCTAGAAGAACTACCACCACTTCCGAATATTGAAGATTCATTTAGTCACAATAAAGAGCAAGATTTAATTGAAGAATATGATAGTCAAAAAAGTACGACTACTTGATTTTATCTGATTATATCCCATATAATCTATCATATTATAATATCTAAAGAAAGAAATAGCTATGAGCGACCAACCATTAACCCTTGAAGATGTACTTAAATTCCCTTGTTCATTTACGATAAAAATTATGGGTGTTAATGTACCTGAACTAATTAGTGAAGTAGTGGCAATTGTAGGTAGTAAAAGCAGCTCTTTTGATCCGCAACAAGATATCGTGACTAAACTTAGCCGCAATGGCAATTATTTATCTGTCAATGCTACTATCATGGCGGAATCAAGACAGCAACTTGATGAAATTTACTTAGCATTAAATAATCATGAATTAGTAAAGATTACACTCTAATGAATCCTGCTCATATCAATCAAATTGGTAAAATAGACTATCTTGCCTGTTGGCAAGATATGAAGCAATACACTGAAGAACGCAATATTGACAGTAAAGATCAATTATGGCTGGTAGAACATGATCCAGTATTTACACTTGGTTTAGCGGGTAAAGAAGAGCATATTTTAATTCGCAATCATGATATCCCAATTGTACGTACCGACCGCGGTGGACAAGTAACATATCATGGACCACAACAGATTGTAATTTATCTTCTCATTGATATTAAACGTTTGGGTATTTCAATTCGTGATTTGGTAACTCGGATTGAGAATGGTGTTATCAAATATTTAGCTCAATTTGGGATTATTGCCAACGGTGACCGTGATGCACCAGGAGTATATGTTGCAGGAAAGAAAATAGCATCATTAGGATTAAAAATCCGCAAGGGTTGCAGTTATCACGGACTAAGTTTTAATTTTGGACTAGATAAAAAACCATTTTCATATATTAATCCTTGTGGTTATGCAGGATTACAAGTAGTTAATCTCAACGAACTGGTTACAACGGAAAAGTTACCTGATTTTGCCACGGCTAGTTATCAATTGGCGGAATATTTAAATCAAGAAATTTATCAATAAAGTGGTGCTCATTGAGCACCACTTTATTGTCTATAAATTATAGTCTTTCAACTAATGGTAGAACTTGTTTTGATACATAAGCACAACACACGCCAAACCAACTTAAAAATATCATCATCAATAGAATAAAGATTACTGCTACAACAGGTGGCGTAACTACATTCATTAAACCAAAACAAGCTAATATAATTAATAATAAGATAATTAGATTTAAGAATGCATATAACACAACAGGAATTAAGTTCTTCATAATCGCAACCAATGAATACCATAACATATGAAATGGCATAATTCTTTCATTGCGCAATGCTGCAGGAATAGCAATCCATAACACGAGTTGCAGAACAATTTGCATAAATTGCATAATACCATTTGCAACTACTGTAGTAGCTGGAAACTCGGTAATAATCAAACTATCGGCCAATGATATAGCGACAACGACTAAAACATAAACCAAAATTAACCGTAAAACACCGCTTTGCCATAATTTAGACCACACCATCTTGAAATAGTTACCCTTTTGCCCTGAAACTGCTATTTCATCAGTAACTACCATAGCTGCCATAGCGGCAGGTAAAATAGTATTAAAAACAATCGTTGAAATTATAACTAATACATAGTTAAACTCTACGAGACCACTTACAGCTAATATTGCTAGTAACCAAATAGCAATAGATAACATAGTCAAAAGATGTAACAATGGACGTTTAGCAAAACTCTTACTACCTAATTTAACCCACCCGAATGTATCTTTAATTGAACTACTACCAAAAACCGCATTAAATTTCATTACGTCTTATCCCATCATTATATAATCTAAAACTAAAAATCGTCATTATATTAATAAATAACAACCCACAAATCACTAATAAAAAGAAAAATATCCCAAACAATACTATACTTGACATTGATATGGTTAACAACGTTAGTACATATAAAGGCACCACCAAAAATGGCAACAATAGGAACAATGCTAGAATTAATACCGTAATATTTTTAATCACAAAGCGCCAATTAAGAACTAACGCCTGAAAAACATTAACTTCAGGATTAAAGGTAACTATTACTGGAGCAATACCAAAAAATACTGTTCTAAATAAACTGATGCTTGCGAATAAATATAAAATACGTGGATCTGCTGCGATAGATTCAGGAGTTAGCTGTGTAATTCCCCACGAACTAATTAATTCACTAATAATGCTAGTTAAAATTAAGTCGAAACCAACATTGAAAATTGCAAACGATAAAATATTACGCTGGCGGAAAATTAATCCCAAATTAAGCGATAATCCTACTGGTTGATTTTTATCAATATAATTGGCACTCAAAATAATCCTAATAAGCGTTAACGTTGCAAAAAATACTCCCATGATCGGTAATACAGAAAACAACACAAACGCAACTGCAAAATACATGAAATTAATTGGACGCTCTCGGAACGTCGCAAAACTAGCCTTGACCCATTCCCATGCAATTCCAATTGGCAACTTGTCATTGACTATTAATTGAATATTTTTCATAACTTCCTTATTATATAGAAATTTAGTCCGCTATTATAGTGCAATTTTATCTTTAGAGCAACTATTGCTGATAACTCAATGAGTTAAAACAATTCCATTCTAATGTATTAAAATTATACTAAATGGTAAAGAATTGTAAATAAAAGTAAAGAATAACAACATGATTATAGGTAATTAAGACATCTAGACTGTCAACACATTAGAAATATCTAAAATATTTTATGAATACTATTGATTTTTAGTTAAATAGCCATACATAATAATCAAGAAATAAAATCTGATATGAATCAAACATATCAATAATCAAGGAGAATATTATGAGATTTGACAAACTTACTACCAAATTTCAAAGTGCATTACAAGAAGCACAATCATTGGCATTAGCGCAAGATAACCCTTATATTGAACCGCAGCATCTATTGCTAGCAATGATTAATGAAGAAAACTCAGCTGTAGCAAGTATTTTAGCTAAAGTTGGGGTGAATCTTAATCCACTTAAAGCAGAATTAACCGAAAGCATCAATAAATTGCCACGCGTATCTGGCAGTGGTGGAGAAATTACCCTCTCACGAGATTTGAACGCGTTATTGAATGTAACTGAGAAAATTGCGATGAAATTACAAGATAATTTTATCGCCTCAGAACTATATTTATTAGCAGCACTTGAAGACAAAGGTGATGTTGGTAAAATTCTCAAACAATTTAATATTAAACACGATGATGTAAATCAAATCATCATGGGCTTACGTGGTGGGCAAACTGTTAATAATCAAGATGGTGAGAACCAACGTGAATCATTGAAAAAATATATGGTGGATTTAACCGAACGTGCACGGATTGGTAAACTTGATCCAGTGATCGGACGCGATGATGAAATTCGTCGAGCGATTCAAGTTTTACAGCGTCGTACCAAAAATAATCCCGTTTTGATTGGTGAACCAGGCGTTGGTAAAACTGCAATTGTGGAAGGTTTAGCTCAACGTATAGTGAATGGTGAAGTACCTGATGGTCTGAAAAATAAACGCTTATTAGTTTTGGATTTAGCTTCGTTACTGGCTGGTGCTAAATATCGCGGTGAATTTGAAGAACGTCTAAAAGCAGTGCTTAATGAATTAGCACAAGATGAAGGACAAACTTTAATCTTTATTGATGAGATTCATACTTTAGTTGGTGCAGGTAAAGCGGAAGGTGCCATTGATGCGGGTAATATGTTAAAACCAGCTCTAGCACGTGGCGAATTACATTGTATTGGTGCAACTACGCTTGACGAATATCGTAAATATATCGAGAAAGACCCTGCCCTTGAGCGACGCTTCCAAAAAGTCTTGGTTAGCGAGCCAAGCGTAGAAGATACTATTGCTATTTTGCGTGGGTTACAAGAAAAGTACGAAATTCATCATGGCGTAGAAATCACCGATCCTGCGATTGTAGCCGCGGCGGAATTATCTCACCGCTATATTACTGATCGTTTTCTACCCGATAAAGCGATTGACCTGATTGACGAAGCCGCATCGCGTATCAAGATGGAAATAGATTCTAAACCTGAAAGCATGGATAAATTAGAACGACGCTTAATTCAATTAAAAATTGAACGTGAAGCGGTGCGTAAAGAAACCGATGATGCCAGTAAAAAACGTTTTGAAATAATTGAGACTGAAATCAATGAATTAGAAAAAGAATATTCTGATTTAGAAGATATCTGGAAAAATGAAAAAGCAATGATTCAAGGTGCGCAATCAATTAAAGATGAAATTGATAAATTAAAATCTGAGATTGAGAATTATAAACGCAAAGGTGATTGGCAAAAGGTTGCTGAACTTGAATATGGTAAATTACCTGAATTAAATACACGACTAAGCCAAGCTGAAAAAGGCGAAACTAAACAAATGCAATTATTACGTACTGAGGTTGGTGCGGAAGAAATTGCTGAAGTTGTTTCACGCGCTACAGGAATACCTGTTAACAAAATGATGCAAGGCGAAAAAGACAAATTATTAACCATGGAAGATAAGTTGCATGAACGTGTGATAGGTCAAGATGAAGCTGTAATAGCAATTGCTGATGCAATTCGTCGTTCACGTTCTGGATTATCTGATCCAAACAAACCATACGGCTCATTCTTATTTTTAGGTCCAACTGGAGTTGGTAAAACCGAACTATGCAAGGCATTAGCTGGTTTTATGTTTGATAGTGAAGAACATTTAATTCGAATTGACATGTCAGAGTACATGGAAAAACATAGTGTTTCACGTTTAGTTGGTGCCCCTCCAGGATACGTTGGTTATGAAGAAGGTGGTTATTTAACCGAGCAAGTGCGCCGTAAACCATATAGTGTAATTTTGCTTGATGAAGTTGAGAAAGCTCATCCTGATGTATTTAATATTTTATTACAAGTACTGGATGATGGACGCTTGACGGATGGACAAGGTCGTACGGTTGACTTTAGTAATACGGTAGTTGTAATGACTTCCAACATTGGTTCGCAACAAATTCAAAGTATGGCGCATGAACCATATGATGCAATTAAAGCTACCGTGATGGAAGAACTAAAACACTTTTTCCGTCCTGAGTTTGTCAATCGGGTTGATGAGGTGGTCGTATTCCATGGCTTGAATCAGACAAATATTCGTAAGATTGCACGAATTCAATTAAAACGCTTAGAGCAACGCTTAGCTAAATTAGAATTAAATCTACAAGTCAGTGATGACGCACTAGATTTATTAGCAGAAGTAGGTTTTGACCCTGTTTATGGTGCGCGTCCATTAAAACGAGCAATACAACAGGAAATTGAAAATCCATTAGCAAAAGCAATTTTAAATGGTAAATATTTACCTGAACAAACCATTTTAATTGAAGCACGTGATAATCAAATCATCTTTGATTAAGATTAGCTAATCTAATTAGGCTCAGATCAATTTGGTCTGAGCTTTTTTATTCTCTGACCATCACACATCATATGACTAAACAAACTGATTGGTGCAACAAACCTAAAATTAATTAGTAATGTAATAATGACAAAAATGTCTATTGTGCCGTATCGTATTTCTTGTTAGAATACAGTAGAAAGTTATAAGATACAAATCTGGTATCATTATAACGCCATGTAAATCATTTCACAAGCCTAGGGACATTTTCATGAACATAAAAGTTAATCATCTAAGAATTTCATCTCTAATTATTGCAGGGGCAATTCTAACTGGATGTCACTCTGGTGGAAGCAACACACCTACGCCTGCAACACAAAGCGTGTATACGATTATTTTTGATGCTGGAAGTGGTGGAACGCGTTTATCATTCTATAAAGTTATCCCTGGAAATGGTGGCTATCCACAAATCACTAAGTTAAGTGAAAAAGAATATAATGATAATGGTATAAATGACTTTTTAAGTGGCAATGGTACTATTGAGTTAATTAACAAGGATGGAAAAAATGTACTTCCAGATGGAGTAAGACCAGCTAATTGTACTGGAGGTACTGAACAAACGAATGGTAAGCAGGTACAAATTGTTGGTCTAGGTGAATCAGACGTTAGTCCATGCGTATTAGCTCCATTACTAAACTCACAAAAGGTAACGCTTACCGCAAATAAATTAAAATCATCACAGGTAAAAACCGAACTTTTTGCTACTGCAGGGATGCGTACCGAAGATACCCGCAATGGTGGTAGTTATTCAACTGAATCAATAACAGCATACTATCAAACAATGAAAACATATGTTGCTGGTATGGGATATGCAACTGGTGAATTTAAAACAATTAATGGTAATAGTGAAGAAGGTATCTGGACATGGATTAACCTCAACGATTATTATTACAATGTTTTTGGCGGCAATACAGCCGTTAGCAAAACCATTGAATCACCAGTTGGAGATTTTGAAGTCGGTGGTTCTTCAATGCAAATTGCATTCCCAACCAATACTCAAGCAAGCGTTACAGGAAATGTATATCCAGTTACCATCAATGGCAAAACATTCAATGTACATAGTAAATCTTTCCTCGGGCTGGGTGCTGATGATGCGCGTAAATATGTTAGAGCATATAATTATGAAAATCAAAATGGTGGACTAGATTGTTTTGCAACTGGTGCAACAGTAGCTAATACAACGGAAGATAGTGGCATCGCCTTATATCCATCTACGACCTTGACTCCAAATATCTTCCCAACAAATCAGGTGACCACAGCACCATGGTTTACGCTAGCTGCTTCAGATCTTAATTTGCAAGGAAACCCTAGTTATAACATTAATAGCTGTAGCGCTAAATATAATACGGTTATTGGTCAAGTAATCTCTTTGGCGCGCAATGATAATGGCACTCTGAATCAAGATGGCACTGCTACGTGGGCCAAATTTAAACAAACTTTACAAACTAGCACGAGTCCATTTGTTGGAATTAATAGTTTTTATTTTACTGCTGATGACTTAAATCTTGCTGAATCAACAAACTTTAACCCTACTACCTTTAAGAATAATCTAGCAAGTAAGTGTTCTACAACTATTTCTGGGAACAAACTACAAGCACAGGCTATCTGTGCAAATGGTACTTTTATGAATTCATTATTATTTGGTAATACTGATGGATTATTTACAAATAGTAGCGCGACATTCTCAGGCGTACTGCCATCTAAAGAAAATGGGGTAACTGTTTTAAGTTGGACACGAGGATATTTATTACAAAAATATGCGAACTAATCCCCTCGTGCAGTAAACTATTCGCAAATAAAAATGTAGGTTAAAATTCATAACCTACATTTTTTAATTTCAATCATCCTTTGGATTAACAACTAACAATCTTAATTGCTGCTAAGAAACCCTCTTAACATCAAAATACTGGTGCATATAAATATAAGCTTGAACCTAATTTTGGCGTATGATTGTCACCATTATGCTTATTTGTATTTGTTACGTTAGCGTAACCAAAAGCAGTCATACCAATAATACTTAAAGCTATAATTATTATTTTATTTAATTTAGTCATTGTTTATGTCCCATAAAATTATCATAATTTAATTTGAAGAGCGAATTGTAAACGATAAACAAAATAAAGTCTATAGTTATTTATGCATATATATTAATGCATGAGTGCATAAATATAACATTCTGTAATAATTTGAGATACTCATGCATCAATTGGTGACCACACCAAATTAATGTATAGAAGCATCCAAATTCAAGCATAAAAACACAACAAGATGTTACCTAACACGCAAGTTAGTTCATGATAATTATCCGATAAATCATCAATTGGTATCGATAATCAAACCGGATTAAAATGAGATGAATAATGATTAAAATTACTCTCTATAGACAAAACTACACCTTAGAATAAATTTGACAGCCATACAAAAGAAGATGTTAACCTAGACTATAATTAATAATTTACCCAAATATAAAAATTATAGGCTATAATCAGTGGTTAAAAAATCCGTATTTTGGGAACTATACTATGCAAAATAATAATATCGTAATCATTGGTACACAATGGGGTGATGAAGGTAAAGGTAAAATTGTTGACTGGTTAACCGAGAAAGCTGCCGCAGTGGTACGTTTTCAAGGTGGTCACAATGCTGGACACACCCTAGTAATTAACGGTAAAAAAACAGTACTCCGCTTATTACCATCAGGAATGATGCATGAAGGTGTACAATGCTTTATCGGTAATGGTGTGGTGGTTTCTCCTGAAGCACTGGTTAAGGAAATCCGCGAACTAGAAGCTATTGGTGTAAATGTACGTTCACGTCTAAGAATTTCTGAAGCATGTCCACTGATTATGCCCTACCACATCGCAATTGACCAAGCACGCGAAGCTAAAAAAGGTAATGCAAAAATTGGTACCACTGGTCGTGGTATTGGTCCATGTTATGAAGATAAGGTTGCCCGTCGCGCGATTCGCGTACAAGATTTATTTAATCTCGATATTTTCCGCGCTAAACTGGTTGAAAATCTTGATTTCTATAATTTCCAATTACAACATTATTATGGTGCCGCAACCTTAGATGTTGAAACAGTATTCAATGAAGTTATCTCTTATGCTGAAGATATCAAGGCATTAGTATCAGATGTATCACGTAAATTATTTAACCTAAATAAAGAAGGCAAAAAAGTAATTTTTGAAGGTGCACAGGGTACATTATTAGATATTGATTTTGGTACTTATCCATTTGTAACTTCCTCAAACTGTGTGGCTGGTGGCGCTGCAACTGGTGCTGGAATTAGCCCACGGATGATTAATTATGTATTAGGGATTGCTAAAGCATATACTACACGTGTTGGTTCAGGTCCATTCCCAACCGAATTAACCGATGAAATTGGTCAAGGACTAGCAAGCAGAGGCAATGAATTCGGTTCAGTTACTGGTCGTGCTCGCCGTTGTGGCTGGTTTGATGCTGCCGCTTTAAAACGTGCAGTACAAATTAATGGAGTCTCAGGCTTGTGCGTTACTAAACTTGACGTGATGGATGGCATGGAAGAAATAAAAATCTGTGTTGGCTATATCCGTGATGGTAAAGAGTATGATATTCTTCCATTTGGTTCTGATTCAGTGGTTGAGTGCCAACCAGTTTACGAAACAATGGCAGGCTGGAGCGAAAGCACTGCAGGATTAAAAACTTATGCAGAGTTACCAGAAAACGCTAAAAAATATCTAAAACGCATTGAAGAAATTATTGAAACACCAATCGATATTATTTCAACAGGACCAGATCGAGTAGAAACCATTTTAATTAATGACCAATTATTCAAATAATCGTAACATTAGCCACTTTTTAGTGGC
Source organism: Pseudomonadota bacterium (assembly GCA_003962985.1). Taxonomy (GTDB): domain Bacteria; phylum Pseudomonadota; class Gammaproteobacteria; order Burkholderiales; family UBA11063; genus Aquella. Next base: position 7,117 of record RXKA01000157.1, on the reverse strand, counting down.
TTTTTAAACTTCAAAAACTATGAAAAAAACACCGCTAAGTAATATTGAAATTATCCTCTGTAATACCTCACACCCTGGCAATATTGGTTCTGCTGCGCGCGCCATGAAAACTATGGGTTTATATAATTTAACACTAGTAGAACCGATTACACAGCCAGATGATCATTCGTTAGCTTTGGCATGTAATGCAAAAGATGTAGTTGAAAATTGTACTATTAGTGATAACTTAAAGCACGCAATTCAAGATTCACAGCTCGTTATTGCGATGACAGGACGAAAACGTGAATTTAATGACCGTTTAATGACGCCTAAAGAAATAGTACCTGAAATTCTAACCGCGATTCATAACAATGAAAAAGTTAGCATTGTATTTGGTAATGAACAAAATGGTTTGACCATCGAACAGCAAGAATGCTGTAATCGTTTGGTAACAATTCCTGGTAATCCAGAATATTGTTCATTAAATCTATCGCAAGCCGTTCAAATAATGTGTTATGAGATTTATAGTACGTATAATCCAAATGTTGACTACTACCGTAATCCTGTAGATCGTGTTACCGAGCTAGACATTCAACATCTTCTCAATAATTTGGATCAAACATTACAAAAAATTGATTTTTATCAACATAAAAACCCAGAGCGCACCTTACGCCGATTACAAAATGTATTTCATAAAGCCGAATTAGAGCGCGAAGAAGCAGATCTCTTACATGGTATTATTCGGCAAATTCGCCGTAAAATTCAGGAGTAATTAACTATGGCACAAAAAGATAGCCCAATTGGTGTCTTTGATTCAGGAATTGGTGGCTTGAGCGTAGTCAAAAGTATTATGGAAAAACTACCACATGAAAATATAGTTTATTTCGGTGATATCGCACGAATCCCTTATGGAACCAAATCTGTTAGTACCATTAGAAAGTTTACCGAACAAACCGTAAGATTCCTCCTTCAACAAGAGGTAAAAGCGATTATCATTGCGTGTAATACCATTTCTGCAGTAGCCAAAGAAACGGTAATTCAATTAGCAGGAAAAATCCCTGTAATTGATGTAATCTCAGCTGGAACCCAAGCTAGTACCGCTATTTCTACTCAAATAGGAGTAATTGCTACCCCTGCAACCATTAATAGCCGCGCTTATCCGCGTGCAATTCACGCTGTCAATCCAGATGCTGAAGTATATACGCAAGCCTGCGCTCTATTTGTCCCGATGGTTGAAGAAGGATTTATTAATCACCCTGCCCTTGACTTGGTAGCCCGCGAATATTTACAACCATTACTTAAAAATAAAATTGATAGCTTAATTCTTGGATGTACCCATTATCCACTGATAAAAGATACAATTGCCAAAATTATTGGTGATAAAATTTCGATTATTGATCCAGCTATCACCGCTTGTAATAAATTAGAGCAAATTCTAATTAAAAATCAAGCGATTAATCCTAATCAAGAATCTGGAACGTATAAGTTTTATGTAACCGATGTACCTGTAAAATTTCAGAAGATTGGCGAAATATTTCTGAATCACCCAATCGAACATCTTGAAGTAGTAAGCGTGGAATAATCACAATGATAGTCTACGATGCGCATTGCCATTTGGAAGCAGTACGACAAATTAATTCCCCACGTCCGCTAGCGGTGGCAGCCGTAAATCTACAAGACATTATTAAGCTGGATAAATATCGTCAGCAAAATAATTTAGCAAAAATAGGTATCGGGATTCATCCATGGTTTATTGATCCAGAAGTAGAGCTGATAAATTATCAACAACAGCTTATCGCAATTATTGAGACCTACCAGCCAGACTTTATAGGTGAATGTGGTTTGGACTATAACAAGCCACATTTTGAGTATCAACAGCTCCTATGTGAATTACATTGTAAGCTAGCCCAGCATTACCAGTTACCAATTATTTTTCATTGCGTTCGTGCATATAACCAGCTATTACAAATCATAGCCCGCTACCCTACACTTAAAGGGATGCTCCATGGGTTTAATAGTAATAGCGAAATGGCACGCCAATTGACGAAAAAAAACATCTCATTAGGTATTGGTAGTTTAGTCACCAACCCAAATACGCAAATCTATAAATCAGTTGCTAAACTACCGCTAGAATTTATTTTAGTAGAAAGTGATAGCCCATTCATGCCAATGACAGGTCAAGAATACTCAACTCCAGATGATTGTCTTACATACGCAACAGCGATTGCGAATCAACAACAAAAAACCCAACAAGAAATCACCTGTCGGGTTAATGCTAACTGGATAAAGTTATTTAGTTAATAATTTATTTGTTACGTGAATTCAGCATTTCATCAGGGCGTAATTTCCATGCCATTTTGTCAACCAAGCCATTGACAAATTTGAATGAATCTTCGCCACCATATAGTTTAGCTAATTCAATTGCTTCATTAATCACTACTGCAGCAGGTACTGATAAACTCGTTTCTAACTCAGCGGCAGCTATTACAAGAATTGAACATTCTACGCGCTGAACCTCATCTAATGGGCGCACTGAAAACTCTTTATATAATGCCAATAAGCGTTCAAAATTATTACTCCCCACATCCAATAATGAATGCAATAATTCATAATTAGCGCGCACATATAGCTCTTCATTGGCACCATGCAAAAAATCTTCAATTTCATTAACTGATTTAGGATTTGTCTGAAGATGATATAACCCTTGTACGGCTAATGAACGAGAAACACGACGTGGAGATAATTTGATTTTATGCATGATTTTCCTTAAGAACTATTCTAAAAATTTAATGCCAGATTTTAACATATCTTAACCAGAAAATTAAGGTACAATTTCCAAAATAACTGACTATTTTGAGTAAGTATTGCGCTAAGAGACTAATCCACATTTACTCCGCTATTAATAGCTTGTAAAAAACAATAAGATTCGGTATAATATGTTGTTTAATTAGGAATATTCTCACATGAAAGGATAGAGTATGAAATTAGTTACCGTACAAGATTTAGCACAAATCGTGCATAAGCATGGTTTTGACAATTTTATCCGTGATTTGATTCAATATCTGAAAGAAGATTTTGTTCGGTGGTCTGAATTTGATAAATCACCTCGTTATGCGGCACACGTGCCAGGTGGTGTATTAGAATTGATGCCAACGGCAGACAAACAGTATTTTTCATTTAAGTGTGTTAATGGACACCCTGATAATCCATTTTCGGGCAAACAAACGGTGGTGGCAACTGGACAACTAAATGAAGTCAAATATGGTTACCCTATTTTGTTATCTGAAATGACGACTATTACCGCATTCAGAACTGCAGCGACTGCGATTTTAGCAAGTGAATATTTATCACGTAAAGATTCTAGCGTTTTGGGACTAGTGGGTACTGGTGCACAAAGTGAGTTTCAAGCTCTTGCCTTAAAACTAATTCGCCCAATCACTACGGTACGTTATTTTGATACCGACCCTGCTGCTATGGATAAATTTGAACGCAATATGGCAGACAAAGGTTTAACCCTAGTTCGTTGTAATAGTGCCAAAGAAGCCTGTGAGGGTGTGGATATTATTACTGTCTGCACCGCATGTAAAAAACATGTGGTAGTAATTGAAAATGACTGGGTAAAACCAGGTATGCATATTAATGGACTTGGTGGCGACTGTCCTGGCAAAACTGAATTAGATAAAAATATTTTATTCCGTGGTAAAGTAGTAGTCGAATTTACCGAGCAATCAATGGTTGAGGGTGATATCCAACAATTAAGCATTGATGAAGTAGCCCAAGTATTGCATGCAGAATTATGGGAATTAATCAGTGGTAGCAAAGTTGGACGTGAGAATGCTGATGAAGTAACAATTTTTGACTCAGTTGGTTTTGCCGTTGAGGATTTCTCAGTATTACGTTTAACTCATGATTTGGCACATAAATATGGGATTGGACAAGAAGTAGACATGGTTCCACCGATTGCTGATCCAAAAAACCTAATTTCAGTATTAAATTAATTTTGAAGACAACTTATACAATTGCTGGTTATTTTTAACCAGCTTTTGCTTGCTTACAGGATAATGCTATGACAAGAATTAAATTAATTGGTAGCGCAATTGGTAATTGTGGACGTTTAAATGGTTGTGAATCATCACCATATCAGATTAGTAATACCTTAGCTAATACGGAAGGTGTATTATTAGACTCTGACGTGGTAGCTTATACAGGTGGCAGTCATGATGTATTAGCACAACGGGAGTTTTTTGTCCGTGTTGCACATCGTGCTGAACGTGCAATTACTAAGCGCGTTTTTCCTATTTTCATTGGTGGTGATCATTCGTGTGCTATTGGTAGCTGGAGTGGAATCGCTTATAACCTAGAACGCCAAAAAAAAGATCTAGCTCTAATTTGGATTGATGCTCATATGGATGCGCATCGTCCTGAAACATCAGAAACAGGTAACTTACATGGTATGCCTGTTGCTCATTTATTAGGACATGGACACAAAGAATTGACCTCCATTTTGAGTGCTACTCCAAAACTAAAACCTGAAAATGTAGTTTATTTTGGTATCCGTTCATTTGAAAAACCTGAAGAAGATTTTCTACAATCTCTTGGAGTTAAAATTTATTATCAAGATATGTTAAGCGATGATAATTTTGTCGAATTATTTCTACAAGAATACAATCGTCTAGCACAACAAACCAATGGTAATGTAGGTATCAGCCTTGATTTGGATGGATTAGATCCTAATGAAATCAAAGCTGTTGGTACACCTGTTGAAAATGGTATTTCAACACGTAAATTTACCGAGGCAATTGAAAAAATTGATGTTCATAATTTAGTTGGTTTTGAGATTGCGGAATATAATCCTTCCCTAGATAAAGATGGTTCTTCAATGAAATACATGCTTGAATTGTTAAAATTAGTTATCGCAAGGATCCGTTATGACCACTAAAATTGACGTTAAAATTCTTGATCCCAAAATGGCAGAAAGTCTACCACACTATGCTACTGCTGGTTCAGCGGGGTTAGACTTACGCGCATGCTTAGAGACTCCAATTATCCTTAAAGCTGGACAAACTGAATTGATTCCAACTGGAATCGCGATTCACATTAAAGATAATAATTTGTGTGGAATGATTTTACCACGTTCTGGTCTTGGACATAAACATGGTATAGTCTTAGGCAACTTAGTTGGTTTGATTGATTCAGATTATCAAGGTCAGTTATTTATTTCAATGTGGAATCGTGGTGATAATGACTTTACCTTAAACCCAACGGAGCGGATTGCGCAATTGGTAATTGTTCCTGTAGTCCAAGCACAATTTAATTTAGTTGATAGTTTTGATTCTAGCGACCGTGGTACGGGTGGCTTTGGTAGCACAGGTAAGCATTAATAGTTGCATACAGTCTTGGTTCTGTTGTTTAATCTTCTAGGCTAAGACTGTATACCAATTTAATACTAGTTTGACATGATTCATATATATTATTGAACTTTTATTATCTAAATAAATCAACAGTATAAGCAGTTAGATTTGATTAATCAGCTCAACTCATCGGACATTAGCAGCAGCATACATTCGTTCATAATATCGTTTATTGCCGCAAAAGCCAACTACTAAATAACTCGTCATGATTCCGAGTTTGCACAAATTGATAAAATAACTGGAGTCGCGCATAACGCTGCCAAGAACCTTGGCATGAATTGGACATATTTGTCATTTCACTACAACTAGGTATTAATTGGTAACCGTTACTAATCTTTTGTGTGTCATCCATAATTGTCTTGAATGGCAAAAGACTACCAACATCAGCTTGTTTGAGCATCATCAAGGCTGCTGTTGCCGCAGTTGTACGTCCATCACCACCCTGACAATGTAAATAGACCCATTGATGCGGATTGTCTTTTAATTTATGATCATATAAACTAACTAAAGCATCTAGATTCGCAATATTAGCCTCTTGATGATCTAATTCCGTAATCCGATAATACTGAATCTTTAATTTTGCCATTACTTGTGATTCAGTAAGCGCATCCTCTATCTTGCTACAAATAATTAGCTTGTTCCTATCTGGAGCTAATTTTAAATTGTGCTGATAGATTCCGACCACTGCTTGTGGCTGTAATAGTTGATTATAGATAACTGATTCCAAATCGGTAATTTGCGCGCTAGTTCTAAACATGTTGATATCATCATTCGGTAGGCTCTTAAATGAATTAGGTAATCCATTGATAAACCCATGATATTCACCACGTAAATCAATATCAATGATATCGCTATAACCCAAGGTTGCATATTTAAACTGTGCAATCGAGAACTGCCCACTTGCCAGAATATGATAGGATTCAATTATTCGAAAATTGGCAGGTAATGATTCATTACAAGTTGCAAATTGATTCATAACTAAATAAGTTGGGTTTGCATTATTCAAATATACAGACGGTAAATTATAAGCACTACAACTAGATACCGCCAAAGCACTCCCATTATAAATAATTAGCGCTAATCCAACCACCGATGATAAACTAAATAATTTTTTGATTAACACTAAACCACCCTTAGCAACAGTCATAACCATAAAGAAATCTATGCCCTTATTTTTGGGGCATGCATAAGATGTTAAAACCCAAATACTTTGAATATCATCTTGTTACATATCTTTTATTATAACATTAGTCAAAACTACGTTTTTAAATAAGTCTGCCAGCATATTGACGACTAAGAATAGAAATTATTACAATCGCCAACTTATAAAATCGATGTAATCAATACCAAGCCTATAAATAATCAAACGATTATACAATAGATTGGTCAAGCTAAGGAAATAAATCATTATGAAAAAAATTCTAATCACTTTAAGTTCTGTATTATTAGGCACACAGTTAGTTGGCTGTAATAGTGGTAGTAATGCAATAGGCAACTCTAATAAAAACAACAATGTTGCTGCTACAACAGAGCCAAAATCAAAACATGTCCCTACTATCATTGCAGAACATGTTAATGTGAATTACGATTTATTCATTGCTGAAGCATACCCTGACCATCAACAATTTGCTGAATTAGAAATGTGTCATAATGATATTTATAGCCGCAATATGATTTATAATAATATCAGTGAATGCACTAATCCTAAAACCATCTATAATAATAAA
>RXKA01000159.1 GCA_003962985.1 Pseudomonadota bacterium | reverse complement strand
CATCTTCTGAAGCTGCGTTACTACAACCGGGAGATATATTTAAAACATATGATTCGAGTAGAAATTTCATAAGACTTGGCGGCAGAATCAAATCATATTTAGATGGAAATACTGGTAAATACATAGAGCTAGATTCTAATATTAGAGATTCTATTGCTACAGGAAATTTAACTGGAAATATTTATTCACTAACAGTAACTATTCCTACATACATATATGATCCAGATTCGACAACATTAACTAATAGTAATCAAATTTCTGGAATAAGAAAACCACAAATTCAAAAAACATATTTTACTGGAATTAATGCAACTGGTGTTACTTCTGGGTACTCAAGAATAGTATTGCCACAAAAATTGCAATTAACTGGCGATTTTGCAAAAACAGCAAACGCAGTATGGACAATTGATTTATATAGTGGAACAAACATTTATGGATCAGGTGAATATTGGAGAACTATTAATGTAGAGGAAAATGATTTAACATCATATAAAGTATTTGGTATTAAATACACACCAGAAAAATATAATATCATTGACAATACTCTTACATTAACGGCTCCGACAACTAATCCGCAGCCGCCGATAGATACAACTACTCCTTCTTGCCCCAAGAATTTAAATATAACATTTGGATCTGTTGGAAATTTACAAAACATAAAAGGGAAATTTACATTAAGTTGGGGTGCTGATAATTTAAATAATGTTGATAAATTTGCATTATTTGTAACTAAAGATCAAGAATTTACAGATGAAAGTTTCCGGGGCACAAATCCATTATTGCCAATTTATGTTGATGTAGATGATAAAGAGAATTTAGGACCATATACATATGAATATGTAGTAACAGATTATGGATATTATAGATTTGCATTGTTTACTTATAGTTCTAAATTGCAAATAAGTGATCCATATAGTCGTGGATTATCATCTTGTTATATTGCTGGAGATATTTCGCAAACTGCACCAGATTCACCGTTTTATCCAATTAATATTTATGGATTAACAGCTACAGACAGTGGATCTGGAGATAATAACACAGACACACAAGACGATCCATTAGATAAAACCTCTAATGATACAATAACATCTCCAAGTCCATATTTCAATTGGAGTTTTAATAAAAATAATGTAGAAGATGGGAAATCAACATTTTTTAGAATAACTATAAGAGAACCAAGTCCAACGACAAAACCATCTCCAGTATGGTATGCGGAATATACTGGTTTATTTCCAGATGCAACAGTAGAGGGAAGTAAACTTACATTTATCTTTGATATAAATGAAAATATTAATATAATACCACCTCTAAATAATTATCCGCGTGGCCCTTATAGAGATTATGATTTAGTAGTAGAAGCTCATGATGAATTTGGAAATTCTTCTGCGGGTGGTAATTTTGGTTTTCAAGATTCTAATGATAATTTAAATAAAATTATTAGAACTATTAATATATCGGGACTGAGAGACTCTACATTTACTCAGGGTAAAGGTTATGACATCACAAGAGTAACTAATCAAATAATAACTGGATGTTCTTGGGACACTGACACCAATAAACGTAATTTCAAAGCTACTCCAAGCATTATTTACAATAATAGTTTATATCAAAATATTGATATATCAATCTCTGGAAGATCAATATATCCAGATATGAAAGGATGTTTACTATTTTATAGCAGTGGTGGACCGCTTTCAACAGGAATAATTTATAATGGGTTAGTTAATAAATCATTAACTCAAAATAATATCCATAGTGGATATACAGATATAATTCCATCATTTATTCCGGTCGATGTTAATGAATGGCCACTAGTATTTGAAAGTGAACCAATTTTGGGCAGTAATCTAAGTAGCGGATGGTTTAATTATTTTATATATGATTCTTTTGATTTAGCTATTAAAGATAGATATGAGGATTGGACTACTTTTTTGACCGGATATCTTGACTATACAAGATTACCGTCAAATGGCGGAATATCCGGATTTAGAAAACCAATAGCCGAAGAAGCTGCGTACTCACTTGCTCCGAATGTATTACATCCAAAATCATTTTTACAATTTTCTGATGGTACAGGAAATAGTTATTTGGTTCCAGCGTATGATAAAGCCTCTATTAGTAATTCTGGATCTTCTTCTGCTGTAGATGGGCTTGTAACAATTAGAGCAATTAATGAATTAAGAAATAATTCATATTTTTATGATAGAAAATTATATTTTATGCCATACACTGGAAATGCAACAGGAATTGGTACAGCTAGATGGTATGAATTTTATTCAGGGGTTAGTAACGCTGATAATAATGATAGTTATATTAAACCAAATTCAATTTCACCTATAAATCCTGGCCGCTACGTTAAAGTATTATAAAAAAGTGTATATTCTTATGAACTTTATGATAAAGAATCGTTTTATTTTTCTATTGCTTTTATTGGGATTTTTGTTTCCAAATGCTGGTTTTGCACAACGAGTGCCAAAAGTTGTTAATTTAACAACCAATTTAAGCGTTTTAACGCCAAGTACCATAAATCCTGAAGTTATTACTCTTGGTAATACAACAATTGGAGTAGATGGTAGATTATGGACTTGGGATGCATCAAGTACAAAAGCAGTAAACGATAATTTCGGAAGTGAAACTAATCAAGTATTACTTTGGGCGTTAAATCCTTCTTCAACTGGACGTTGGATTTCAATTCCGACCGGGAATAGCACAGCAGACACAACGGATCTTGCTAATAGTATTAATGCGGTTAGTAATAATGTTGTCAGTGTAGAATCTAATTTAACAATAGTTAGTAATACCGTTGTTTCTCATACAGCGTCTATAAATACACTCACTCTTAGTATTCAAGCTCTATCTTCTACAGATACTAATTTAGCAGCTAATTTACAAATTGTAAGTAATAGTGTTAATATATTAAGTTCAAATATCAATACATTATCTGCTAATTATAATACTACAAGTAATACTGTCGTTGGTCATACAGCAAGCATTTCTACATTACAATCAAATTTAACGACTGTAAGTAATAATGTAAATACAGCTAATTCTAATATCACTACAGTAAGCAATAATGTAAATACTGCTAATGCAAACATTAATAATTTAAATATTTCCACCTCGGCAAACACCGCTAGCATTAATACGCTACAAGGTAATGTAACGATAGTTAGTAATAATGTTAATGCATTAACTGTTACTGTTAATAATTTAGCTAGTAATTATAATACTACAAGCAATACTGTTGCTAGCCACACAGCAGCAATAGCTAGTAAAGTTTCAGCTAGTCCATGGGGTAGCAGTAACCAAATAATGGTTATTTCTGGAACAAATGGTGCTGCTGGGTGGATTACTCCTACAGAATTTACTAATTTCGTTCGTCAAGCTGTTGATGCTGGTACTGGATCTGGTGGTGTTTCTACATTAACTTTTTACGCTCCGACAACTTATTATGATTATGAAGACGGTAGTGTGAATACAAATGATGTAGCAATTAAAACACAGAGTATTCAAGATGCTATAAATGAAGCTTCACAAGCTTATAATACCAATACTGGAGCGCGTGCCACTTTAGCTTTTCAACCCGGTAGTTTACATATTAATCAATTAACAATCATGCCTAATGTTATTTATAAAGCATTA
>RXKA01000198.1 GCA_003962985.1 Pseudomonadota bacterium | reverse complement strand
CAATTGATGTACCACCAGTTGATAAGTTAGCTGTATCGCGTAAATAACATACTTCACCTTCAGGTAATACTGTTTCAGAAGTATAGCCTTTTTTCTCCATAATTTGTTGAGCTTGGTAATCTAGCTCAAGACGAGTCAATACTTTTTCATGACCAACACCACGACGTGGATCTTGGTTCACAATTTCAACCAATTCTGCAATAGTATGTTTGCCATCACCAACAACATGTCCAGGAACACGTTTGGCTACTGCCACTAATTTACCATTGATAACTAGCATACGGTGATCTTCACCTTCTAGGAAAGACTCAACGATAACACTACGTGAAACTTCTTTAGCCACGTGGAATGCTTGTGCTACTTCTTCTTCTGATTTTAAGTTAATTGAAATACCACGACCATGGTTACCATCTAATGGCTTAACCACCACAGGGAAACCGACTTGATCTGCGGCACGAACTGCTTCACGCTCAGAACCAACAATACGTTGACGTGGAACTGGCAATCCCAAACTATCTAACAACGCAGCTGAAGCACTTTTATTGCTTGCCAATTCAACAGAAATGAATTTAGTTTCTGATGTAATCGTTGCTTGAATACGTTTTTGGTATTTACCATAACCTAATTGAACTAATGAAGCTTCATTTAGACGTAAGAAAGGAATATCACGTGCTACTGCGGCATCGATCAATGATTGCGTACTAGGACCAAAAGTCATTTTTTGCGCAAAACGAATAAAGCGCACTTTTTCGTATGCAAAATCAAAATCTTCAGGAACTTGATGATCTACTTGTGCACGAACTTCAGCAGGTAGGATAGATACCAATAAATCACGCGCCAATTCACAAGCACGTAGACCTACATCGCGTTGGTTGTATTCAAAAACCAAATTGTATTCACCTGGGCGCTTACCTGTTTCGCGAGTACGTCCAAAACTAACGCTACTTCCCGCCAACATTTGAATTTCTAGTGTAACATGTTCCCAAATATGCCCCATCCATGTTCCGCCGTCTTCTTTCAAACGACGAACAAAACCACCTTCTTCTCCATGAGAACAATGATGTTCTTGTAGAGTTGGAACGGCAGCAATCAACTTAGAAATAAAATCATCACCTAACTTGGCAGACGGCCAATCTTCCAACACACCCAAATCAATAACGTGACGGATAACTGGGAAACCAGCATAAATATTAGGACCTACATAGACATTAGTGGCAAGGATTTTCATACGCCGATACCTATAAAAAATTTAAAACAAGATACTATTTTATTACAAAACTATTACTTAATGATGAAGAATTTAGTATATTTTTTTGACCCACCCAAAATCCCCCATCAAACAACTCAACCATTAACAACATAATTCAAATTATATCAATAAGATATAATTATTTTTACACGACATCGCTAGTGAAGAATTATTATTAAAAGCCGTGAAAAAATTCTACATTTTAAAAAAAGATAACTCTTTTGCTACCAAAAACATTCACTATTTTATGAGATTATCATCAAAAAACACCATTTATGGACACATAAAATCGAGTATTTTTACAAAATTTTACTTTAAAAACATATCACTTAATAGTAATTTTACATACATTTAATTAGATTTGAATTAATTCAACCTTATACCCATCAGGATCACTAACAAATGCAATAACGGTTGTACCATGTTTCATTGGACCAGGCTCACGAGTTACAATCCCGCCATTTTGTCGTGCTATTTCACACGCAGCATAAATATCATCACAACCTAAAGCGATGTGCCCAAATCCAGTGCCTAAATCATAAGATGACGTATCCCAATTATGAGTTAATTCGATAACAGAATTATGTTCCTCATCACCATAACCAATAAAAGCTAATGTAAAACGTCCTTCTGGATAATCATGACGGCGTAATAATTTCATACCGAATGCTTGAGTATAAAAATTAATACTTTTATCTAAATCACCCACACGTAGCATAGTATGTAGTATTTTCATAATTATATTTCCTAATTAAAAATTATTTCTTAGTTCGCGTAGCGCAACAAAACATTCCAATCCATCACCGATCACTTGTTGTGTCTTATCAGCAATCATATTCTGCACAGCTAAATCATCACAACGCAAAAACAAATTATAGCGCAACTCATCGGATAATGCGACAGGTAAACTACAACCTGTATCGTGCAAACGGCTAGCAATTTGTTCTTTTATATCCGCATAATAATCTGAATTATTATCTGTCAGCAGTGTAAATTGTAGATTATTCCACGTATACTCATGAGCAGGGTAACACAACGTATTAGTAGGTAGACTCTTTAACTTTTCTAATGAAGTATAGGCGGCAACGAAATCACCGCTAAAAACACGTCCACAACCAAAGCTAAATAGTGTGTCACCACAAAATAAATGCTTGTTCTCAAATAAATAACAAAGATGGTCATCGACATGCCCTGGTGTCGCAATTATTTTGAACTTAAACCCATAGTTAAACTCAACTTCATTCTCCATTAAATGCCGACCTAGATAATTATGTACTTTAACATCTGGATATAATTCCTGTAATTGTCTAACTCCACCATTATGATCAATATGATTATGGGTTAATAAAACACCAATTAATTCTAAACTATTATCGGATAAAAAATCTTGTACGATATCCGCAACGCTCGGATCAACAACAACGGCATACTGTCGATTATGAATAATCCAAATATAATTATCTTGTAGCGCTTTGAGTTTAATAATTCTATAATCGCTTTTCACTATAACACCTCACAAAAAATGCTGATGTAAATTATAACATCAGCATTAAACTTAGATAACTAAACTCGCGTAATAAAGCGTTCATGAATCAAAGGAACAACATCCATAATTTTACTACTTGGCACCAAAACACTAATGTTTACATTACTTGCACTATATGATAGCATTTGTACTACCACACCAGCATCTTGTAATAAGTCAAACAGATTTTGCATCAATGATGGAGTATTCATAATCTGGTCACCGACTAAGGAGATAGTACCAAAACCATCTAAGTAATCAGTCTTAGCAAATTTATTTAAAGCAATCAGTGCATCATCCAAAAGTCCAATATTATCTAAGGTAATGGAAACGCTAACCTCAGATGCAGACAATAGATTTGCGGAAATATTATTTTTAGCTAAAATAGTAAAGATTTTCTGTAAAAAACCTTTTGATAAAAACATATTTGCAGAATAAATATTTAATAATGGTGCAGATTTCTTCCACGTCACAGATTTAACAGCTCCATCACTATTATCTGCACCATGAGCAATAATTGTACCGGTATTGTCTAAATTAAAAGTATTTAATACGCGAACTGGAATCCCAATTCTAATCGCGGGCTGAATAGTGCGCGGATGCAAAACTTTAGCGCCAAACATCGCCAATTCAGCAGCTTCTTGATAAGACAATTGTTTTAATAATTTAGCATCTTTAATTACACGCGGGTCTGCCGAATATACACCATCGACATCAGTCCAAATTTGAATTTCCTCACTATTAACTGCATAACCAATAATTGCTGCAGAATAGTCAGAACCACCGCGTCCCAAAATAGTTGTTTCACCACTACTTGTTGCACCAAAAAATCCAGTTACCACGGGAACTACACCCGCATCAACTAGCGGTAGCAAGGTTTTACGGCTAGCTTTTTTGGTAGCTGCATCAATAAAATCGGCACCACCAAAATGGTTATTAGTAATAATACAACTTGTTGATAAGACTTGTTTTGCATTAATTCCTCCAACTTGGAGATAT
>RXKA01000145.1 GCA_003962985.1 Pseudomonadota bacterium | reverse complement strand
GAAAACCAATCTACACTAACTATACATGAATACACAACCTTTAACTCAACAAGAATACGAAGCAGAAATTAACCGGCGCAATGAATTGTTTGCCAACGCGAGCATTCGCGAAAAGCGCGTACTGATCGCCCGCGATGTTTTAAATCAAATTGCTAATCAGCGTTTTATTCCACGGCGGGGGGCGTTTCATTTCGCCGTCTAAAGATAAATACGGATTTAGCGCCCGAAGGGGGAAAATTTGCGAGAAGCAGTTTTGAAGTCTGATTTGGTTTGTAATTGTTGTGCATTGGGAAGTTTGATGCTATCGTGTACTTTATTCAATAATAATATTGCTATTGAAAATAAATTTACTTATGATCTCGGATATACTCTTGATGGAAAAGAAGCAATTCCTAATAGTTTCAATAAATATTTTAGTTTGACTCAACTTGTTTTGATTGAAAATGCTTTTGAGTTGGGGAATGGATTTTGGAATTTAGGTAATAATACTGGTGCTGGAGATAAAATTAGGAAGAAGAATAAAAAAGAGGTTATTAAAGCTATCGCTTTTGGTAATAAATTTCCTGATGTTAAAGATCGGTTGGTTGCTATTATGTATAATATTATTGCTAATGATGGTATGTTTAAGCCGTAAATGATTGTGTTGAAGTGAGGTTGACAAGGTGGGAAAATGAGGTAGGATAGTTATCTAACATAGTCCTGTAATTTAATTGGTAAAATGCAGAGCTTATACCTCTGATATGCACTAGATTGGTGCGCATTCTCGGTTCGAATCCGGGCGGGACTACCAATTTTTAAAGTATGAATAGTATCCTCAAATTCAGAGTGTGGGATAAAGTAAGGAATGTTTTCCTTGACTCAGTTTATTGCTCTCCGTATTTATATCATACCTCTAAAGATGGTGATGCAATATATAATTTATATCATATATTCAATAATAATAATTTTGTTATTGAACGCTTTACGGGTCTCAAAGACATAAATAATATTGAAATTTACGAAGGAGATATCATTGAGGTAACTGATAGTGATTGTTTAAAATTTAGTTTTGATATCATTAATAAAGGGGAGGTAATTTGGGATTATTGTAGTTTTGGGGTAGTATTGAAAGACGCGGGCGGATTGCGGGAGTTTAATAGTTTGTATTATTTATGGGAAAAAGGTAAGATTAAAGTAATCGGAAATAAACATGGAAAATAACCCTCTTTCTTTACGCGAATCTTATGATGCCGTCTTAGGCGGGATTATGGCAATTTCCCCGCCGCTTTATAGAGAAGCATTAAAAGAGGTTGCCAGATTAGCGGGGCGTGAATTTGACGATAAGTTTAGGAAAGATATTAGTGATATTCAAAAACAAATTAGTGAGGAAAATAAGGGGAAAAATTTAGATTGGTAATAATATGAATGGTCAAATTAAAATTATTAGCGGCGAAGAATTCTACAATCAATTAGTTGAGAAATTGGTGACACACTATGCCGATGCGCCCAATTTAACAGAAATTATAAAAAGTCTTTTGGTGGACGGACTACCCAAGTTTGATTTTGAGAATTTAAAGACGATTTTACCTAAATATTTTGTGTATTTTAATCCAGTATTTGTGGATTTTGGTACAATTGGTACAGAAAATTACAATTACTTTTGGTTTGTGAGTGGAATGGAAGCGATGGTTGTCCTAAAAAGGTACGTTCTAGTAGTTGACACGAAAGAAAAAGGTGCTAAAGTCGGTGCATGAAAACATACAAGGATTTCCCTCCTTATCCTAATCGCTCACAATTTGTTTCAACAACCGAATATTCGGTTGCGTGTCACAAATGGGAGAAAGAAAATAAGATTAAATTTTCTGATTATCTATATTTGCGGGATCATCCGGAGGTAGTTTATGGAGGGGTAATGTATGAAATTTGATGAGGTAATTGGTAAATATCTTGGTAATACTTGCACTATTAATTGGTCTAAGCTGCCGGGTTTTGACCGCAAGGGGGCAAGTGTACCAAATAACACAGTGAATGCTAGAGTTACTAATATCTATGAAATGTTTGATGGTAAAATTGTCTTTTTGAGTGATAAAACGTTTACGCCTTTTAATGTTGGGGTGTTAGAATAATATGAAAGATAAAAATACGAGCGGGGAAAGAGTACAAGTGTCTTGCATTGTATGCAAATCAATGTTTAGTTATTTGTATTATTGGTTTGTTGGACACAGTAAAGTATGCCCTAATTGTCGGCGGGCGGGACATAGGGAACCATAAAATATGATTCAGAATATTGGATAGGAGTCTAATGAGTATCGAAGTCTTTGATCGCCAAAAGTTTAATACCATAATTAACATCTATGGTTTAGATAATCGCGACGATTTAGATATCGGTTATGCAGATAAACTATTTACTCTATTTTGCCCCGAAGCCGCCACGCACGTATTTAATATATTAGGTATTTGCGGCATGAGAAATGGGGTTGACTATTTGGTACACGGGAGTATTATGGACTTCGACGGGATTAATGAATGGTAAACATGAATAAGAAACTAATCAAATCTCAAAAAGAACTACGGGAATTTATTTTCAATCTTTTAAAAGAAAGTAATTTTGACCGGCATTTATGTCAAGCATTTGGTTTAGTAACTGATGTTCATAGCTGTTGGGATGTCAATGACAAATGGGAACCTATTAATGAAGATGGTTCTGTTATTCCTGATCCCACGGCAGAAAATCTTGAATATGAACAATATATTAATGACTTGACTTTTCCATTAATGGTTCTATATACGTATGACAAGGATTGGGATAGGTGCGGGGACTTTAAAGTTGTATTAGTTGAGTTTGTAGAGCTTAAAGAATTTCAATAATATGCACACCCTATCTATTTTTAATACTAAAGTTATTGTTTGTGATGATGGTTCTATTGAATTTATTTTCAAGGCCACCCCCGAACAGTTGGCTAATTATTCACAAAACAAACCTAATCCAGAAGAATTTAGTACAAGGATTCGTAAGATTACAGATTATTTGGTAAGTGAAGGGTTTATTAAGCCCGGAAATATTAATGCAAAAATCTTTATCGAAGGAGAAAAATAAAGATGAAATTTAAACTAATCAAAGATTCAATTATTAATTTAGAAGAATTAACGGAAGTGAAAAGGAGTGGTAACGTGAGTCGTATTGGACCATCATTAATTATTCTATACAAAAACACAGAGCGCACAGAAATTTATTTTGAATCAATTGCGGCACGGGACAAGGAATTTTTTGCTCTGAGTGATTTTTTAGATAAACTATGAATAGTTTGTTTTCAAAAATCGAATCCATTCTTGATTTTGTAAGCGCGGCTGTTTCGGTCGCGTTTTTTTATATACTTCACTGGGTTTTGTATTTTCTAACTATTGTAACTCAACGACTTACAGCTATTTTAAAAAACCTTTGGCCAAAGAGTTGACAAATCAAAGATCCCTGTTAAGGTATTCACAACGAAAGGAACGAAGCGCCGAGTGGCAGGGAGTTCCAAACGATAAAAACTTAAAATTAAAAACTATGACTGATAATTCTACTACTGTTGTGGGTGCCGATTCGGCCCCGTCCACCGTCGCCCCCACTACGTCCATTTACGGACTCACCCTGAAGGGTGTTCCCAAATTGAAGCCCGGACGCAAGCCATCCACCGGCCCGTCTGCTACCCTAAAGAAGATTTATCTTCTTGGTGGGGTTGTGCTTGGTGTTGGCCGTCCGTCTGTGGATGTTCTCCGCGCCCGGACTTTCGTAGTCCTCCCCAAGAATGAGGCTT
>RXKA01000104.1:3835-7171 GCA_003962985.1 Pseudomonadota bacterium | reverse complement strand
TATCCAATTGTGTCATTAAATTTTTTAGTTCATCACGCTCTTCACCCTCAATACGGCGAGAAATTCCACCCGAGCGAGAATTATTTGGCATTAATACCAAATAACGACCAGGTAACGTAATGTAAGTCGTTAATGCAGCACCTTTATTACCACGCTCATCTTTTTCAACTTGAACAATTAGTTCAGTACCTAATGGTAATTTTGAAAAATCACGTCCACGGTGTCCATTTACTTCAGGTAGATAACGGAAATCAATTTCTTTGAATGGAAGAAAGCCTTGTTTATCCGTTCCATAATCAACAAAACAGGCTTCTAAAGATGGTTCTACGCGAGTTACAAAACCCTTGTAGATATTGCCGCGGCGCTGCTCTTTACTGCTGGTTTCAATATCAAAATTAATTAATTTTTGACCATCTACCGCAGCAACACGCAATTCTTCAGCATACGTTGCGTTAAATAACATTCTTTTCATGTTTAATATAACCTTTTGAGTGGCTAATTAACTCCTTAAGACACATTATGCAAATAATAGAATGCATCAATTATCGGTATACATATATGACTTTTAACCTAGGGATAGTACTATATCGCATACATCATAAATTGCTAATCACTTAATAAATCACCTCTATTCACTGCCATCAGTTGCACACGTGAAACTATTGCTATAAAAACATATAGCTTACTTCCAATTTATCAGTTTGATATTTAAAACAATCAAAATAATTTACAAACTGCCTACCTTATTTGTTATCTTTACACAACACAAGAATAAGCAATTGTTGATTACATAATGAGCCAACAAGCAATTAGCTATTTAATCTTTCATTTTATCTTTGATTATTGTAACAACAGCATAATATAAACATTTAGGAAGAATATATCTAGCTTTACGGCTCCAAAAACATATCTCTCCAGCTCGTTCTGAGAAAAGCTAGTGTTCAACCTCGGTATGGCGACCTGCTCAATAAAGTCCACAGATCAGTCAAGTATCTGACTTTACCACACGCAAATAAGTTACAATTACGCCAGCTATTACACAACCAAGCTATAATTATAAACTATAATGAATTATAAAATGAATGAAATAACCTATAATCAAGTAAATTTTTACCAAGCGACTGAAGCCGATGAAAATCAGCGTCTCGATAACCTATTAATTAAAGTATTAAAAGGTGTGCCTAAAAGTCATATTTATCGCATAATACGTAGTGGAGAAGTCCGTATTAACAAGGGACGCGCCGATGCTAGTGATAAGGTGCAACTTAATGATATAGTTAGAATACCACCTATTCGTATTGCTGAAAAAAGTGCAACAAATAAACATATTCCTGCATGTACTTTCCCAATACTCTACGAAGATAATTATTATCTAATCATCAATAAACCACATGGTGTTGCCTGCCATGGTGGAAGTGGAGTTTCTTTTGGTGTAATCGAACAATTACGACAAACGCAACAATATAAGTTTCTTGAATTAGCACATCGTCTTGATAAAGAGACTTCAGGCATATTGATTTTGGCTAAAAAACGCCAAGCACTCGTGTTATTACAAGAATTAATGAAAAATAATTTAATGCTAAAAGAATATTACGCACTAACACTTGGCAAATGGCGCGATGAGAAAAGGAATGTTAAGGCTCCAATCTATAAATATACCAATAAAGATGGTGAGCGTCGAGTAAAAATTGATCAGGTGAATGGTCAATTTGCTCATACGATCTTTACAACGGTTAGAAAGTTCACTGATTACACTCTGGTAAATGCTAATTTACAAACAGGTCGTACCCATCAGATTCGTATTCATTGTCAATTTCTAGGCTTTCCAATTGCAGGAGATGATAAATATGGAGACTTCGAATTCAACAAATTACTTGCTAAGCAAGGACTAAAACGAATGTTTTTGCATGCGCATCATATTCAATTTACGCATCCAATCACCACTGAAAAAATCGACATTAAATGTGAATTAGCCCCTGAACTTATTACATTCTACAACACTCTAAAAGAATAATAACTCACCCAATGTGGGTTATTATTCTAGCATGCTACATTATTTTTTTAATACAACAATAAAATGTACCATTCAGTATACATTTATGTTATTTTTTATCATTTAGCCACATATATCAAATATTATATCTACACAAAATCAATAATTACATGAATAGATGTTGCTATATTGCACAATAAATATTCAATATATTCAATATGTTATATCAATTTAATACTTGACAATTCTACTTTACTTATGTAACAATCACCGCCTTGGGTTAATTTGTACCCAAATAATAAGTATAATCAAACAATGTTAAATGTGTTCTATTCGATAAAAGGGACTCAACTTTTCCGTAAAGGAGATTAAGGATGCTAGTCGTCTCGGCCCAGATGTGTATGGCCATTAATTTATATAAAGAATGTCGCGGTACTTCAGATAAAGAATGCCAACTAATTAATCGCGTTGTCATTAACCGTATGCAACAATCAAACAAAGATGCATGTAGTGTTATATTTGAAAAAGGACAATTTAGTTGGACTCGCAAAACACCGAAAAAATTGGAATTTAATGACTATAGCGAGATGGTAAGATATTATAAGATTAAAGAACCGCAAGAATTAATGCGTGCGTTTGATAATGTTGATAAATCACAAAATGAGTATAATCAAGATTCTGCAACAACAACACAAAAAAATATGACTTACTATTACGATAAGTCATTACACAAACGTCCAAAATGGGCGCGCACCATGACGGTTGCATACAGAACTAAACACTTCGTATTCTGTTCTGCTGCCTAAAGATCACAGTACTTCAAAATTTCACGGATTAATGTAGCCACGATTAGTTCCAATAGGATTAACTATATTCTATTGGAACTAATTTACCTACTTGCAGTTAAAAACCATTACTCAACTGTTACCGACTTAGCTAAATTGCGTGGCTTATCCACATCAGTTCCCTTAGCTATTGCAGTATGATAAGACAGCAATTGGAATGGAATTGTGTAAAGTATAGGAGCCAAATATACTGGTACATCATGAATATTCAAGGATACTGTTTTATAGCAATTGCTAGCCAATTCATTGCTACTATCGGTAAATAAATAGACTTGTCCTTGACGCGCCAAAACCTCTTGTACATTTGAACCTACTTTATCCGCAAGTAGATTGCTTGGCATTGCCACCAAAACAGGCATATCTTTATCAATTAATGCGAGCGGACCGTGCTTTAATTCACCAGCTGCGTACGCTTCAGCATGAATATAAGAGATCTCTTTCAACTTTAGCGCACCTTCCATCGCAACCGGAGCCATGGTATTACGACCAAGAAATAGT
>RXKA01000104.1:0-3785 GCA_003962985.1 Pseudomonadota bacterium | reverse complement strand
TATATTCAGCCTCAGTTTCTGCAGCTAGTTGATGGCGTGCCTTTGCTAAACTAAATGCTAAATACAACAATACCACCAATTGTGTCGTAAACGCCTTAGTTGATGCTACTCCGATTTCTGGACCTGCTTGAGTTAGTACATGCAACTGGGATAAGCGAACTAAGCTACTTTCAGGAACATTACAAATAGTTAAGGTTTTATTCATGCCAAGTTCAATTGCATATTTAACACTAGCTAATGTATCCGCAGTTTCCCCTGACTGTGAAATACTTACAATCAAGGTATCTGGAGAGGCTGGAACTTTGCGATAACGATATTCACTAGCAATATCTACAATACACTCTAAATCAGCATACTCTTCTATCCAATATTTTGCGACTAAACCTGCATGAAAGCTGGTACCACAAGCAATAATCTGCACTTTATTAATCGTTGAAAAAATTTCCTGCGCATTACTACCAAATATATGAGGATCAAAGTCATTACCTAAACTTTGTATCGTATCAGCAATTGCTTTGGGCTGTTCGAAAATTTCTTTTTGCATATAATGACGATAATTACCTAAATCGCTAGCAGATGCAGATAATTCGCTAATATTTACGCTTCGATTAACTAAATTACCATTAGCATCCCAAATCGTATAGCTATTTAACCTTAACTCAGCAACGTCTCCTTCTTCTAGGTAAACCACCTTCTGAGTAACAGGTAGTAACGCAGATATATCAGAAGCAAAAAACATTTCTTCAATACCTACACCAAGAATCAATGGCGATCCCAAACGAGCACACACCACTACATCTGGATTATCTTTATCAATCAGACCTATCGCATATGCCCCATGCAAGCGTTTAATTGCAACACGTACAGCATTTAGTAAATCATTTCCATTTGTAACATAAATTGAATGAACTAAGTGAACAATAACTTCAGTATCTGTTTGTGATTCAAATTTATATCCTTGAGTGATTAATTCATCACGTAATTCTGCATAATTTTCAATAATCCCATTATGCACTACCGCCAAGGTTGAATTAGAAAAATGCGGATGAGCATTTTGCTCACTAACACCACCATGGGTAGCCCAACGTGTATGACCAATGCCGACATGACCGCGAAAATCATCTTGATGACAGATATCTTTTAACATTGCCACACGACCAGTCACCCGACGGCGTGCTAGTTCACGCCTATCATCAACGATAGCAACACCGACAGAATCGTAACCACGATATTCTAGACGCGATAGTCCCTCCAAGATTATAGCAACCACATTACGTTCACTAACACCACCAACGACACCACACATATCTAGCTCCTAAAATAAGAAACATAGTGACATACATTCAAACTATATTTCTTTTATATTTTCAATAAAAATTCTCACTAATTCTAAGCATCACTAACATGTGATATCAATGATAGTTTAATTTTGCTTAATAATTTCATTTAACATACTACCAAATGCAGGATTATCATTAATGCATGGTATATAGCATAATTTTTGACCACCGTGACTAATATATAAATCATGATACTGAATAGCAACTTCTTCAAGCGTTTCTAAGCAATCACTAACAAATCCCGGACAAATCACATCTATAGAAGAAGTACTTTTAGCCAATTGTTTAATTACGTCATCAGTTGCAGGTTCTACCCATTTAGCCCGACCAAATTTTGACTGATAAGCAATTAGAACATCACTCGGGGTTAAGCCCAAGCTTTTACATAGCAATTCTCTAGTTAACTCACACTCAGCAACATAAGTATCACCATTATCAACTAATGCGACTGGAATTGAATGAAAACTTAATAACAATTTATCTGCACGACCATTCACATCCCAATGATGTCTTACAGAATTAGCTAATAGTTGGATATAAGCTGCATGATCGGCAAAACTAGTTATATAACTAATACTTGGAATATAATATCTACGACTATAATAATTTGCTACTTGATCAAATACAACCGCACTAGTTGAGCTAGAATATTGAGGATATAACGGTATTACCACCAAACTATCAAAATGATATTGTGCTTCGAGATGCATTAAACGCTCTTTAATAGTATTATCACCATAACAAAATGCATAGTCAACAACGGTATTTTCATCGCAGCAAACAGCAAGTTTCTCTGCCTGACATTTAGTATAATAACTAAGCGGTGATAAACCATCATCACGCCAAATCAATTTATACTTATGCAAAAGCTTCTTCGCACGAATAGGTAAAATAATACCATATAGTATCGGATACCACAGCCAACGAGGCAAACCAACAACCCGCTTATCAGATAGAAAATCGCGCAAAAAAATACGAATTGCAGCAACACTAAGCTGAGCTGGAGAGCCCAAATTAACTAGTAAAACTAATTGTTTCTTATGTTTTTTATTCATAATCTTAATACAACTTTATTTATTATCTTTTTTAAAGCTATGCTCTTTACCACTTAATAAACGTATTATATTACCTTTATGTTTATAAATCACAAAGAACGCAACCATGACAGTTGCACCAAAATAAGATGAATTACCCATCAAAATGTAGGCATAGAGTGGTGATGCTAAAGTAGCAACAATCGCAGCTAACGAAGAAATCTTAGATAATTTAAATACCGCAAACCATGTTACCAAGAGTAGCAGTGCTAATAATGGGCTAAACCCCAATAAAACACCAATTGCAGTAGCAACCCCCTTACCACCTTTGAACTTAAAAAAGATTGGGTAAATATGACCAATCACGACCATAACACCACAAAAACCAACTATAGCATCAGCACCTGTTTGGTCACCGAGGATATAACGAGCAATTAATACAACCAATAACCCTTTAAGTAAATCACCTAGCAGTGTTAATGCTGCTGCTTTTTTATTACCGCTACGCATAACATTGGTAGCACCAGCATTATTTGAACCGTAACTGCGTGGATCATCCATTTTCATAAATTTAGAGACAATAATTGCAAAGGATAATGATCCCAGCAAATACGACCCAATTAACATTGAATATAATTGATAATTGATACTATTCATTTATAGCTCCATGAATATTAGTATGATATGTTGAATTCTACTTTATTAGTCCCAACATTAAGGGAAGTGCTATTACTAGCCTTAAATGGAATAGTTGTATTTTGAATCAACATGTCTTTTGTACTTTGATTATTGAGTACTGGCGAATATGACTGCAATGTAGACTGATTAGCATTAGTTATATTAAAATTAGCCACAGCATTTTGATCATAAGTATTGCTATTTGGGTTAACATAACTTGAATTTGCCCCAGTTTTTGGGGTCGCTTCTAATGTATGATTGCCATCGATAGATTGCTTAGCTAATGTATTTTTTGATTCAAAAGGATACGCACAGCCGAATGATTGATGATTGCAATCAGAGTCTGCTTGTATTACTACACTTTGAACCGTAGCAGTAGAATTCCAATCTGCACTACTTGACGGTGGTTCAACAGCAAATGTCGATGACATCAAGATACTAAGCCATATCAATGCAATAAATTTACGCAACATTTATTAATACCTCGTAAATTTTGTTCTTCATTTACAACTTATACAGAAAACGATGAGCCGCAACCACAAGTAGTCTGAGCATTTGGATTCTTGATTGTAAATTGAGAACCTTCAAATGAATCAACATAATCAATCTCAGCACCAACTAAATATTGATATGACATGGTATCTACCAAAAACTTAACATCACCACGATCAATTACAAAATCATCATCATTAATAATTTCATCAAAGGTAAATCCGTATTGAAAACCAGAACA
>RXKA01000124.1 GCA_003962985.1 Pseudomonadota bacterium | reverse complement strand
AGTGGCGGCATCAAACGTTCTAAAGCATTCAAACGTCATATTTTGACTAAGAAAACAACTAAAAACAAACGTCAATTACGTGGTACAGTACAAGTGAATCCGAGCGATATCGGTCACGTACGTAGCATGTTGCCTTACGCATAATTAGAGGAGTTTTAGAATGCCTAGAGTAAAACGTGGTGTCGTAGCTCGTGCACGTCACAAAAAAATATTAGCATTAGCTAAAGGTTATCGTGGTCGTCGTGGAAATGTATTCCGCGTAGCTAAAGAAGCGGTTATGAAAGCTGGTCAATACGCTTATCGTGATCGTCGTCAAAGAAAACGTCAATTCCGTACATTATGGATTGCGCGTATTAATGCAGGTTGCCGTGAGTTAGGTTTAACTTATAGCCGTTTCATTAACGGTTTGGCAAAAGCTGAAGTAGCTGTAGATCGTAAAGTATTGTCAGATTTGGCAATTCATGATAAAGCTGCGTTTGCAAAATTCGTTGAGATTGCAAAAAGCAAATTAGCTTAATCTAATAGAATTAGATTATAATAATGGGGGCTATACTAATAGTCCTCATTTTTTTTGCTTAAAATAACTACAGTTATTCATAATTGCTTATTTGTAGATTTAATGACAATATTCTCTTAATGGATGCAAGATGGACAAAATACACATCAGTGATAAGCAAATACAAGAACGGGTTGTGCACTCATTGGAAAAAGTGTGGGATTTAACGGATGAGTTAGTTGATTTCTATCCTCCATATGATGGTTATACCGTTACAGTATTTGGTTCAGCAAGAATACCAGAAACTAATCCACGTTATACCGAAGTAGTTGAATTTTGCAAAAACTTGGCACGACTTGAGTGCAATGTTGTTAGCGGTGGTGGGCCTGGTGTTATGGAAGCGGCAAACCGAGGTGCTATGGAAGGCAAATTACCAAACTCACCAATCAAATCAGTTGGTATCAACATCGAGTTACCTTTTGAGCAATCTACTAATCCTTATGTAGATGAAAGCTTTCCTCACAAGACATTTTTTACTCGTTTACAGCATTTTACTGCCGTTAGTGACTGCTTTGTTGCATTTTATGGTGGTATTGGTACAGTATTGGAAATTTTGACAGTTCTACAATTAATGCAAGTAAAGAAAATTGATAATCGCAAATTAATCTTGGTTGGTGATATGTGGTATGGTTTAATTGATTGGTTTGAAAAAGAAATGCTGAATGAAGATTTACAATTAATTCACCGTGGCGATTTGTTAATACCAAGACTTGTTCCGCATTATCAAGATGCATTGGAAATAGTTAAGCAACATAAAATTGAATTGGGCATATAATAGATTATTCAGGATATAGGAATAGAATATGAATGAATTACAACAAGTATTACAGACTGCATTAAGCCAAATGCAGGAAGTAAATTCTTTGCATGAATTAGAGCAGTTTAAAGCGCGCTATGTTGGTAAACAAGGTGCGATTACTGCTTTTATGCAGAAGCTTAAAGATATTGCACCAGCCGATCGTAAAGCATTCGGTGCCGAAGTAAATCAGGTTAAAGGTCAATTTGAGGTTGCACTTACTGAAAAAAAAGAACACTTACTTCAAGAAGAACTGAATAATAAACTGGCAACTGAGAAGATAGATGTAACCCTGTCTGGACGTGATGCTGGGCGTGGTAGTTTACACCCTGTTAGTCTTACATTAAATCGGTTAGTTAAATTATTTGCTCAGCTGGGATTTATTGTTGCTGATGGTCCAGAGATTGAAACAGATTATTATAATTTCAAAGCGCTAAATATTCCTGATAATCATCCAGCGCGCGCGATGCAAGATACATTTTATACCGAATCAGGCAATGTACTACGTACTCATACGTCACCAATTCAGGTGCGCTATGCTGAAAAAAATACGCCACCGATCAAAATTATTGCACCAGGACGAGTATTCCGCGTTGATATGGATGCCACTCATTCACCGATGTTCCATCAAATGGAATTATTATGGATAGATCAAGGAATTAGCTTTGCTAATCTAAAAGGTGTAATTATTGAATTTATGCGTAAATTCTTTGAAGATGATGACATGCAAGTACGCTTTAGAGCTTCATTCTTCCCTTTTACTGAGCCTTCTGCTGAAATAGATATTTATTTTGCCAAAACTGGTAAATGGCTTGAAGTTGGTGGATGCGGTATGGTACACCCAAATGTGCTCAACTATATGAATATTGATCCTGAAAAATACACAGGTTTTGCATTTGGTTTTGGTATTGATAGATTGGCTATGTTGAAATATAACATTACTGATTTACGTTTAATGTTTGAAAATGATTTGGACTTTGTAAGTCAATTTAAGGGATGTTAAGATGAAAATTTCATGGAATCATTTACAAAGTTTTTTTGTTGATAAACTAGATAAAGAATATGTCCTCCAGCGCTTAACGATGGCAGGTCTTGAAGTTGAGGGTGAAGAGTCAGTTGCTCCTTCTTTTAGTGGTATCGTTATTGCCGAGGTGGTTGAATGTGAGAAGCATCCTGATGCTGATAAATTATCACTATGTAAAGTTAATGCCAATAGTGGAGAACTATTGCAAATAGTGTGTGGTGCACCTAATGTAAAAGTTGGCGTTAAAGTGCCATGTGCTAAAGTTGGCGCAGTATTACCAGGTGATTTCAAAATAGCTGAACGCAAAATGCGCGGTATTGTCTCTTATGGTATGTTGTGTAGTGGTGATGAAATTGGTTGTCCTGATGATGTGGATGGGCTATTACTATTACCTGCTGATGCACCAATTGGTATGGATATTCGTGAGTATTTGGATTTAGATGACGTAATTGTTGAATTTAAAATTACGCCTAACCGTGGTGATTGTCTTTCGTACAAAGGATTAGTGCGTGAGATTGCAGCATTAACGGGTGCTCGAATTAAACCAGTACCTGAATATAAGAGCTATTTAAGTAAACTGTCAACTGAACTAACTCTAAATGTTAGCGCATCTGATGGGTGTCAGCACTATGTTGGCTTGGCTATTAACTCAGTTAAAAATGATATTGTTACACCTACGTGGTTAATGCGTATTTTAGAACGTAGCGGTATTCGCAGTATTTCACCATTAGTGGACATCACTAATTATGTAATGTTAACCATAGGGCAACCGATGCATGCATTTGATGCCAGCCAATTATTTGGCGGTATTGTTGTTCGCATGGCACAGAATGGTGAACAACTTATACTTTTAGATGAAACTAAAGCTACTCTAGCGGATGATACCTTGGTAATTACTAATGGTTTGAATCAGCCAGTTGCAATTGCTGGGGTGATGGGTGGTTTAGATTCTGGTGTAACTACTGCTACTACCAATATAGTACTTGAAAGTGCTTATTTTACTCCCGACATTGTGCAAGGGAAAACGCGTAAATATGGCGTTAATTCAGACTCAGCATTTCGTTTTGAGCGTGGTGTTGATAGTCAACTACAGCATGATGCAATTAATTTAGCCGCACAATTAGTTTTAGAGATTTGTGGTGGTGAAATTGGTGAATATATTCACTTCTTGGCAGTAGAAAGTGCATTGCCAGCAATTAAACTTCAGTTTAGTGAAATTAACCGTTTGGTGGGTGAAGATATTGCGCGTGATTTAGTCTGTGATATTCTAACTAAATTAGGTTGTCAATTAACTGTTGATGGTGATAATTTAGAAGTTATACCGCCAAGTTATCGCTTTGACTTACGTATTAAGCAAGATATAGTTGAAGAAATAATTCGCGTTTATGGTTATGATCGGATTGCAGCAAAATTACCTAACTTGACTTATACCTTTGATTATTTAGATCCTAAACAAGCTGCTTTTGCGCGTTATAAAGATATTTTGTTAGGTTACGGATTTAATGAAATCGTAAGCTATGCATTTATTGAAGAAAAATATGCAGAAATCTTTGCTCATGAAGTTGCAAAACCTGTACGATTACAAAATCCGTTAGCAGGGTTGTCTTGTATGCGGACTAACCTATTGGCTGGTTTAGTAAAGACGTTACAATCAAATGTGAATCGCGGTTCACAGCAGGTTAAAGTTTTTGAGTTAGCTCGAGTTTTTCATGGTGAAGCTCTTGAATTACAACCTCTTTACCTTTCGGGTTTAATTTATGGTAAAATCTCGCCTCTTAATTGGCTAGAAAAACCACGCGTAGTTGATTTCTACGATTTACGTGTTGTTTTGGATGAGTTATTAGCTGAATTTCCTGATTTTATGCTTGATAGTAGCGAGTTACCTCCAATTTATCATCCTGGGCGTTCAGCACGAGTTATTGTGAATGATGTTGTGATTGGGTGTATTGGACAACTTCATCCAAAATATAATCAACAATTAGGTTTAGATAGTATGCCGTATGTGTTTGAACTTAATGTTGATTTATTGTCAATGAAAACGCAATTTGAATTACGCGCTTTAAGTAAATATCAAAAAGTATCACGTGATTTAGCCTTTGTCTTTAATAAAGATGTTCAGGTTGGCGTGTTTATGAATGACATTAATGATTTGCAGTTGCCAAATTTGGATAATGTAGCTGTATTTGATGTGTTTACTGGTGGTAATTTGCGTGATAGCGAAAAAAGCGTTGCATTGAATTTTGTTTTCCAAGGAGATCATACTCTTAGTGATGATGAAGTGAATGCTGCTCTTGAGCAAGTAAAAACTCTGGCAAAGAATAAATTTAACGCAGAGTTAAGATAGTTAGTTGGTTCATTGGTTAATAGTGGGCTATAAATTTTAAAATTTACGTAATAGATAATTAAATTGAGGATACTATGAGTAATACAGTAACTAAAAATGAATTAATCCAAGTTGTGATGGACAATTCAAGTTTAACTAGAATGGATGCTTATCGTTTAGTTGAAGATTTCTTTGATGTTATGACGAAAAGCCTAGAAGATGGCGAAGAGGTAAAGGTTTCAGGCTTTGGTAATTTTGTTTTACGCGATAAAAGTCCGCGAATTGGTCGTAATCCAAAGACTAAAGAAGAATTTCCAATTAGCGCCCGTCGTGTTGTATCTTTTCACACTAGCAATTTGTTAAAAGAACAAATTAAAGGTTTTACTCCAGAAGAGTAAACCACCAATTTCTACGATACCCATCTATTGATTTAGATGGGTATTTTTTATTATAAATATATAATTTGCATATGGAGTTAGTTAGCGCTATAATAAAGGTTTACTAGGGTAGTAGGGTATTTCCATAAAAAAAATATGGATAATCTACGGTGTATGTTAAAATAATAGGTGTATTTGTGAAAGGGCTCACAATGATGAAGCAATACTGGAAAGAAATTTGCTGTTTGCTAGTTCTTAAAGCGGTTTTATTAACCGGTTTGTGGTATACCTCGTTTAGAAATCCGCCACAGCTGGATGACAAAACTGCAGGTGAACATATTTTTCGTTAATTTTTGAGGTGAATTTATGGAAACACTAGTTGATTTATCGCGGCTACAGTTTGCGATAACGGCAATGTACCATTTTATCTTTGTACCTTTAACTTTGGGTATGACATGGTTGTTAGTAATCATGGAATCTCTATATGTAGTTACAGGTAAAGAGATTTATAAAGATATGACGAAATTCTGGGGTAAGTTATTTGGTATTAACTTCGCTATCGGGGTTACTACTGGTCTTACAATGGAATTTCAGTTCGGTACAAACTGGGCTTATTACTCTCACTATGTGGGTGATATTTTCGGTGTACCATTGGCAATTGAAGGTTTGATGGCATTCTTCTTAGAATCAACTTTCATTGGTATGTTCTTCTTTGCTTGGGATCGTGTATCTAAAAAGCAACATTTGTTCTTTACTATCTTAGTAGCAATAGGTTCAAATCTTTCTGCATTATGGATTTTGGTTGCAAATGGTTGGATGCAAGACCCAGTGGGTACTGTATTTAATCCAATTACTATGCGTATGGAATTATCAAGCTTCTTTGATGTTCTATTCAGTCCAGTTGCACAAGCTAAATTTTTCCACACTGTATGTGCGGGTTATGTAACGGCTTCTGTATTTGTATTGGGTATTTCTTCTTTCTACTTATTGAAAAAACAAGATTTGCCTTTTGCACGTCGTTCATTTAAAGTAGCTGCTTTATTTGGTTTATTCTCTTCTGTTGCAGTTATCATCATGGGTGACCAATCTGGTTTATATGTTTACCATGCTCAACCTACTAAACTAGTAGCAATTGAGGGTATTTGGGAAACTGAACAAGCTCCAGTTGGTTGGTCTTTGATTGCTATTCCAGATCAAGAGAAACAGACTAATACATTTGATATCAGTATTCCTTATGTAGGTAGCTTGGTATTAAATCATGATTTGTCTACTCCGATTAAAGGTGCTAAAGAAATTATCGCTGAAAACCAAGAGAAGATTATTAAAGGTCAACAAGCGTTATTGTTGTTAGAACAATTACGTAAAGACCCACATAATCCTCAATTGGCTGAAGTTGTAAAAGCTAACTCAGAATACTTGGGTTATGGTTTGTTATTGAAAAAATATACGGATGATTTAACTAAAGTTACTCCAGATATGGTTTCAAAAGCGGCAGTAGAAACAGTGCCTAATATGTTGTCATTGTTCTATTCATTCCGTTTAATGTTCTTCTTAGGTTTCTCATATTTTGTTTTATTCGCTCTTGCTGTATGGAGTTCATATGGTAAAAGCACTAAATATGAAACCAAAACTTGGCTATTAAAATGGGCTTTGTGGTGGATTCCTACACCATGGTTAGCTTGTTGGGCTGGTTGGTTTGTTGCTGAATATGGTCGTCAACCGTGGACAATTTATGGTATTTTACCGACGTATCAATCTGCTTCTAGTTTAACTAGTGGTGAATTAATCTTCTCATTAACTGGATTCTTTGTGATTTATACAGCGTTATTAATCGTAGAATTATGGTTAATGTTTAAATATGCAAAATTGGGTCCTTCAAGCTTAGGTACTGGTAAATATCAGTTTGAAAAAGGTCAGGTGAAATAAAATGGAATACGCAATTTTACGTTTTATTTGGTGGGCTTTGGTTGGCGTATTGCTAATTGGGCTTATGATTATGGATGGTCATGATATGGGTGTTGGTACTCTGTCGCCATTTGTAGGCAAAACTGATTCTGAGCGTCGTGCAGCAATTAATTCTGTTGCACCTCACTGGGATGGTAACCAAGTTTGGTTTATTACTGCTGGTGGTGCTATTTTTGCAGCATGGCCTTTAGTATATGCTGCTTCATTCTCTATGTTATACATCGCAATTTTGGCGGTTTTATGGACTTTATTCTTACGTGCTCCTGCATTTGATTATCGTTCAAAAATCGAAAATCCAAAATGGCGTAGTACATGGGATTGGGTATTATTTGTTGGTTCAGCAGTTCCTCCATTATTGTTTGGTGTGGCATTTGGTAATGTAATCCAAGGTGTTCCATTCCATTATGATAATAGTATGCGTTTAACTAGCGATGCAGTAAATCCGCTATTAGGTTTTATCGGATTATTAAATCCATTTGCATTATTATGTGGTGTGGTATCATTTGCAATGACAGCTGCTCATGGTGGTGTTTATTTAACATTACGTACTGAAGGTGCAATGCAAGCTCGTGCGCGTAAGGCAAATATTATT
Source organism: Pseudomonadota bacterium (assembly GCA_003962985.1). Lineage (GTDB taxonomy): Bacteria > Pseudomonadota > Gammaproteobacteria > Burkholderiales > UBA11063 > Aquella. The sequence continues at coordinate 10,909 of RXKA01000124.1, read as the reverse complement.
TTTGCTACGATTGCAATTCTTGGTTTTGCTCTTGGCGGTCTATGGATTGGTCATATCAACGGTTATGTTGCGACAAATCTTGATCCAAATGGTGAATCTAATCCATTGTTCAAAACTGTAGAAGTGGTGCAAGGTGCATGGTTAAATAATTATAAACTTTACCCTGTAGCTATTTTAGCTCCAGTATTGGGTTTTGCTGGATTGATTTTGTCAATCGTTTTCAATAGCAAACTAAAAGCTGGTGTTGCATTCGTATTTAGCGGTATTGGTATGGCTGGTATTATTTTAACTGCTGGTGTATCATTATTCCCATTCGTATTGCCTTCTAGCTCTAATCCTGTTAGTAGCTTAACGGCATGGGATGCAACTTCTTCAGAGCACACATTATTATTGATGTTAGTTGCAGCATTAATCTTCACTCCAATTGTGTTAACATATACTTCTTGGGTATATCGCATTATGCGCGGTAAGTTAACTACAGCTAGAATTGAAGAAAATTCTAATTCAATGTACTAGGAAAGGATAAAAAATGATTTTTCTAGCATGGGCGATTTGTATGTTTTTGATTGTTAAACTGGTGACAGCATCAGTTGATAAGCAAGAACAAGACTCTAAAGAATTAGATCGTTAATTTAAGAAACCCCTAGTTATGACTAGGGGTTTTGTTGTAAAAAGGCACACATATTTTAATGTAAATTGAGGCGTGGAATTTTCGCAAAACCACCTAATGGTTTTTGAATTAATAACTTATCTCTTTTTTATGTTTTTTCTTCTTCTCTAAATTTCTAATCTTTTAAATACTTGACTAGCATGGTGTGCTATAATTGCATGTAGTATACACTCATGTGGGTGGTATTATCCTGTAATAATTCACGAAGGATCATTTAATCGATGAATAAAATTAAATCTTTTATTATCGCGATTTATGCTTTTGCTGGGTCAATGATGTTGACAGGTTGTGAACATCTAGTATTGATTCAATCAAAAGGGGAAATTGGTCAAGATGAGAGAGATCTTATCTTTACAGCTTTATTTTTAATGCTGTTGGTGGTGATTCCAGTGATCATTATGACTGTAGTATTTGCGTACCGTTACCGTGCTTCAAATACTAAAGCTACTTATGATCCACATTTTCATCACAGTAATAAAATTGAAGTTGCAATTTGGGGTATTCCAATCATTATAGTTGGAATTCTTGGTATCATAATATGGAAAACTACGCATAAGTTGGATCCATATCGTCCATTGGAACATGAAAATAAACCAGTAGTGGTTCAAGTGGTTGCGCTTGATTGGAAATGGTTATTCATTTATCCAGATCATAATGTCGCAACAATCAATTACTTAGAGTTGCCTGTTAATACACCAGTGCAATTTAAAGTTACAGCCGATGCGCCTATGAATTCATTCATGATTCCTCAGCTTGGTGGGCAAATTTATGCTATGGCTGGTATGCAAACGCAATTACATTTAATTGCTAGCGAAGAAGGTATCTATGATGGTCGTGGTTATGGCTTTAGCGGTGCTGGGTTCAATGGTATGCATTTTAAAGCACACGTAGTAAGTCAAGATGAATTTGATAACTGGGTTAATCAAACTAAATCTTCACCAGAATTGACAACAGATGTTTATAAGCAGTTGGTACAACCAAGCGAGTATGTACAGCCGCAATTCTTTGGTTCAGTGTCAAATAACTTATTTGACGATATCATGATGAAATTCATGATGCCTGGTATGGAAGATATGAGCTCAATGAGTTCTAATTAATTTATAGGATATCAAAATGATTGATTTTTTAGGTAGATTAAATTGGGATGCGATTCCGATTCATGAACCACCTGCAATTATTGCCGGCGGTGGCATGGTTGGTGGCGCTCTGTTAGCTGTGCTATTGGTAACCTATTTTAAAAAATGGGGTTACTTATGGCGCGAATGGTTTACTTCGGTAGATCATAAGAAAATTGGTGTGATGTACATCATCGTAGCAATTATCATGTTACTGCGTGGTTTTGCTGATGCCGCATTAATGCGTACGCAACAAGCAATTTCTGTTGGTAGTAATTATGGCTTCTTGCCACCGGATCACTATGATCAAATCTTTACCGCTCACGGTGTGATTATGATTTTCTTTGTGGCAATGCCGCTAGTGATTGGTTTGATGAACATTGTTGTGCCATTACAAATTGGTGCGCGCGATGTGGCGTTCCCGTATCTGAATTCATTAAGCTTCTGGTTATTCATGATTGGTGTGGTATTAGTGATGCTATCATTGATCGTGGGTTCATTTGCACAAACTGGTTGGGTTGCATACGCTCCATTATCAGAGAATCAATTTAGTCCTGGGGTCGGGATGGATTACTATATCTGGTCGCTCCAGATATCGGGTATTGGAACAACCATTTCGGGGATTAATTTCTTCGTGACAATTTTGAAAATGCGTTGTCCTGGTATGACATTGATGAAAATGCCAGTATTCACATGGACCGCATTATGTTCAAATATCCTGATTATTATCTCATTCCCAATGTTAACTGCCGCGATAGCAATGTTGACGCTAGACCGTTATTTAGATTTCCACTTTTTCACTAATGAATTTGGTGGCGATCCGATGCTTTACGTTAATTTGATTTGGGCTTGGGGTCATCCTGAGGTATACATTCTGGTATTACCGGTGTTTGGTGTGTTCTCTGAAGTTACTTCAACGTTCTCACGTAAAACATTATTCGGTTATGCAACAATGGTTTATGCGACAGCCGCAATCACAATTCTATCGTTTATCGTGTGGTTACACCACTTCTTTACGATGGGTGCGGGTGCGAATGTTAATGCGTTCTTTGGTATTGCAACGACAATTATTGCGATTCCAACAGGGGTGAAGATATTTAACTGGTTATTTACCATGTACCGTGGACGGATTACTTTTACCGCTCCTATGTATTTCACTATCGGTTTTATCATCACATTCTCGGTAGGTGGTATGACGGGTGTATTATTAGCTGTACCTGGTGCCGATTTCGTCCTACATAATAGTTTATTTGTAATCGCACATTTCCACAATGTAATTATTGGTGGTGTAGTATTTGGTGTAATGGCAGGCTTAACGTTCTGGTGTCCAAAAGCATTTGGCTTTAAGATGAATGAGAAATTTGGTAAATTATCATTCTGGTTCTGGTTAGTTGGTTTCTACATTGCATTTATGCCGTTGTATGTATTGGGTTTCATGGGTGCTACGCGCCGTTTAAGCCACTATGATGCATCAACAGGTTGGCATCCATTGTTTGTAATTGCATTCATCGGTATGTTGATTATTGCCGTTGGTATTGGATTCCAAGTTTTACAAATCGTGGTAAGTGTATGGAAAGCAAAAGAAAACCAAGATTATACTGGTGATCCATGGGATGGTCGTACTCTTGAGTGGTCAACAATGTCACCGCCACCATTCTATAATTTTGCACATGTGCCACATGTTGATAGCTTAGAACCATGGTGGGATCATAAACATGGTAAGAAAATATTCCCTGAGAATAAACCATATGAAGCAATTCATATGCCAAAAAATACTGGTATCGGTGTGTTAATTGGGTTATTTGGCTTCTTCCTTGGTTTTGGTTTAATTTGGTATATATGGTGGTTGGTGATCGCTAGTGGTATTGGTATTTTTGCTTGTATCGTGGCGCGTTCATTTGATCAGGATATTGACTACTGGGTTTCTGCTGAAGAAGTTGAACGTGTAGAAAAAGAACTTTCATTACGTAGGGAAAAAGCATAATGACAGCACAATCAATTAATCATCATTCAGATCATCATCATGATCATGACGCAGAGGCTAGATCTAAAGTATTATTTGGCTTCTGGATTTATATCATGAGTGATTTGATTATTTTCTCATGTTTATTTGCCTCTTATGTAGTATTGCATACGCATACATTTGGTGGTCCTGCAGGTAAAGATTTATTTGATCTTAACTATGTTATGATCGAAACCTTTTTATTGTTAACTAGTAGCTTCACTTATGGTTTGGCGATGTTAGCAGAACAAAAAGACAAGAAATCACAAGTTTTAGGTTGGTTGTTCGTGACCTTCTTATTGGGTGCAGGATTCATCGGCATGGAAATCAATGAGTTTCATCATTTGATTACCGAAGGTTATGGACCAAGTCATAGTGCATTTTTATCTGCATTCTTTGGCTTAGTAGGTACGCATGGTTTACATGTTACTTGTGGTCTTATCTGGATGGTTATGATGATGATTCAAGTTGCTCGATTTGGTTTAACTCCAATGGTAAGCCGTAAATTAGCATGTTTAAGTCTATTTTGGCATTTCTTAGATATCGTGTGGATTTTTGTTTTCACAGTTGTTTATTTGATGGGAGTTATGTAAAATGAGTAAACATCATGAAAATCATGGCTCTGTAAAATCATATATTGTTGGGTTTATCCTTTCAATATTACTAACAGTTGTTCCATATTATCTAGTGGTTAACCATTCAATGGATACTCATGGCTTAATTTTGGTAGTAATGGCGATAGCAGTTGCTCAGTTATTGGTGCAAGTGATTTATTTCTTGCATTTAACTTTCAAGGGCGAAGCTTCTGGAAACACGCTATCATTTATTTTTACCATGGTTGTAGTGTTAATTCTTGTAATTGGTACACTATGGATTATGGCAAACTTACATACCAATATGATGCCAGATACCACAATGAATAGTGGCTTCTAACTTTTGGTTTGATTTGTCAGTTGTAATGGCTAATCACTGGGTTTTCTGGTGATTAGCCATTTTTATATCTTGGTTAGATAATAGCCAAGAAGTTTATATGATGAATTATTTACGAGATTCAAATTGCTAAAGAATTATATTTCAATTACCAAGCCTGGAATTATTTTTGGTAATCTTATTACTGTTGCTGGTGGATTCTTACTTGCTTCTCAGCATAATGTTAACTGGTTATTGTTTGTTGTTACATTATTAGGAATATCATTAGTAATTGCTAGTGGCTGTGTATTCAATAATGTAATCGATCGCGATATCGATAAGTTGATGCATCGTACCCAAAACCGCGTAATGGTCAAAGGATTAATCAATAAAAAAGTTGCACTTGTTTATGGTGCTTTATTGGCATTAGTTGGCAGCTGGTTATTAGGGTATTTTGCAAACATTTTAACTTTGATCGTGGCATTGGTAGGATTGTTTTTCTATGTTATTGTTTATACTCTTGGTTTTAAGAGAACATCTGTTTATGGCACTCTAGTCGGTAGTGTATCTGGAGCGGTTCCGCCAGTGGTTGGCTATTGTGCAGTTAGCAATACATTAGATGTTGGTGGTATAATCTTGTTTGCTATGTTGACATTATGGCAGATGCCACACTCATATGCAATTGCAATTTTTCGCTTTAAAGATTACTCAGCAGCCAATATTCCTGTTTTACCAATAAGTAAGGGAATTAAGCACGCTAAAATAAGTATGCTTATCTATACTATTTTATTTTTGTTAGCCGTGGTACAGCTTTATTTCTGGGGCTATACGGGCATTTATTATTTAGTTCTGAGTAGTTTAGTTGGTCTCTGGTGGGTATGGTTGGCGCTAAAAGGCTTTTATAGTAATAATGATACTGTTTGGGCGCGCAAATTATTTGGCTTTTCAATTTTGGCAATAATGATACTGTCATTTATGATGGCGGTCGATTCAATTGAGAGGCATGAGTTACCTTTGCCACCTGCTTATTCTCAATATAAAGTATAATGTTTTTAGATATTATTTATGTATAACCCAAAAAAAATATTGTTTACCGTATTTATTACGATTTTTATTGATATGTTAGGAATTGGTATTTTAATACCAGTTTTTCCTTTGTTAGTTACCCATGGTTCGGAGTTTTGCATTACGCCAGATAATTGGTCGCAAGGGCAAAGCTATATCATGTCAGGTTGGTTACTTGCCGTTTATCCGTTGGCACAATTTTTCTGTAGCCCAATCCTTGGGCAATTATCAGACCGTTATGGTCGCCGTAAATTACTTTTGATTTCAATTTTTGGTACAGCACTATCATATGTGTTGTTTGGTTTATCAATTTTACATGCTAGCATTATTGGATTATTCTTATCACGAATTCTGGATGGTATTTCGGGCGGTAACATTTCAATGGCACAAGCCGTAATTGGTGACATTAGTAAGCCAGAACATCGGGCACGTAATTTTGGTTTAATCGGTGTTTCAATTGGGATTGGTTTCGTACTTGGTCCATGTATCGGTGGCGTGTTATCCAATCCTGATATTTATCACCGCTTTAATGCGGCTACGCCATTTTGGTTTGCGGCAATTTTAAGTTTCATTAATTGTGGACTAATTTATCGTAATTTACCAGAGACTAATCAATTGCGCTTAGTTAAGACTATTGATTATTCACGCCCGTTGCGTAATATAGCTGCACTATTCAAACTAGGTAAACTTAGTGCCATTATTCCAGTGATGTTTTTGTATAACTTTGGTTGGACATTTTTTACGGCTTTTTGGGGAATTGTGTTAGTTAGTAAGTTTGATTATAATCAGTCTGGAGTTGGCTTATTTTTTGGCTACCTCGGTATAATGATTATTCTTGCCCAAGGTGGGGTGGTTAGAAGATTGTCTGGTAAGTATGATGAGGTTAAGGTACTTAAAATTGCATTGTTAGTATCTGGAGTTGCCTTGCTCATGTATTATTTAGTGCCAGACCATGCCCAAAGTTATATTTATTATATTACACCATTTTTAGCTGTTGGAGCTGCATTAGCGCGCTCATTTAGTTCAGCGTTGATTACACGGTTAGCAGACAGTAACAAATTGGGGGCTGCGATGGGAATTAATTCTAGCGCTACTGCATTAGCTCAGGCTATTCCTGCCTTAGTTGCTGGATATATTGCTTATATTCGTCCTGATTTATCAATTCTGCTTGGGGCTATCGTAGTTTTATTCTCCGCGGTAGTATTTTATTTTTCAAGTAAAATTATTGGTAAGAAATAAAGTTTTTGATATTTATCTATAGAAGAAAATTATGTTGAAATTTGAAATTTTAAATAAAGATGGTCATGCTCGTTTGGGTAAAATGACCCTTAACCATGGTGTGGTTGAAACACCTATTTTTATGCCTGTTGGAACCTATGGTGCGGTAAAAGCAATGTCACCACGTGAACTGGAAGAGTCTGAAGCGCAAATTATTTTGGGTAATACCTTTCATTTGTGGTTACGTCCTGGTTTAGATATTATAGGTAAATTTGGTGGGCTACATCAGTTTAATGGTTGGAGTAAACCTATTTTGACTGATTCTGGTGGTTTTCAAGTCTTTAGTTTAGGTAAATTACGTAAAATCAAAGAAGAAGGCGTTTATTTCCAAAATCCTGTTGATGGTTCAAAGTTATTTTTATCGCCTGAAAAATCAATGGAAATTCAAACTGTACTTAATTCAGATATTGTAATGATTTTTGATGAATGTACACCATATCCTGCCGATTATCAAACTGCACGTGAATCAATGGAAATGTCATTACGTTGGGCAGAACGTTCACGTAAAGCATTTGATGAATATAAAAATCCTAATGCACTCTTTGGAATTGTTCAAGGTGGTATGTATGCTGATTTACGCCAGCGTTCATTAGATGAGCTTATGAAAATTGGTTTTGATGGTATTGCTATCGGTGGATTATCGGTAGGCGAACCAAAAGAAGAAATGGAACGTATGCTGGATGAAATGAAAGATATGTTGCCAGAAGATAAACCTCATTATCTTATGGGGGTTGGTACTCCTGAAGATTTAGTCTATGGCGTGAGCAAAGGCATTGATATGTTTGATTGTGTAATGCCGACGCGTAATGCGCGTAATGGATGGTTATTTACTAAATTTGGTGATATCAAAATTAAAAATGCCAAACATAAAGATGATACTCGTCCACTGGATGAAACTTGTCAGTGCTATACTTGTAAGAATTTCTCACGAGCATATTTACATCATTTATTTAAAATTGGTGAAATTTTGGGTGCACGTTTGAATACTATTCATAATATTCATTACTATTTACAATTGATGCAAGAGATGCGGGATGCAATTCGCGACAATAAATTTAATGACTTTGTCCAAGAATTTCATACCAATCGTGCGAAGTTAAAATCTGAGAAGTGATTTTTTGCGGGTATGTAATTGAATATTATTTATGCGTAATATTCTAAGAATAAGGTATTTCAATTAGTAAGGTGCTTAAATAATGAGTGAACAAAATAAACCAAGCTGGGAACAAGAAACAATTCAAAAAGTTTTGTTGGAAACAATCAAAGAGCAACGTCGGGCGAGAAGATGGCGAATTTTCTTTCGTTTAGTTGTGATTATAGTTATCGTGATTGGTGTGTGGCAGGCATTAGGTAATAGTGATGAGCTAGATGAGGGCAAAAAAGGCCCACAAGTAGCGGTAGTAGATTTTAATGGTGTCATTAGTGATGAAACCCAAAACTATAAAACGGTGATTAAAGGTGTAACGGCAGCTCTTAAAGATAAAAAAACAGTTGCAGTTATAATTCGTGCCAATTCTCCAGGTGGTTCGCCAGTATATTCAGATATCATGAACACTGAATTGACTAGATTACGTAAATTATATCCCAATAAACCAATAGATGTAGTGGTAGAGGAAGTCTGTGCTTCTGGGTGTTATTATGCTTCCGCGGCAGCTAATAAAATTTATGCTAATCCATCAAGTATTGTTGGATCAATTGGTGTTATTTATACAGGATTTGGTGCGACTGAAGCAATGAAAAAACTGGGCGTAGATAGTCGTTTGCTGATTTCAGGTAAAAATAAAGCAATGGGTTATCCATTTTTACCAGAAAATAAAGAGCAAACAGCTATGCAACAACAAATGTTGGATGAAGTACACCAGTTATTTATTGATGCGGTTAAGCGTGGACGTGGCGCAAAGTTAGCTAATGATCCTGATTTATTCAGCGGTCGTTATTGGATTGGTCAAGATGCATTGAAACTTGGCTTAATTGATGGTTATGGTAGTGTTGCATCAGTTGCACGCGATCAATATAAATCAGAGAATTTAGTTGATTTTACACCTGCGCAGGATCCATTAGATAAACTCACTAAAAAATTGGGAGTGACAATGGTTGATTCAGCAAAACAAGCAGTTATTGGTAGTGGTCTTAGTGGGAATATGAATTAAATTAATATTGATTAAAGGAGTTTTTAATCATGGAGCAAATCTTTTGGATTAAAGTTGTAGTAGGTGGTTTAGCGCTAGTAACCATTCTATATTTCTTTGCACATATCCGTTATGGTGCAGAGATGCTTTCAGCCAAAGAACGACTCCGAACGATTATAAGTAGCTTCTTAGCTAATTTCTTTGATACCTTTGGAGTTGGCAGTTTTTCAAGTTATTTTGCATTGCGTAGTTTGTTTGGCTTAATGCCAGATCCTAAACGTTATAATGGTTCATTGGTTATCCAAGCTACATTACCCACAGCATTACAATCAATTTTGTTTTTGGCTTTGGTGAAAATCGATAGCATTACTTTGATTACAGCTTGTATTGCTATTGCTTTGGGTGGTATCGTTTCTGGCTATTTTGTTAAATTTGTTAGTCGTGGCGCAATCTTTAATGTGATGTTGATAACTTTTGTTATCACCGCAATAGTACTAATCATGAACAAACTAAATCTGTTGGATATCGGTGGAAATTTAGAACAAGTTCGTGGTACTAAACTGGCTATATTGGCAGTGGTGATGTTCTTATCTGGTTGCTTACCCGCTTTTGGTGTCGGTTATTACTCTATTGTATTAGTGGTGATATTCTTATTGGGTTTAAGCCCTGCAATTGCTTATCCGATTATGACAACGGCAAGTGCAGTACAAATGCCAATGACAGCAATTCCAATGATTAAAACCCGTCAATTTTATTCACAAAGCGCTTTGATTATGGCATTGGTGGGATGTGTGGCAGTAATGATTGCTGCGCCGATTATTTCAAATATTGATACCTCGGTACTGAAATGGATCTTATTAGTGGTACTGGCATACAATATTTGGACATTAATTAAAGCAAAAAGAGAATTAGCCAAAAATTAATAATAGATTCTGTAGATAAAAAAACCTGCACTTGGTAGTGCAGGTTTTTGTTTGTCTATTGCCACTGACGACCTTTGACATGGTGAGCATAATTGAAACATAAAACTAACATAATTACTCCCGCTAACATATTTAAAGCAGTGAAGCTAAAAATAGTATAGTGGAAAATATTACTTAAGCTATTTAGTATTTCTAAACCAGCAGCTAGTACCGTTGATTGAATAATATTCAACATTGCTGCGCTCATGCTATTTGATAATCCAGTTGAAGTAATCGCAATTCGGAAAATAGAACCGTTAAAAATCCCAATACCTAGTGAAGCGAGGAACATTCCACCGATAAATGAATAATTTGATTGACAGCCAACAAATGAAATTACTAAGCCAGCAAATGCTAGAATCGTACCACGTGTAATTAGTGCATGGAAACTGAATCTACCAGCCAAGAATTGGATGCTAATACTACTTACGATAAATCCACCAAATACTAATGACTGATAAATTACGTATTCGCTATAGCTTTTACCCATAATTTGCATTACCAGAATTGGAGCTAAGCCAATCCAACTAATCATTGGCAAACTTACAATCGCAATAATTAAACCACCTTGTATTAACGTACGAGTACGAATAATTTTTATGTAAGTGCTAATGATTTCTTTGATATTCATTGCAACATGATCAACTGGTTTATTGTTTGGCATATTGCGAGCAAGACCAATTAGCGATACTACGGCTAAGATAGTGGTTACGATAAAAATATAACGCCAGTCAAATGCAATAATAATCGCACTACCAATCACAGGTCCAATCAAAGGC
>RXKA01000123.1:3713-3881 GCA_003962985.1 Pseudomonadota bacterium | reverse complement strand
CTCAAGCACAAGTGCATAATCCTGCCTGTATCCTTTGGGAACAATCTGAAACTGACTGGCAAATTACAGTGCACAATTATCCGGTGAAAAATTTAATGCACTATGTTGGTTTGTTAGCCGCATTGCAGAACGATTATCCAAGTCGCAAAATGCTAGCAATTGCGGTGA
>RXKA01000123.1:0-3663 GCA_003962985.1 Pseudomonadota bacterium | reverse complement strand
TAATGGCAAAACGTCAATTAGTCATTGGCTAAATCAAGCATTCTCTTATCTCGAGCATAAATCTGCCATTATTGGTACCACAGGGTGTGGTATTTATCCTGATGTGATTGATTATGCCTCAACAACCCCAGACCCAGTAACCCTGCAAAATTTAGTTGATAAATTTGCTGAGAATCAAGTTGAAGTTTTGGCCATGGAAGTATCATCGCACGCTCTGACACAGGGTCGGATTAATGGTATGTCATTTACTACCGCCATTTTTACGAATCTGACACAAGATCATTTAGATTACCATGGTACGATGGAGAATTATTTTCAAGCTAAAAGACAATTATTCTATTGGCAGGGTTTACGTTATGCCATTATTAATGCTGATGATGAGTATGGAATGCGTCTTTTAAAAGATTTAGAGCAAGATAATCTACCATTAGAACTAATTAGTTACGGGGTACATAATGGTATATTGAGAGCTAGTGATATTCAGCTATCTTTAGCAGGTATGAGCTTTAAGCTGTCACTGAAAGAGAAAACACAGATAATAAATGTACCAGTTATTGGTAAATTCAACGTTTATAATTTACTTGCTGTTTTTGCGACTTTATTATCTAATGGTGCTAGTTGGGAGCAATTACCTAGTATAGCCAATGCGTTGCAACCAGTGGTTGGACGAATGGATGCTGATATCATTACTGGTAAACCATTGGTCGTGGTTGATTATTCACACACGCCAGATTCATTAGAAAAAGCATTAACTACTTTGCAAGAAATCCCACATCAGAAATTAATTTGTGTTTTTGGCTGTGGGGGTAATCGTGATAAAGCTAAACGCCCAATAATGGGGCAAATCGCTAATTTATATGCCGATGAAGTTATTATAACTACTGATAATCCACGGGATGAAGACCCAGACGTAATTATTCAAGAAATTATCGCAGGAATATCCGCTGATAATAATTATCACGTAATTAGTGATCGTAAAGATGCAATCGCTACTGCCATAAAGATGGCAAACCATGATGATATAATTTTAGTAGCAGGTAAGGGACATGAAGATTATCAAGAAATAAAGGGTATTAAACATCCTTTTAGTGATTTGGAAATTGTACATGGTTTACTTGTGGTTAAGGAATAAATTTTGGAAAACATCGATATTTTGTCATTGGCTAACTACTGTCATGCAGAACTAAGTAATAAATTTGTTGGTAATAATGAAATCAATAATATAACGTTAGATAGTCGTAAAGTGGTTGCAGGTAGTCTTTTTGTCGCTGTTAAAGGCGATAACCATGATGGTCATGATTATGTGGCTAATGTAGTTGCCAATCCTAATTGTTATGCCCTTGTTAATCATGATTTTGCGTTGGATTTACCCAATCTTCTGCGAGTTCAGGATACTACTTTGGCATTAGGCTTAATTGCCTCTGGATATCGTCAACGATTTACTCTACCAGTGGTTGCCATTACTGGTAGTAATGGTAAGACGACAGTTAAAGAGATGTTGCGTGCAATTTGTATCACTCAATTTGGTGCGGATCATGTTTTAGCAACTGCGGGTAATTTAAATAATCATTGGGGGATGCCGCAGACTTTGTTGCAACTAAATGTTAATCACAAAGTAGCAATAATTGAAATGGGAATGAATCATGCAGGTGAGTTGGATTATTTAAGTCGTTTAGCACAGCCAACTATTGCGTTGATTAATAATGTGATGTTTGCTCATGCTGGTCATTTTAACGGATTATCGGACATTGCACGTGCTAAAGGTGAGATTTATCATGGATTAGTTGCGAATAATGGTACTGCATGTATTAATGTAAGTAGTGAGTTTGCACAGTTATGGTTAGAAAAAGATGTGATGTCGCCGATTTATTTATATGGTGTTCCTGATAGTGATTGTTATATCAAAGAACAAAGAATTTACTCTGCGCTATATGCTACACCGTTGGGCGATGTTGAAATTCATTTATCTATTTTAGGTCAGCATAATTATGCTAATGCGCTAACAGCAATTGTTGCTGCATTACATGTCGGTTGTTCGTTGGATAATATTAAAGCAGGTCTTGAAAGCTATCATGGGTATAAAGGGCGCCTTGAACAAAAACTTGCCTTTAATGGTGCACGGATTATTGATGATACCTATAATGCAAATCCTGATTCGGTGTATGCTGCATTATCGGCAATTAAACATTTACCAGAACCGCATTGGTTTATTTTTGGTGATTTAAAAGAGCTTGGTGAGAATGAAGCTAATTATCATAAGGAGATTGCGGTATATGCATCTACGCATGGTATTAGTAATTTAATTACGGTAGGAGAACTGAGCAAAGTTACACATCAGCATTTTGAAGGTAATAAAATCCATTTTGAAAATAATATGGATGTAGTAAAATATTGCACTTTATATCTACCAGAGAATGCTACCCTGCTCGTGAAGGGTTCAAATTCAATGCGCTTATTTGATATTGTCAATAAATTGGTAGCTACAACAGAATAAAGGACTTCCCAATGCTATATATTCTAGCTCAATATCTTGAGCCTTTTATTGGTCCGTTTAGAGTTTTTGACTATGTAACTTTTCGTGCATTATTAGCAGGATTACTGTCATTGACTATCTCAATGGTTTTTGGCAAACCAGTTATCAATTGGTTACGTAAGCTAAAAGTGGGTCAAACGGTACGAACAGATGGACCGCAGACTCACCTAATCAAGTCAGGTACTCCAACCATGGGGGGGGTACTGATTATTCTTTCCATCACAATTACCACCTTATTAGTTGCGGATTTATCCAACCTCTATATTTGGGTTTTGTTGTTTGTGTTGATTTCTACTGGTGCGTTAGGTTTTATTGATGACTATCGTAAAATAGTTTATAAAGATCCTAAAGGGTTACCACCAATGGCAAAAATGATTGGTCAATCAGTAATTTCAATTGGTACTGGTTTGTTTCTCATCTATGTAGTAAATATGCCAAATACGACTGAAGTAGTGGTGCCATTTTTTAAATCAGTACAACATCCATTTGGTGTAATTGGCTTTTTGGTAATTACCTATTTCGTAATCGTTGGTAGCTCAAATGCAGTTAATTTAACTGACGGTCTTGATGGTTTAGTATCGGTTCCTGTTGTAATTGTTGCGTCGGGATTGGCAGTTTTCGCTTACATTGCGGGGCATAAAATTTTTGCAACTTATCTTTATTTGCCACATGTGCCATTTGCTCATGAAGTAGTAGTATTCTGTGCGGCAATTATTGGTGCATCGCTAGGTTTCTTGTGGTTTAATGCTTATCCAGCACAGGTTTTTATGGGTGATGTTGGTGCATTATCGCTTGGTGCGGTATTGGGTACAATTGCAATTATCGTCCGTCAAGAAATTGTTTTTGGTATTATGGCAGGCTTGTTTGTCTTAGAGGCTGTTTCGGTTATTTTACAAGTTGGCTCCTATAAGCTGCGCAAAAAACGTATTTTTCTCATGGCACCAATTCATCATCATTTTGAATTAAAGGGCTGGAAAGAAACCCAAGTTGTTGTACGTTTCTGGATCATTAGTATTATTCTATTGTTGATTAGTCTTTCAACTATAAAATTGCGTTAAGGATAGCAGTTATGCAAGTTAACTTATTAAATGATAAATTTGTCATTATTGGAGCAGGTGATACCGGGCGTT
>RXKA01000174.1 GCA_003962985.1 Pseudomonadota bacterium | reverse complement strand
TGGAAACTCTTGAAGCTAAGTTACAACAAATGATATCATATATACAAATTAACAACACTGATGCCGCATTGAATCTACTAGAAGAATTGGTGCCTGAAGCTACATTACAACGTTGATATGATGTAATAAATTGAGTAGTGTTGGTTAATTATTTTAATCATTTTACAATATAATTGATAAATAAAATACGGCTAGGTTGATTAATTTAGCCGTATTTTATTGATTAGCTATGATAGAATTATGCATAATGTTTTGAAAAAGAAATTGTATGAATTTAAGTTTAACTCGTAATTATGGCAACACAAAAGGTGTGTTTATGTCGCAAGTTTGGAATGATTGAGATTGGTATGACTATTCATTCTTCATATATCAATTTATCTCACCAAAGCTACGGCGTATTCTTTTATTACCAGTCATTGCAAATCTAAATCCATATAGCATTCATTGATTCATATAGTTGTATAAAATTTATTCTTAAAGTATATTTGTTTTTTAATGAGGATTGACAAGTGTCACAACAATTAGAAAAAAGATTGGAAGCGCGTCATATTAATATGATTGCAATAGGTGGTTCGATTGGTACTGGTATATTTTTAGCTAGTGGCTATTCAATATTCATCGGTGGACCAGGTGGTGCGATGATGGCATATGGTCTGATGGCGGTAATTGTTTACTTTTTAATGACTAGCTTAGGAGAAATGAGCACCTATAAGCCTAGTTCTGGGTCATTTTGTGATTATTCAACCATGTATGTTGGTAAGTCATTTGGTTTTGCGATGAGTTATAACTATTGGTTAAATTGGGCAATTACGATTGCAGCGGAGATTTCTGCGGCAGCATTAGTTATGAGTTATTGGTTTCCACACGTCAATCCAGTCTATTTTTCTCTGGTTTTCTTTGTTATGATTGTTATTGCCAATGTATTTTCCGTTAAGGTTTATGGTGAGATTGAATATTGGTTATCATTCATCAAAGTTGGGGTAATTATTGTCTTTATCGTATTAGGTATTTTTACTATCTATCAACAACCACAATTTGGTACACAAAACTGGCATGTTGCTGATGCACCATTTCATAATAGTTGGTATGGTTTTATCTCTGTATTTTTATTTGCAGGCTTTTCATTCCAAGGTACAGAATTAATTGGAGTAGCATCGGGTGAAACTAAAGATCCAGAAAAAAGTATTCCCAAATCAATCAAATTAGTTTTCTGGCGTTTAACCTTATTCTATGTTCTATCGATTGGTATAATCAGTTTATTATTGCCATTTAATGATCCAATGTTAGCACAACAAGATAGTGTGACTACAAGTCCATATACTATTATTTTTGCTAAATATGCGGGTCAATATGCTGCGGATGCAATGAATTTCATTATTCTAACCGCGCTTATTTCGGCAGCTAATGCAAGTATGTATTCATCTAGTCGTATCTTATGGTACATGGGTAAAGATGGTCAAACACCAAGTGTATTCAAATATGCAAATAAAAATGGTGTTCCAATGATGGCATTGTTTGCAACTGCATTAATTGGTTCATTGGTATTCTTATCTTCATTTATTGGTAATGGTACATTCTTTAGCTATATCGTACAAATTTCCTCACTATGTGGTTTCATTGCATGGTTTGGGATTGCATTTAGCCATTATAAATTCCGCCGTAATTATTTACCAAATGAAGGCGGTGTGGAAGTGCTAAAATATCGTGCAAAATTCTATCCATGGGCACAGTTAATATCAATGTTCGTGATTGGTTTTATTGTTCTAGCTCAGTTTATTACCTTAGGCGAACATTATAGTATTTTAGATTTTGTAATGATTTACTCTTCGGTTATTTTATTTGCTATTATTTATTTGTTACATAAATTCTATTTAGATAAACGAATGAAATAAATATAAATTCTGATATAATAAGCGGTAGATAAATATAATCTACCGTTTTTTATTTTTTCTCTAGTGATACGATACGACAATAAAATATGATAATCTAGTCATATCAATCAGTCAATCTATATTGCAATTTACGCTAGTTTTTAGTGCCAATTGTTAAATAATAACTATTATTGGCTTGCTTGTTTTTTAGATATTGCCCATTGACGTAATCTTAAATAGAGAATCATTCTTATAATTGCCCATCATGAAAATTAAAATAGCTGACTATACCACCAAACAAATTATTGGTTTATTTATTATCTCATCATTGTTATTAATGGAAAATGTTGATGCACATATTTTGAATGTTGCGATTCCACAGATGGCACATACTTTTAACACTTCTGTTTTTACCTTAAAATTGGCGGTCACTAGTTATTTAATCGGATTATCGATTTTTATTCCAATTAGTGGGTGGATTGCTGATCGTTTTGGTACGCGTAATACCTTGATATTTTCAATTGTCCTGTTTGCAGTGATGTCATTGCAATGTGGTAGAACTAATTCAATTGTAATGTTGGTGATATGTCGGTTACTGCAAGGTTTGGCTGGGGCATTTATGGTACCTGTTGGACGCTTACTACTGCTAAAAATTTTTAGCAAACAGCAAATGGTTAAAGCATATACCATTATGGGAATGCCTGTTATGCTAGGGCCAATCTTCGCACCGATTTTGGGAGGTTATTTAGTTACCTATTTTTCATGGCGTTATATTTTTTGGGTCAATATTCCATTCAGTATCTTGGTATTATTGGCGACTATTCGTTATATTGATAATTATAAACAACCCCAAGATAAATTCAATTTAGTTAGTTTTTTGTTTCTTGGTTTGTTTTTAGCTCTCGTATGTTTTTGGCTAGATGTCTTTTTATTACCAGAAGTAACATTGTTATTAAAAACACTTCTATTTGTAAGTGCTTGTCTCTGTGGTTATTTATATTATGTAGTTGAAACACGCTCAAGTTTTCCTATTATTCGTTACCAACTCTTCAAATTAAGAACTTTTAGGGTCTGTTTCTGGGCAAATATTATTGTTCGTGCAGCTTTGGGTGGTCGCGCCTTTTTATTGGCATTATTCCTTGAAATTAGCTATCATTTATCTGCATTTGATGCAGGTTTTTATTTCATTTGGATGTCGGCAGGTATTTTATCCTCTAGAACGTTTGTAAAAAAGAGTTTGGATAAATTTGGTTTTAAACGAACTTTAACAGTAGCTAATCTAGGGAGCTTCTTTGCTTTATTGTTATTTGCAATGGTTAATCAATTAGGTATCTTATTATATTTAGCCTTATTTCTGAATGGCGTTTTTGCCTCAGCACAATTTATGACTATGAATATTTTGTATTACGCCGAGGTCGAACAAAATGATTATGGTTCTGCCGTGAGCTTGGCGGCAACATGGCAGCAACTGGGGGTGTCACTGGGGGTAATTGTGGCAGCAACGGCATTGCACGTTATGAACCATTTTATACAACCTGATTTTAGTACCATAGCTTTTCATTGGACATTCGTGTTATTAGCAATTCTTAATTTAGGTAGTCAGTTTTTAATTAATCAATTAGCCATAAATGACGGTTATAACTTATTAGCTTCTAAGAAGTTAGCGCGTTAGTTTGATTATGGTAATCCCATTACCACCTTGTTCAGGACTTCCATAGCTGAACCCCAGTACTTGGTGGTGATTGGTTAGGTATTTACGAATTATACCCAATAAGACAGGTTGATTGTAGTTAGAATTTAACCCAACGCCATGAATGATTTTTAAAACTGATCCTGCGGGTGAATTCTCAATCATATTTTCTAGCAAACTTAATGCATGTGCTCTAGTCATATGGTGAACATCAAGAGTTTGCTGAAATCTAATTCTACCACTACGTAACTCGCGCGGTAGATTTTTTTGTCCATGACGAAAAAATTCACGCGGACTATTTTCTGCATCAATGAAATCAAAATTGGCAAACTCTTCTTGCCTAGTCGCTATATTCAATGTGTTTTTAAATGGTTGCGGACTTCTTTTGTTAATTACGATAGTATCTTGATTTAATGGTACAACATTGAGATTAGCGCAGTAATCAGCAAAGTTAACAACCTGTTCAGTATTATTTTTTATATTTGGGGTAAGAATAGGTTTTGTTTCTAGCGTAGTTGGTAAGGTTTTGCGTAATTTTTTTAACTGTTTTTGCCACATGGTTATTTTCGTTATTCCAATATATTTGTCCGTTATTTTATGTTATAATCAACTTTAATACAATTTATATTTGAGGTTTATAACAATGGCCAAAGTTGATCTAGGCGAATCATACCGTTTATACAAACGGATTATGAGTTCTTATATGGTGCAATACTGGAAAAAGTTTGCGATTGCGTTAACAGCAATGATTATTGCTGCTGCAACTGAACCAGCATTTGCAAGATTAATGAAACCACTAATTGATAAAGGTTTTACCGATCAAGATAAAACAGCGATGATTGTAACGCCTCTTGCTGTAATGGGAATATTTTTAATCCGAGCAATTGCCGCATACGTCAATGAAACCACTTCAACGTGGTTGTCGGGTACAATTGTGGAACAAATGCGTGTCCAAATGTTCCAGAAACTATTGCGGATGCCTGTTCAGTATTATGATGATAATAATTCTGGGCGCATGATTTCAAGAATCGTATATGATGTAACACAGATTACTGAAGCAGGATTTAATATTATCACTGTCACGGTTAAAGATGGACTTACAATTATTGGATTATTGGGATTATTGTTTTATACCAATTGGCAATTAACCCTATTTTGCTTCTTTACGTTACCATTCGTTTTGGTGTTGGTTCGCGTATTATCAAAGCGTTTACGTAAACTAAATAAAAATAATCAAGAACAATATGGGCAAATGACACAAATCGTAACTGAAGCAGTTCAAGGACAAAAAATTGTTAAGTTACTCGATGGACATACTTATGAAGTTAAGCGTTTAGCTGATAGCGTAAAATTGATTAAAGAAAATAATGTTCGTCAGTCTGGAACTTCATCGTTAAACTCAGGGGTAAGTCAATTCTTAGTTGCTGTAGCTTTATCATGTATCTTATATTTTGCAACCACTCGTTCGCGTGCAAATGGCTTTACGGCAGGAGATTTTATTTCTTTCATTACAGCTATGATTATGATTTTGCAACCAATGAAACGTATCACGAATGTAACGCAATCATTACAACGTGGATTGGCGGCAGCTGAATCGGTATTTGCCTTTTTGGATGAAAAAGAAGAAACTGATAATGGTACAATTGAAATTGCTCATACTAACGGGAACATCGCTATTCGTAATTTAACTTTCCGTTACCCAACTTCTGAACGTGACGTATTAAATCAGATTAATTTAGATATTAAGTCTGGTGAGACCGTCGCATTGGTTGGTAGCTCGGGTAGTGGTAAGACTACGTTAGCTAATTTGATTCCACGCTTCTATTATCCACAACAAGGTGAGGTTGTTTTGGATGGTTATAACCTTAATGATATCACCTTACAAAGTTTGCGTGACCAAATTTCATTAGTGAGCCAAGAAGTAGTGTTATTCAATGATAGTGTTTATAATAATATTTCTTATGGTAGTAATCGTCGTTTCTCACGTGACGAAGTAATGAATGCGGCTAAATTAGCTAATGCATATGATTTCATTAATGAGTTGCCACAAGGTTTTGAAACCATGATTGGTGAGAATGGTACTCGTTTATCAGGCGGTCAAAAACAACGCTTGGCAATTGCGCGGGCAATTTTGAAAAATGCACCAATTTTAGTGTTAGATGAAGCAACCTCGGCGCTAGATAACCAGTCTGAGAAATTGGTTCAAGAAGCTCTTGATCGTTTGATGCAGAATCGCACGACAATAGTTATTGCTCATCGTTTATCAACAATTCAGCATGCTGATAAGATTGTGGTGATGGATCGGGGGAATGTGGTTGAGATTGGGCAACACGATGAATTATTAGCTAAAAATGGTGTTTATTATAATTTATATAACATACAGTTTAAAAGCTAATTGTCGTTATCTGTAAATATAAATGGGAGTGTTTAAACACTCCCATTTATATATTAAAAGTAACAAATTAGAATTTATTTGTTGAGTTCAGCAAATAATGCTGTGGTTACTTTATCAACTGGTTGAGTACCATCTAACGTAATAAATTTTACTTGGTTATCATTACTATAATAACCACTTAATACTGACGTTTGCTGATGGTAAACTTCAAGGCGTTTTTTAATCGTTTCTTCTTTGTCATCATCACGCTGAACTAAGTCCTCACCAGTTTCATCATCTTTACCAACAACTTTTGGTGGATTATGGTGAATGTGATAAGTTCTGCCTGATGGCGCATGTACACGACGTCCACTTAGACGATTAATAATTACGTCATCAGGAACATTGATTTCAATTACGTAATCAATCTGTACGCCAGCCACTTTAAGTGCTTCTGCCTGAGCTGTAGTACGTGGGAAGCCATCAAACAAATAGCCATTCTTACAATCTGCATCAGTAATACGCTCTTTTACTAGACCAATTACGATATCGTCAGATACTAATTGTCCTTTGTCCATTACTTCTTTAGCTTTAATCCCTAATTCTGTACCTGCCTTAATCGCACTACGTAACATATCGCCTGTTGAGATTTGTGGGATTGCAAATTTTTCGGTAATAAATTTCGCTTGTGTACCTTTACCTGCACCAGGGGCACCTAATAAAATAATACTGATCATAATATTTCCTATTTGTATTCATAAGTTCAGCAATAATTATAGCAAATTATATCTCCCCTCAATTGATGAATTGAGTATTTTTGCATATTCATATTGGGTTGAGGTAAAATATCTGAATCTTCGGAGGTATGTCTTATGAAACAACGATTATTATTCTCTTTAGTTGCTGGTGTGTTAAGTACTAGTGCATTTGCAGATTGTACCTTTGTCTATGAGAATAAAACTGACCACCCAGTTACGGTGCAAGGTTTTTTTGATACTGGTGATAATAAGCCAGTAGGGACAAATTGGATAGTTGCTGAATCAAATACTACTACCACACAAAAAATAAGTGGTGATAATAAGTGTAATGCTATATTTCGCCATTCAGGTCAACTACTAGCCAGAATTGCATTGAAAAATGACAGTGGATATTGGACTGGTAATAAGGGCTTTTTATTTTCGACAGATCGCTCATATGCCAGTATTGGTGAAAATAAAGCATTTGCCGATGATAAGGAGAATATCACTTTATCTAATGGGTTGCCAGTTACTGAAAATAAATTCCATGTTATGATTTGTAATGCCGATGTTAATAGTGATGATTGCAATTAAAACTATTTGGTTATAAATGGATTGTTGTTAGTGCTTATTTTTCGCAAAATAGGCACTTTTTATTGTTTAAATTAAAGGAGGCTGTAATTGATAAACGGTAGAAATATAATAAAACTAGTAACGCTATTCTTAACTTTTAATTTTATCGTCAGTTGTTCTTCTGGTGGTAGTGCAAGTGGCGATAGTAAGATTTTGGTGATTACTGATATTCATTTTGATCCATATAATAGTTGCGGTACTTCACCAACTCCTGAGGCACAAGCTTGTGTAGCTAACCTTATTCGTGAATCTAATCCAGCCAGTTGGCACTTTAATTCGGGGGATGCGAATAGTTTTGGTGAGGAAACTAATTATGCGTTCTTATCCGAAGGACTAAATAATTTGAAGAAACTAGCTATAACAGGGCAAGTAGATAAAATTTTTGTAACTGGTGATTTATTAAGCCATAATTTTCCTGCCCAATTTGAAAGCTATGTACCTAATGGTAGTGCCGCTGAACGTACCACTTTAGCGATTAATACCATGAACTATGTTATGTACCAAATCAGTCAAGCGGTACCAGAGCGTAAAATGTATTATGTGTTTGGTAATAACGATACGGATAATGCAGATTATGCATATCCAAGCCAAGATTTTATGACTAGAATTACCTCTACATTAGCACCATATATGGCAAACCCTGAGAGTTTCTCAAGTACTTTTGCTGGTGGTGGATATTATATTATGCCACTAAATGCATCAACCGATGTGATTGGATTGAATTTTAATCCATTGACGGTTGAAAATTCAGGTAATAACCAAGACCTCTTGATTGCTGAATCACAGTTGATTTGGTTAAAAGAGCAGCTTGCAACCGAAAGAAAACTTAATAAACACGTAATTATTTTGCAGCATGAGCCATTTGGAATGAATTTATTCAATATTATAGAATCTAAGACCCCGGTTTATAATTTGGTAACTGAGCTACAAAATGAGTATTTGGAATTGTATAAACAATATAATAATTTAATCAATAACTATTATTATGGTCATTATCACATGGAAGATATCCAAATTGGTAGCAATATTTTTGCCTTTAGTACGCTTGGCTTTAGTGTGGATTATTATAATAATCCAGGATTTAAGATTTTATCGTTGAATTCATTAGGTCAGTTGCAAAATTACACAACTTTTTATAGTCAATATGAAAGTAATAATTTACTAGAATGGTCAGAGTTATACCAGCTTAATTCTACATACAATATTACACCTGCAAATTATGTGAGTTATTTCCAAACGGTGATTCAACCAGAAAGTAGTAATGTCGGTTGGAATAGATATGTAAGCAATTATTCTGGCAATAATTATCTCGTAACCGCTAATAGAATACCGATTGTTGCACCAAGCTCATGGCAGGTATATTATTGTGGTATTAATTATTTGGCTATTAATGCGTTTAATTCATGTTTACAGCAATAAAGATATACAATATTGTAGTATTTTTATAGTAAATATGAGCCATTAATTAATATATATTGTTGCGATGCAGCAGTATTACCCATTTATATTTAGTCAAAATAATGTAAAATAACCACTGATAATAAGCATGTAAATATTAATGTTTTAGGAGTTTAAATTATGTCGATACCTACGCCACATATTGAAGTAAAAGAATTAGGTGTTATTGCTGATACTGTATTGATGCCAGGTGATCCTCTGCGTGCTAAGTTTATTGCGGATACATTTTTAACTGATGTCGTACAGTTTAATAGCGTACGTAATATGTTTGGCTACACTGGTTATTACAAAGGTAAAAAGGTATCTGTAATGGGTAGTGGTATGGGTATGGCTAGTATTGGCATTTACTCATATGAATTATTCGCCTTTTATGGCGTTGAAAATATAATTCGCATTGGTACTGCAGGATCATATGATGAAAATACTCATGTCTACGATGTAATTCTTGCTGAAGATGCATGGAGTGAGTCTACTTATGCTAAAGTTCAAAACGGTTATACTGGTGATGTTATCCGTGCTAATGACGAACTAAATAAATCAATATTGGCGGCTTCAGAAAGAACTGGTATTGAAGTAAAAGTTAGAAGGGTTCATTCTTCAAGTGTTTTTTATCGTCAGAATTTTGATGAATATAAACAAACACGAGATAAACATAATTGCGTTTGTGTTGAAATGGAGTCTTTTGCCTTATTCCATAATGCCAACGTATTGAATAAACGTGCTGCATGTGTACTTACTATTTCAGATTCATTAGTTAGTCATGTTGCAACATCGAGTGAAGAGAGACAGACAGCTTTTACTAAGATGATGGAATTAGTATTAGAAAGTATCTAATTGATAAACTCCCATGATTAAATACATGGGAGTTTTTTTATTTACATAGAGTTACCTAATTCAAACATAATTCTATCGGTGCTATCAACACGAATAATTCCGCTTCTTGGCATTTCCATATCAATTATCATAGTAATTAAAATTGAAATGGTTAGCGCATAAATTATCATATACAAGAGATTACGCTTTTTGGATACGGGTAGTGTATAGCCAACTAATAGTGCACCACATAAACCAATGACGACTAGTAACACATAGACAGCTAATGGTGGGTGATTTAATAAGGCCGCTTGACGCAGGGTGGCAACACTAAAAACTTCTCCTAACGCAGGTAAAACTAGCATGTCGCAAGTTCTAGTATCTGACTTTTTACAATCAGATAATGCAAGTTGCCAAATTTGTTTTTGCAAATTATCACTATCATGAATTAATTCATTCTCTGCCGAAATGGTTTCTTGACCTTGATACACCTTTGCACGTACCAAGGTATATTCTTTTAATAGGCTACGCATTTTAGGTTGTACTTCAGGACTCAGTAAGTCACTACGAGCATAAGCAGTACCAATGGCATTGGTTGCATTGATAATTAATTGGCGACGATATTCAAGACGAGATTCTGCTCCAGTGAATGTAAATGCAATTAGTAAGCCAAGTAATCCAAAAACGATTGTTTCAACAGGACCAGAACCAGAAGTATTGGATTTAATACCTTGTTTAATTGCCCGTGTACTAATTAATCTACCGATTTCGAGAAAAATTAACATAAGCAACACTAATCCAGCAAAAGACAGTAACTCGATTGATTCCATAATTACAATATGTCCTATGATTGAGACTAAGTTAGTATCTAGATTAATAGACAACAAGGTGTAATTATACAATAAAGTGAGACGTGGATATTCTTAAAATGATGAACGGTTGAGGTGGTGAGCCTTTACCTTGGCACTTGACATTTCGCATATGGCTGCTTCGTTCCCGACCTGACCAGATTTTGCGAGTGACAATGCAAGGAGACCCACCATTGTTGAGATAGAGATTATACTCTAAATGTAAGCCTAAAAGCAAGCGAGGCAGTTATAAAACTGCCTCAATTTCTTAGAATGGGAATTTTAATCCACCAGGCATACCACCACCAAATGGCATACCAGCAGTTGCTGAACCCATTTTGCTTTGGGTTGCTTCTTCAACTTTACGATTAGCGTCGTTAATTGCGGCAGCAATTAAATCTTCTAACATTTCTTTATCATCCATAACTGCATCATCAATAGTAACTTTTTTGATATCGTGTTTACCAGTCATTACTACTTTTACCATACCAGCACCAGATTCGCCATTGATTTCCATTTTAGCGATTTCTTCTTGGGCTTTCTCCATATTTTTTTGCATTTCTTGGGCTTTTTTCATTAAGCCTGCTAATTGACCCTTGTCAAACATATAATTCATCCTTAAAAATTAGTTTGCTAATCAGACTATATTATATAACAGATTGGTGACTTAGTTAATTATCTTCCGCATTCACTGGAGTAATATTAAATATCTTCGCACCAAAATTATTTTGCATATCTTGAACAATTGGGTCGGTTTTGATTGCTTCAATCGCATCCATCTGTAATTGTTCTTGCTGTTGATAAGTAAAGTCTTTATGTGTTTCACCTTGTTTGCTATGCGTGAAATCGATGCTTAAATCAACATGTGCATGCAATTTATCAAATAAGAGCTTCTCGACACAATCAATGCAATTAGCATCAACAGCAGGGCGATAGACATCATTTATTTGTAGGCGCAATTCATTATTTTTAATTACCTCAATCTGCGCCGCATTATTTAATAAGATTGCCGCATTTTGTGGGATAGTATTTAAGTTCAGTGTTTTGACGAATTCTAACCAGTTAAAATCAGTCAATGAAACTATGGCTTCTGAGGTTGCACTATCCTCATTAGGAGTATACGGATTTAAGTTATGCTCTGTTGCGTGAATGGCTACTGTATCTAGCTCATTCATTTCGGAGAGCATTTCTTCACTAGTGGGTAAATCATCCCATGGCGGTGTTGTAACCTCAATGTTGACTTGATTGGTTTCTTCTTCCGCTACTATTATTGGTGGCTCTTCAAGTGCAGTTGCTATACTGATTGGAGTTATTTCAGTTGCGTTATTAATTACCTCAGGTGGGGTTGATTGAGGTTGAGGAGCTACCTCACTAACTTGGCTATGGCAATTATTTGCGCTAATGATAATTTGGCGTTCTTTACTGCTTCCAATTGTGAAGGCAACCATACGTAATAATGTCATGGTAAATAATGAATATTTATGACTAATTTTACGAATTTGCTCTAAGCCAAGGTTACTAATCTCAAAATACAGCTGGCAGTCTTGCAATGAAATGTTATTAGCCAATGTTTTTAACTCTACAGTGGCATCAGGTTGTGAACTTAACTGGATAACTCCAATTTTAAATAAAGTTTGATTAATTTGTTCTAAAATATTTTCAAGATTAGCGCCATCATTATTTAATTGTCGACAAATTTCTACGATTAAATTACTGTTGCCGTGGTTAATTGCGGTCAGCAGGGTAATAATAGTACTGTCATCGCTGATGCCGAGCATTTGTTGAACAATCGTGGTAGTGATTACACCATTAGAAAAAGCTATCGCCTGATCAGTCAATGATAAGGCATCACGCATACTGCCACTTGCTGCATGTGCCAATAATTCTAGTGCGGTATGCTCATATTGGTAATTCTCTTGGGTTAGTACATTTCCCAGATGTGTTTCAATTTCACCTGTTGATAGATTACGCAATTTAAGCTGTAAGCAGCGCGATAATATAGTAATCGGTACTTTTTGTGGGTCTGTGGTTGCTAAAATAAAAACTACATGTGAGGGTGGTTCTTCTAATGTTTTCAACATTGCATTAAATGCTGATTTTGATAACATGTGGACTTCGTCAATGATATAAATCTTATATTTACCACTAGTTGGTGCATATTGGGCATTCTCCAATACTTCACGGATGTTATCAACGCCTGTATTAGATGCTGCATCAATTTCAATTACATCGACAAAACGCCCATTGTCAATTTGACGGCAATTATCACATTGACCGCATGGTTCATGATTTTGTGGATTTAAACAATTTAGCGCTTTGGCAATAATCCGCGCAATAGTTGTTTTACCCACCCCGCGTGTACCTGTTAGCAGATAGGCATGATGTAAGCGTCCAGTAGAGATAATATTTTGTAAGATTGTAACTGTATTGTGCTGTCCTATCAAATCGGCAAAACGTTTGGGGCGCCATTTTCTGGCAAGAACGGTATGTGTCATAAATTTTTACATCTAGATAGATTAATAATTTGGCATTTTACCATAAATCAGCTGGTATATATTCTCCTGATTCATGATGATTGCTTCTATTGGCCTAAATAGCAAATAAACTACTTGATGGTTGTTATTATGTTATAATCCACCAGTTAGAAATTATTTTTAGTTATTTATTATCATAGTCATTGCTGGCATCAATTCACTTATCACAATCAATCTATCAATTAATTCAACCGATTTTCCGTTATTTTATTTAACTATTTATTGCTATACAGATTGGATATAGTTATCAATAGTCATTCTCTCGTTAGGAGAACATATGAACTTAGAATAATTTAATATTTATCAACAAGAAATTATCAACAAAAGTATTGCCAATGGCGTAGACCCTTCTAGTTTTGCTAGACCTAGTATTGACCAGTTTAAAATGCAAGTGGCAGCTCATGCTCTTGATCGTGGCATTAATCTTGCTGCGTACCTTGATGATTTTGATTTTATCCAATTAAACGAAATTCGTCTGGCGATTAAAGCGCGATTAAATGTTGCTTTGATTGCTATTAAAGGTATATCTTTACAAGATATGCAAGGTCGTCGCTTACAATTATTATCGCAACAATTTAATTAAATCTAAAATAGTTACACATATTTTTTTAGTTGTGTTATAGTGGTGTACTTCAGATTAACATTCTTATAGCTACTGTTTTCTTGTGCGTCATCTGCAACAATCTTACTTTACTATCAGGCTATTAATTACGTATATTAAAAATTATTATTTAGGAAAATCCCTATGAAAAAAACTCTATTTGTTGCTGGTCTTGACTTTTCAATTAATGACAGTGCATTAAATCAATTATTTGCTCAATTCGGTACTGTTGCATCTGCAAAAGTAATTACTGATAAATTCTCAGGTAAAAGCCGTGGTTTCGGTTTCGTTGAAATGGCAACAGTTGAAGAAGCTCAAGAATGTATCAAACAATTGAATGATTCTATCCACATGAACAGAACACTTGCTGTTAAAAACAAAGAAGACAAACCTGCGTCTAGCAATGGCGGCGCGCGTAACAATGGTGGTTTCTCACGCCGTTGGTAAGAAATTCACAAATAGCCCACTTTTTAGTGGGCTATTTTACTATCCAAATAATAAGTTTTTCGGGATCTAAGTCATGAAAACTTTATTTATTTCGGGTCTTGATATGTCTATAAACGATACTAAGCTACAAGATATTTTTAGTCCTTTTGGGGTTATTAAGTCTGCACACGTTATGATCAATTCACTAGGCATTAGTCATGGTTGTGGAGTTGTAGAAATGTCCAGTGATAGCGAAGCACAAAATTGTATTGACATGTTAAACCACACAATCCTCTTAGATCGTACACTTATTGTTGAATTTAAAGATTCGCCAGTAAAACGTAATAAATCTCGTAACCATTCATTTGTTAATTGAGTGAGTAGCTAAATAATCATTTTATTTAGTTTAACTAGATAAAGTTTATAATAAAAAACGTTTATTTTATGAACGAGAGTATTTACTATAGCATGTAAATAAATATAGCCAACACTTGTGTTGGCTATATTTATTTACGCTGATAAAAATGTCAGTTATAAATTTATAAGCAGTTTATTATTGTGTAAATAAAATTTACGAGGTCTTATGATAGTATGTGTTAAAATTTAAGGTTATTTAACCATAAATTTATGATTATAAATCCTGCGCCAAATGTCGGGATAATATTTTATGATAGAAAGATAAGAATGGAATTAGCTAAAGCTTATTCACCAAGTGAAATAGAAAATAAATGGTATCAGATCTGGGAACAACAAGGTTATTTTAAACCAAGTATGGACAAAAATGCACCCAGTTATTGTATTCAATTGCCACCGCCAAATGTAACGGGTACTTTGCATATGGGGCATGCATTCCAACAAACGATTATGGATGCACTAATTCGTTACCACCGTATGAAAGGCTACAATACCTTGTGGCAGGCAGGTACGGATCACGCTGGGATCGCCACGCAAATTGTAGTAGAGCGCCAATTAGATGCTCAGGGAATTTCGCGCCATGATTTGGGACGTGAAGAATTTGTCAAAAAAATATGGGAATGGAAAGAGTATTCTGGTAATACTATCACTGGACAAATGCGTCGTTTGGGAGCTTCATGTGATTGGTCACGTGAACGTTTTACTATGGATGCGGGTCTATCTACCGCAGTTAGTGAAATTTTTGTTGGCTTGTATGAGCATGGTTATATCTACCGTGGTAAACGGCTAGTAAATTGGGATATCAAATTACAAACGGCAGTATCTGATTTAGAAGTTATCTCTGAAGAAGAGAATGGTCATTTATGGCACATCCGTTACCCAGTAAAAGATAGTAGCGAATCAATCATTATTGCAACAACTCGTCCAGAAACCATGTTGGGTGATGTAGCAGTGGCGGTAAACCCTGATGATGAACGCTACAAACATTTAGTTGGTAAATCATTAATATTACCATTAGTTGGGCGTGAGATTCCAATTGTTGCAGATGATTATGTGGAAGCGGAATTTGGAACTGGTTGCGTAAAAATTACTCCTGCACATGATTTTAATGATTATGAATTAGGTAAACGCCATAATTTAGAAATGATTAATATCATGACATTAGATGGTAATATCAATGAGAATGCACCCGCTAAATATCAAGGAATGGAACGTTTTGCAGCACGTAAAGCCATTTTGGCAGATTTAGAAGCTGCTGAATTATTAGTTGAGGTAAAACCACATAAACTAATGGTGCCAAGAGGGGATAGAACTGGGGTTGTAATTGAACCATTATTAACCGATCAATGGTTTATGGATATGGATAAATTTGCATCTCGTGGGCTTGAACTTGTTGAAAGTGGACAGATTAAATTTGTTCCAGAAAATTGGAAAAAAACTTATGATCAATGGCTAAAAAATATCCAAGATTGGTGTATTTCTCGTCAATTATGGTGGGGACACCGTATTCCTGCATACTATGATGCGGATGGTAAAGTATATGTAGCTCGCAATCGTGCTGATGCTGAAAAACTGGCAGGTACAAGTGAGTTAACCCAAGATAATGATGTGCTTGATACGTGGTTTAGTTCTGGTTTATGGTGTTTTTCAACTCTTGGTTGGCCTGAAAATAGTGAGGAATTAAAAACTTTCTTACCTTCAAACGTATTGGTAACTGGTTTTGATATCATTTTCTTCTGGGTTGCACGGATGATTATGATGACTGATGTTACGTTCAATTCAGATGCCAACGGTGATTGGACTGCAGTGGAAGATTCAATAGTACCATTTAAAGATATTTATATCACTGGGCTTATCATGGATGCACAGGGTAATAAAATGTCGAAATCAAAAGGTAACATTATTGATCCGCTTGATATTATTGATGGTATTTCATTAGATGAGTTAACAAAAAAACGTACAGCTAATTTAATGAATCCAAAACAAGCCGAAACAATTGCTAAACAGACTAAAAAAGATTATCCAGATGGATTCTTACCTTTTGGTGCGGATGCTTTGCGTTTTTCAATGGCAGCAGGTGCAACCCAAGCACGTTACATTAATTTTGATGTGAAACGTATTGAAGGTAATCGTAATTTCTGTAATAAATTATTTAATGCAACCAAATTTGTTTTAATGAATGTTGAAAATCAGCAAGATTTAATCGGTGTTGAGGCAAGCAAATCAACTATTGATAACTGGATTTTGCATGAATTGGCTAAGTTAATTCAAGATGTCGAAACTGGTTTTGCAACATATCGTTTTGATTTGGCAACCAGTCGTATTTATGAGTTTGTGTGGAATGAGTTCTGCGATTGGTACCTTGAATTAGCAAAAGTTAATCTTCAATCTACTGATAGTAATGTTCGCGCAGCCACAATCAATACATTATTGACAGTATTAGAAGCTGTATTAAGAATTGCACATCCGTTTATGCCGTTTATTACTGAAGAATTATGGCAAGTAGTAGCACCATTATTTGGGAAAAATACGACACCATCAATTATGATTGCTAAATATCCATCTGCGAATGAATTTGTGATTGACAATGCAGTTCAAGTATTAGCAGAAATTGAACAATTGAAGCAATTAACTGGCGTAGTGCGTAATTTACGTGCTGAAATGGGACTACAACCAGCAGTAAAAGCACCATTATTTATTGAGACTGCGGATAAAGACTTATATGCTGCCTTTGCAGAATATGTAAAAGTATTAGCCAAAATCTCAGAAGTGCATCTAGTAGATACACTAGAAGAAGATAGCGCACCTGTGGCGGTAGTGAATACAGCACGCTTAATGCTAAAAGTTGAGATTGATGTTGAAGCGGAAAAAGTACGCTTAACACGTGAGATCGAGAAACATAGCAAAGAGGCTGAGAAGATGCAAGTAAAACTTGATAATCCTAATTATGTAGCACGCGCACCAAAAGATTTGGTAGAACGCGATACTGCGCGGGTAACTGAGCTAAATAGTATGATTAGCCAATTAAAAGCACAATTAGCCAAATTAGGTTAATTATCAGTGTATTAGAAAAAAGACAACATTTTATATGTTGTCTTTTTTGTTTTATGGTTATTTTATGTAGTATTCTGAGATTTTCTAATTGATGGATATTTAAAGTGTGATAATATCAGATACTTATGATTATATTATATGAGTGGGAGGTAAAATGAGATATGTGTTGGGATTGGATCTTGGTATAACATCAGTTGGTTGGGCAGTTTATGATGTAGATAAATCAATAATTGACAAATGTGGGGTGAGATTATTTGATGCAGCTGAAAATCCCAAAGATAAATCTTCTTTAGCATTACCTCGCCGCGAAGCGAGAGGGCAGCGTCGTCGAATTCGCCGCCGTGCATATCGTATGCAAGCAATAAGAAAATTATTGATCAAAAATCAGTTTGTAACTTCAGAACAATTAAATAATTTATTTCATAGCGAAGATAAAACGTCATTATTATGTAATATTTATGAATTACGCTATCGTGCTTTAAGTTCACTATTGACGAATACACAACTTTGCCAAGTTTTAATCCACATAGCAAAGCATCGAGGTTTTAAATCAAATCGTAAAAAAGATAAATCATTAGATGGTACAGTCAACAAAAGCCTTGAAGAAAATAAAAAAATATTTGAAAAAGGAAATTATAAAACAATAGGTGAAATGCTTTATCTGGATACCTCATATCAAGCAAACCGTCGTAATCGTTTTGGTGAGTATCGTGTAATGCTTCAACGCTCTGATATTGAGGCAGAAGCAAAAATTATTTTAACTACCCAACAAGAGTTAGGTAATAATCTAATAACAGATGAATTTATTACTCGTTATATTGAAATATTTAATTGGCAAAAATCATTTGATTGGCGTGATGATATTATTAAGATGGTTGGCAGTTGTCAATTTGAAAAAGAAGAAAAAAGAGCTCCCAAAGCCTGTTTTAGCAGCGAAAAGTTTATAGCATTATCAAAGCTAAATAATATATTAATAAAAGATATAGAGCAAGGTACTGAGCGTAGATTATCATCTACTGAAATTAAACAGATTATTAATTTTATTCTTGCTAAAAGCATGAAATTAGCACCTAAAATAACTTTTGCTAATTTACGTCATGAGTTAGAACTGAATGA
>RXKA01000074.1 GCA_003962985.1 Pseudomonadota bacterium | reverse complement strand
CGCCGGTATTCATTTTAGTAGCGAAAGAATCCATGATTTTTTAGTTAAATATGATTATTTAATAAAATCAGGAGCCTCACCGATTAATCTGCTTAAAATTATTCCCGAAAACCTACGACACTATTGGTTTCGCGGATTTTTTGACGGAGACGGATCTATTTATTTTTCCACAAGACGACAGCTTGGATTCTGGTCAACAATCAATCAGAATTGGGATTTTATGATAGATTTATTAAAGTATCTAAATATAGAAAAATATTCTATTATTCAATACAAACGTAAAAACAGCACTCATTTAAGCAGTTGTTTTGAAATAAGAATAATAAATGATATAAGAAAGATAATGGAATATATTTACAAAGATTATGATAACATTGGATTGTCAAGAAAATATCAGAAATACTTACTTTTCCTTCAAAATATAAAGAATGCTAAAATAGCAAAAACATCTACCAATAAATATATTTGTTTTAATAATAGGAATAAAAAATGGAAAGCAAATTTTGATTGAATCCCATTCTTTTTCTAGCTGCTTTTGTAGTCCGGGGATTACTTCAGTGACAATCTTATAGTGAAGTTTTAATTCAACGCCAAATTTTGACTCACCAATTAAGTTATTATTGTCATCATAATCATTAAAATTAATTACTTCAAAACAATTTTCCCCATCCTTCTCTACGTAATGTTTGAGAATAGCGGGTAAAAGAATCTCTATCAAAGAATCTTTATCGCGCCAATCTGTAGGGATTTGTTTGGTTAGCCATTTCTGGCGGGGAAATAAGAAGGTGTCCAATTTATAGAAAAAATTACTCATGCGATAAGGAACCATATATCTAATTGTATCTTTAAATAACCAATATTTGAATTGTAAATTTTGTAAGTTCATATTATGATTCCTCAATTATCAAAAAATCATTACAGCCACGCAATTTACACAATGCCATATTGATAATCCATGGTCCATTCTTAGTCAATAAAGAATAATCTACAAATTCAACGAATGCAATCCCTAACTCTTCATCTTCTAATTCTTGGAATTCGTCAAGATTAGATATACTCTTAGTATAAATATGCATTTCAAATATACCATTCTTAAACAACGTAGCAAAATGATCTGAATGATTAAATTCGATTTGTAGTCCACTCTCTTCTTTAACCTCACGCTTAATAGCACTTAGCGGCGTTTCGCCAGCCTCTACTTTGCCACCTAATCCAGTCCATTTCCCAATTAGATGCTCCGGGCCGCGATTCTTTTTGAGAAGTAAAACTTGATTCAGTTTTGTATTAAATAGAAAAGCGAGGACGTATTTTTGCATAATTATTCTTTAATATATAATTCAATATCGTTACCTACGATTTGTTTATTTTTGATATCATATTTAATAATGGCCTCACCACCATTTTCTGTGCCAGAATTATAACCATCAATTAGATAATATCTCTCATCATAGTAATCATCTTCACGATATTTCTTAATATCGAGAAATATTGGTTCTACTTTTTTATTCTCAGAATCATATGCTATTATTTCTTCAATTTGAACACTCCATCCCGAATCATTATATTCGACACAATTAAGTTGGATTTCTATCAATTGAGCAGAAAGATAGTATTTTTCTGCAAATTTTTGTACTCTTTCAAAACTTATAATATCAATATACTTATTGGTATTAATGAATTTTTGTGCCTCTTCTAGTGTAATTTTCCTATAGTTCATATTATGAGATTTTTAATTTTCCACCAACCAATTCAAAAGTTAATTGTTCATATCCACCAATTTTATCTTCATACAAAGAATCAATATCAAACTCAGAAAGAATTTCTCGGAATTTCTCTGATATTGCCTTCCCATTGGGAAATTCTTTTAATTCATGATCCGCGCTCCAACCATAAACCTCATATTTTTCATCAACTAAAAGTACCCCGTCATCATAATATAAATAGTATTGAGTTGCATCGCCATCATTAAATTCATGGTTATTTACGCCAACCTTAACCTCTTTAACTGTAGGGTTATCAGTAAAGAATTTAGTAATCTCTTCTTTAAAAAGAATCCATAAGTCATCTTCTGCTAGCGCGATTGTCTTTTTAGCTTCTTTGATTGTTTTTAATAATTGAGTTTTAGTTTCCATAATGTTTTAATCTGTAATTTCTGGTCTATTTGGCCAAGGGGGTCTATATGGGTTATCAAATGGATCAAAAGGGGCTTTGGGAATAATTTGTGGTTTCTTTTTCTTAAAATATTCTTCTATTTCACTAATATCAATGGTGTTATCTTTCTTGGAAAGTTTCGCATTTTCCTTCTCTAACTTAGAAATAGTTTCCTTTAATTGATTAATTTCATCTTTGAGTCTGGCGTTCTCAATAAAGGTACTAGATCCATCAATTATTTGATCTTTACCAGCCTTGTTCTTATTACTTAAATTCTTCCAGCTTGGCGGCAAATCATTATTTGCACCATTATTAATCCAATCTACAAAATTCATATTATTGAATAGCACACTAGGATTAATTGTACTAACAAAGTTTACATTAAAACCAAGCTTCGGTAAAATAAACCCAATAAACCAAGAGTTACAAGTCACCAACAAAGATTTCCGCTCGCCCGTAAGAGAAACAGGTGATGAAAGGAGTTCTTTGAGTTTAGAGTCAGATTCAATAGTTTTTTGATTATCGAGAAAAAACTTAGTAATTGAGTCTTGTATTTCTTTGGAATCATTAATCAAACTAACATAATCACCAAGAGAAGGAATAAAACGTCCTTTAAAATCAGCGGCCAGATGATCTGACTCACTTAAATCCTTAATATTAATCACCCGTCCATTCTCAGTTGTATATGTTTCACCAAAAATAGGAATGATTACCTGTTTAGTGAACCAAAGTTGGTGAGTAAGGATTCTATGGCGATTTGTAGAATCGACTTCTTTACTAGAATCAAAGAAATCGTGTAGTTTATAAAACCACTGAAAATCTTTGTCGCTCTTTGTTTTGTTGCGCTTGGCGCTTAATTCTGCGTGGATTGTTGCATTCATATGGCTACGTATCTATAATCAGGACATGAGAGTATGTGGTTTAGTTGCTTAGATGTCAAGAACTGATTGCGTTGAAGTAAAAATAATTCGCCTGTCCCATCGGGATTTAGGATCTGCCAAACGATAGGCGACCGCAGTTTAGTAACTAGATAATTATAAACCACAAAATCCCCCATTTTCTCCAATTCATCTATTGGAAACATATCCGTAATAATCTTACATCCTTTTTTAAAGAATATATACTTCATTTTAACCACCGCTCATTCCTGAGTTTCGTACTATACCTTTTTCTTTATCGTATTCACTATATAGTTCAGAGAAACTAATACCACATAAAAAACTCTTAATCCCATCAGTATCCAATCTATATCCATCTTTTGCATATTTCAAGATTCTTCTTGTGGAGCTAATGGGGTAAGTTATTTTATTAGGTACTAATTTTTTATCTCTAATATCGGTCATTGCGGTATCGGCATAAAATAAATTATCTTTTTCTATGCCAAACATACACAAAGTAAAATCAAACGAATCCAATACTTCAGATACATTTTCATAATACCTAAAATCAATCAACTGAAACTTAAACTCTTGGTTAGTAGAGTTTAACACAAATTGAATTGTAGTATTCATTGTTCTGCGCTCATTACTAATGATAGTATATAATTTGGGTTGAGAGAATAAATAGAAAGCGAAAACATCCACCGCTTTTTTCGTCTTAAAAAAGAAATCCCAATCTGAATCTAATTTTTCTCCAGTAATTAATC
Organism: Pseudomonadota bacterium; assembly: GCA_003962985.1. GTDB lineage: Bacteria > Pseudomonadota > Gammaproteobacteria > Burkholderiales > UBA11063 > Aquella. Next base: position 109 of record RXKA01000074.1, on the reverse strand, counting down.
TACGCAATGCCCCGCCAGCCAAATAGGTGTATTCAGAGTGAGGATTATAAATGTTCAAAACCGAAGAAAATAAATTGTAATTTTCCTCTAAACAAGTTTGAGAATTGAT
>RXKA01000171.1:773-4619 GCA_003962985.1 Pseudomonadota bacterium | reverse complement strand
CATTCAAATCAGAATCAGACAAAATACCAAAATATTTACCATAACCGGGATTTTCAGATCCGCATACAGATATATTATCGTTACTTAATCTACCAACTACTTCTCTAACTATATTAAACCTTTTCCCGGGGTCATTCGCTCTACCAGCATAACAAAAAGAGTTATTGGGGCGATTTAGGCCAAGATTAGTTACATCTTTAATGGGATTATAGATAACAAATGGATGTATATTTAAATATTTTATCACATTCAATCTCACTGTAAAACTTATACACGTAACAATATCAGCAAACTGAAGTTTTGGTTTTATATTTGCTAACCACTCTTGGAAATTGGGAATATGATATGGAACATCTAAAATGTTAAATATTAATTTTTGCCCATCGCGCCTATTTAAAATTGCTTCATCATAAGATGATGGGTCATTACAGTAAACATATTCTGCTAATTTTTGGTCAACTATTTCATGACCAATATTAACCAATCCTTGTTGAATTCTTGGAGATTGAAGAGAATACCAAGATTTGTTTCCGGCCACGTAAAATTTCATTGAATTTGTTTGATATAAATTTCGCTTCTTAAATAATTTGGTCTATATAATCCCATTCGATGTCCGCTATCTCTCCAGCCGTAAATAATTACGTTTGGATGATATTTAATAGCTAATGAACCTTTGGTATGAAAATCGTCGCATAAAACAACTTGTTTAGATAAGTTAATTGCATTAAGCTGTAATACCATATCATTTGGGTCATCGGAGCCGTCGAGATATATTAAATCATAGTGTTCGTTTATTAATTTAAGGCCATCTTCAACCACAAATTTAACATTTGATGTTTCTAAATTGGCAAATAATTCTTGACAAGTGGATATAGATTTTGGATCAATATCACAAATAGTCAATGTGCCACCATTTTTAATTATATATTGATAATAATGCAACGAACTCCAACCATCACCTTGTCTATTGTAAAAATCAAGTGACCTAGCAGCTCCTATTTCAAGTATGTTTATTGGTTTAGATTGAAAAATATTCAATGTATCATTGAAAATTAAATCTCTATTTCCTCTTGAATTTAAAAAGTATTCTAAATATTTATTGTGTGACATAGTATGTTACTCTTACTTTATCGTTACCGAACATAGAATTTGTATATAATAAATTAGAATAAATATATCCCATTTGCCTAGATTCTTTTGGAATAAAAACTGTAGCTTCTCCACCAACAGCAAGCATTAAGTGATAGTCGCCAGTATCCCCACCAATATATTTACCAATTATACTATAACATGCGGCAAGCTGACGAATATTTAAACCACGAATATGAATGGCGTTTTTAAGTGGAGTAAAACCATCATAACCGCACCTATAAAAATTAGGCGCAACTCCGAATTGTAAAACAGTATTTGTTTTAGAATATTCATCCGTAATTGATTGCATCATATTTTGGTTTGGTAAAACATAACGCGACCTATTGTTTTGAGGGTCATTATTACCAGAATTGTCATTTATTATAACAATGGGGTTTGGATATTTACTCAAATATTGAGCAGCCCACTGTTTTTCTTCTTCGGTTATAACTACAAATGGAATAATATTTGTATTAGAATATTCTATATTTAGATGTTTTAACCATTGGATGGTATTATGAGTTATTCCATCATATTCAAAATTTCTAATATGTTGATCTAAAAATTGAACATCGGTTATTCCATTATATATTGATGAAATTGATCTACAATGAAAATTATCATACAAATAAATTGGTTCTTTGACAAACCTAAATATGGGAGTAATCCATAAGTTATCCCCCAAATTACCATGTGGGGAGAAAATCATAGTTTTCTAACGAATACGCAACTATTACCATCGCCGCCAATTTTGCGGGTTCCATTGGTTTCGAACATAAACTGCCAACCATAACGAGAATTGTCTAATAATCCTAACTCTTTAATTGCTTCCCGTACATTAATATTCTCGCCGCAATGACCTTGCCAATCTGTACCCTGTTCTGGAACGCCCGCATCGTGGAAAAAGACTATTCCACCTTTTTTAATTTTGCTCTCTACTGCTTTAAAATCCTCAATTACACATTTCTTACCATGACATCCGTCAATAAAGCAAATATCAATGCTTTCGTCAGAAAAAGCTGTTTGTGTGTATGCTCTAGGGTTATCATCTAATATAAGTGTAGCGTGTCTGGTTAAAGATTCGTGCTCAGTTGCATTTGCCGGTTTTTCGTAAACACCGTTTTTAATAACACCCAAAACATCGCCAAATGAATTAATTGTATTCCAATCAAGACTCCATCCATTAACTAAATCGAGTCCATATACGTGCCAATAGTTACAATCAATATTTTCTTTTATGATCTCGTAAATAGACTTCATTGTAACACAGCCAGCAGCGCCAATTTCAAAATATGTAAAATTAGTATCTTTCCGGTTAGCGATGTATTGTTTTATAGTTTTTTCGATATCAATTTCATTGCCTGCCATTCTGATACCAAATTTTCTTTTTTTACCCGGAATACATACTATATATCCAGTATCTAAATCGAATTTAAATACCTGTTTATCTGCAAGTAAATCTTGCAATTTGTTGTTATATTTAGTTAAATGACTAAGCTTTAATTGCTCTAGGTTTCCAGCTTCATAGTTGCGCTTTTCATAAATACGGTTGTCATCAATAATAATTACATCATTATATCCAGCCCTATGCTTATTTATTATTTCAAGCTCTTTTTCTAAAGGGAGTCTTAAATCTAAATCTTTCTCATAATCATAAGGAACCCCATTGGCTTCGCCCGGAAAATGAGCATCAAGCCAAAAAATTATAGAATTATGTTCAGCGAGATTTGGTAAAATACCATCTAATGCATCTACACTTTTTGAATTTATTACATGAAACCTTTCTTGTTTCTGAATATTAGGGAAAATATCTTTTTCAAATTTTTTGATAGTAGCTGTATCTATTTCTGTTGAAAACAGATATTGAAATGGAAAATGAGAAGCGTAATATAGTCCACCGCCGCCGCCGAGCCCAGTTTCAAAAAAAACTGAAGAATTATATCTTTTGATAAAGAAACCAAGATTAAAAAGGTTGATGTTACTCATGAGTTATATTAGTTTAACGCTATCTAAAATTTTGTCAAGGCTTATTTTATCTACGTGAAGTTCATCAAGATAAATAGCATTCTTGTTTATTGGCTGTATTGCAGATATTCTATTGCCATAGAATTCATTACTATCCAATCCTATTGTGGGGAAATCATATGCAGATGCGGCCCATCGCATACCAGTGTCGGTAGAAATTAAACATTTACAGCCTAAAATAAACTGCAAAGATTTAAAATAAGTAAAATCAACAAACATAGCCCCGTTTAATTTTGGTTCTGTCGTTCCTCCAATTTGAGCAACGTTATATCCAGATTTTTTAATGGCATCTACAATATTTTGTGCTGCATCAATACTGAGTTTCTTATTATTGTTCTTATTATAGAATCCTGCGAATGGAGCGAAAGCAATGAAATTAGATTTCTTTATTGTTGTAAAATATTTATTTAAATTACATTTATAATCACCGCTGTCATTAATACCATGCATTAAAATCGTCTCTTGTCCTTGATGGTATTTTTTCCACCAGTCATGAGAAGTATGATTGGGCATACAATTAAAGATGTGAGTATAATTTGTTTTATTTAAATACTCAGTATCAATCTTGTCGGGCCACCCATCATAGGAATTGAATACATGAATAGCATCTATTAGTGGATGATGTAGAAAAAATGGAATCATATCTGCATATTGCGGGCCAATAGCAAATACGAAAAATGAGTCAGGAAA
>RXKA01000171.1:0-723 GCA_003962985.1 Pseudomonadota bacterium | reverse complement strand
AGTAATAATTAATTCGTGTTTTTTATATGGTATTAATGCGAAATCGACCGCTGTATCAACATTAGATCCAGAACGATTTGACCATACTGGTTGCCAGAATTGATTAGCTAATTTACGCTTATCCTTATCAAGCCAACCATAGTGTAATACGTAAATACTATTTTGACGCATTATTTGAAGCTTCTTCTCATCTTCTAATCTTGGGTCAATAAGATAAGCGGCATTACATAGATTACCATGTTTTACTAGCTCTGTAGTATCTGATTTATTAGTATCTATAAAACCATCTGGTTTACGGGCGAAACGGACAACCCCGCGCTCAAGACCAATAAAATTCTTATGCAAATACCACTTATATCCAATTGATTTATACTCTTGTTCCGTATTATATAAATCAATAACTGGAATCATTATAGCGTCATAATTTGATTCTCCTAGTTGTTTAGCTATGAATTCCCACCCGTCCCTTTGCCATAAGGGAATCTTTTCATCTAAATCAAGCAATATGCAAAAATCTTTAGTACATTGTTTTAATGCTTCATTCTTTAGTTTACCATCGAATTCTGGATCGTATTGAGTTAGATCACAGAGGACAAGTTTAAACTTGTGATTACCCGTTATATAATTTTGTAATAACTTTACAGTGTTGTCTTTTTGACTTTGAAAAGTAGAAATTACCACTTCGTCAGCAAAAGCGGCAAATGAATTTAATGCTTCTTTCCA
>RXKA01000100.1 GCA_003962985.1 Pseudomonadota bacterium | reverse complement strand
GCCACAATCAATTTTTGAAGCTCCAGATTTTAGCTTGTTCATGCAAATTGATATTTTAGCAGCATTAAAGCTAAGTGTGTTGCCTGCAATTTTATCCTTATTTATTGTGAATTTTTTTGATGCTACCTCAACAACAATGGGATTGTTGTCACAAATTCATTTTGAATCACAACATGAAAAGGGTGTCTATATTAAACGTGCATTGATTGCTGATAGTGTTGGTGGGGTTGTTTCTAGTTTCTTTGGGATTTCACCATCAGTGATTTTTGTTGAGTCTTCTACTGCGATTCAAAATGGTGCACGCACGGGGCTAGCATCATTTACAACTGCATTGATTTGTATTCCATTTATTTTCTTGTCGCCATTGATTAATGTAATTCCAGCAGCAGCTACGTCACCAATTCTCATGGTGGTGGGATTGCTTATGTTAAGTAATATTCGTCGTATTGACTTTAGTGAGTTTGAAAATTCTGCTGCATCATTATTGACTATTGCAATGATGCCTCTTTGTTATTCTATTACTGCTGGGGCGGTATTTGGGATTACTTCATATACATTAATGAAGTTATTACTTGGCAAAACTAAAGAGATTTCTCCCGTCTTGGTTGTAATTGCTATCATTTGTTGTGGTTGGTTCTTTATTGAGTAGATTTTTATTGTTCAAGTTTTTGTAGAAATACCCCGCAAAACATCGCGGGGTATTATTTTATAATGCTTTTATAAAGTCTAAAACTTCAGCGGCATGATTAGGTACGCTTACCTTACGCCATTCCTTGATAATATTTTTATCTTTATCTAAGATAAAAGTACTGCGTTCTATTCCACGCACAGGTTTACCATACATTGTCTTATCGCGCATTACATTAAACATATTGCATACCGTCTCATCTGGATCTGCAAGTAATTGTTGTTGTAAGCCATGTTTTTTTTGGAAATTACAATGGGTAGTATGTTTATCTCGCGATATTCCAAGTACCTCATAACCAAGCGCAACAAATTCTGGATATAAAGCACTAAAATCTTGATTCTCCACCGTGCAGCCTGGAGTATTATCTCGTGGATAAAAGAACAGTACCAATGGTTTATCTAGAGCGCTTAAGGTAAATTCTCCACCTGATGTTATAGGTAATGTAAAATCAATTGCCATGTTATTATCCTGTCTAATAAGTAAACTATTACGTAATTATACTGTATCTTAAATTACGCTATAGGAAAATTATTGACTAATTTGTTATCTGGTAAATATTTTGGCGTGGTTAGATAATTAGATTCTAGGTTAATCTTGGTGCTGACGTAATTGACCGTAGTAGTAAACGATATCCAGTATGCTTTCTTGAGACATGGCTCCTGGGTTAGTGCCGGCTACACCTTGTGGTGTGGTAATCTGTAATTGATGGTAATAGTCCTCCCACAGTGGTAAGAACCGTTGATGATTTTTATCCATAAAATTCATTGGGTGGGTGTGAAATAATGCTGTGCCATTATTGGCATATTTAAATGCCTCAGCAATTAATTCTGAGCAATAGAATGAGTTTCCTAACGCTGGTATGAAGCTAGCATTATATGGTTTACCTACTTGTTGTAGGGTATAGCTTATTGCATTGGGAATTAGTTTTTGATATGGTTGCTGGAGTCTACCAACTATTACACGTGGATTGCCGTTATTATCGCGACTAGCGGCTAAAAACGGTGCTAGCGGAGTTATTGCAACGCCAGAACTAACTGCTTGAATGAGCTGTGGTTCGGCTGATTCTACATTGATTACCATTGCAACATGTGACATATAGGTATTTTTATAACCATATGTAACACTGTCAATACTATCACAAAATACTCCACAATTCAAATCTTGAAATAATAAATCACCTTGCTGGAGTTTAAAGTGTGTTTCTAATGCATAAGCATTACCAAGAAGAGAGATGATAAGGGTAAAATAAGTGAGATTTGGTCGCATTATCTAATGAGTGGGTAATGAAAAACCAGAGCCGAAACTCTGGTTTTTAAGAACTTATTTAAGTTTAACTTCTTTATAAGCAACGTGTTTACGCGCTTTAGGGTCATACTTAGTTAATTCTAATTTCTCTGTAGAAGTACGTTTATTTTTAGTTGTGGTATAAAAATGCCCAGTACCTGCTGTAGATTCTAGTTTAATTTTTTCACGCATGATAAGTATCCTTTATTAGATAGCAAGACCATCAGCACGTAATTCAGCGAGAACAACATCAATACCTTTTTTATCAATGGTACGTAATGCTGCGTTAGATACACGTAAGCGCACCCAACGGTTTTCGCTTTCAACCCAGAATTTACGCGATTGCAAATTAGGCAAGAAACGGCGTTTGGTTTTGTTATTTGCGTGAGATACGTTGTTACCAACCATTGGCTTTTTACCTGTCACTTGACATACTCGTGCCATAATCTCATCACCTTTTTATAAAAATTATAAACAATTATAAGCCCGTAATTAAACCATAACTAGCCGAAAAATGCAAGTTAATTTATAATAAATGCTAAGGATTAAGTATTCTCTAGCTATACGTGACATGATATAATATGCGTTATTTATATTCTTTACAATGCATTGGGGCTATCATTAATGGATGATAAATTTTTGAGTTTTGCTAATTTCTTGGCTGATGAAGCTGCAAAAATTAGCCGTAAATACTTTCGCAATTTGGCGAGCATCGATACAAAAGACAATAAAACACCTGTTACAATCGCTGATCGTGAGATTGAGTTACACTTGCGTGATCTAATTAAGCAACATTATCCAGAGCATGCGATTATTGGTGAAGAATTTACTAATCATGAGTCATTAAATCAATTTTGCTGGGTTCTTGATCCCATTGATGGTACAGTAGCATTTACGACTGGCAAACCAACTTTTACAACCTTAATCGCACTAATCCAAAATGGTCAACCATTGCTTAGCGTGATTGATCAAGCTATTAGTCATGAACGTTTTAGTGGTGTAGCTGGTAAAACAGCATTCTTAAATACACAGGTGATTACAACTAGTAAGGTAACTACCTTAGCCAATGCTCGTTTAAATGCGACAACACCCTATATGTTCAAAACGGATGATGAACAACAAGTTTTTGATAAAGTACGTCGGGCAGTCAAATTAACTGCTTTTGGTGGCGATGCATATGCATTTGCTTTACTTGCTAGTGGTAATATCGATGTTATTGTCGAAGCGGATTTACAATATTATGATGTGGCAGCATTAGTACCGATTATCAGTGCCGCTGGTGGTGTGATTACTGATTGGCAGGGTCAAGAACTAACCAAAGAATTTAATGGGCAATGTTTAGCTTGTGCTAACCATGAATTACATCAACAAGTTTTACAATTAATAAATAATTAAATTTAGGAAATTAACGAATGGAAAAAACGGCAATTACTCCTACACGGGGACAAAATTACCCAGAGTGGTATCAACAGATTATTGTAGCTGCGGATTTAGCAGAAAATTCAGCAGTTCGTGGTTGTATGGTTATTAAGCCATGGGGATACGCAATCTGGGAATTAATGCAACAAGATTTAGATAAGCGATTTAAAAAAACTGGACATGTCAATGCATATTTTCCATTGTTGATTCCACTTAGCTATCTAGAGAAAGAAGCAGAACATGTTGATGGTTTTGCTAAAGAATGTGCAGTAGTCACGCATCATCGCTTGGTTCCCGATGAAGTTAATGTTGGTTTGAAACCTGATGGTGAATTAGATGAGCCATTTGTAATCCGTCCTACCAGTGAAACCATTATCGGTGAAAGTTTTTCTAAATGGGTAAAATCATACCGTGATTTACCATTATTGATTAACCAGTGGGCAAACGTGATGCGTTGGGAAATGCGTACAAGATTATTCTTGCGTACTTCAGAATTTTTATGGCAAGAGGGACATACAGCTCATGCAACAAAAGAAGAAGCGGTAGCTGAAACTGAACAAATGCTAAAAGTTTATGCAGCTTTTGCTGAAGATGTATTGGCGATGCCTGTTATTCAAGGTGAGAAACCATGTTTTGAACGTTTCCCTGGTGCAGTAAATACTTATTGTATTGAAGCGATGATGCAAGACTGTAAAGCATTACAAGCAGGTACATCACACTTTTTAGGGCAAAATTTTGCTAAAGCTTCAGGTATTCAGTATCAAAATAAAAATGGTGAGTTAGAAACGGCATGGACAACTTCGTGGGGTGTATCAACGCGGATGATTGGCGGATTAATTATGACTCATAGCGATGACAATGGTTTGGTATTGCCGCCAAGAATTGCACCGCAACAATTTGTGATTCAACCAATTTACCGTAATGATGAACAACGTGCACAGGTATTGGCATATTGTCAGCAATTAAAACAAGATTTAGAAGCGCAAGTTTTTGCGGGTAATGAAATTCGCGTGCATATTGATGATCGTGATATCCAAGGTGGTGCAAAATCATGGGAATGGATCAAAAAAGGTGTACCAGTACGTATTGAAGTGGGTATGCGTGATATTGAAAAAGATGCGGTGATGGTAGCAAGACGTGATGCTGTGGGTAGTAAACAGTCAACGCCACGAGCAGAGCTTCTTACGAGTGCAATAGCGCTATTAACGGAAATTCAAGATGGTTTATTTAGTAAAGCATTAGAATTTAGAAATAGCAAAATGCGTGAGATTAATTCATTAGTAGAGTTTAATGAATTTTTTGCTGGGGAAAATAATATTGATAGTGGTTTTGCGATTGCGTATGCAGTTGATGAAACAGGTATCGAAGAATTTATTAAGCCATTGAAAGTTACGGCACGCTGTATGCCATTAGACAACAATGACGTTGCAGGTGTATGTATCTTTACAGGTAAGCTTGCTAGTAAAAAAATGGTATTTGCCAAAGCATATTAAAAATGGTGGTGCTTTGTGCACCACATATAAATTATAACAAGGTTAGAAAATGCAACAACAAAGATTAAGAATAGCATTACAAAAGTCAGGTAAATTATCTGAGGGCAGTTTTGAGTTATTAAATAAATGTAGTTTTAAATTACGCGCATCAAAGAATCATTATTTAATTCAATCTAATGAGTTGAATACTTCATTTTTATTAATTAGAGATGATGATATACCTGGTTTCGTGGATAGTGATGCTAGTGATATTGGGATAGTTGGTGAGAATGGTTACTTTGAGTATATTCTTGAAAATCCACAGCACAATCTTGAAGTGGTAGCGAAATTAAAATTTGCCTATTGCCGTTTGAGTATTGCTGTTCCACAAGATGGTGATATCAAGACTATTGCAGACCTTAATGGTAAAACTATTGCAACATCATATCCAGAATCATTACGTGACTTTTTAAATAAAAATAATATTGATGCTAAGATCTTGGTGATGCATGGCTCAGTAGAATTAGCTCCCAAAATCGCAATTGCTGATGCTATTTGTGATTTGGTATCAACTGGTGCAACACTGAAAGAAAATGCTTTAGTTGAACTTAAAGTGATTTTTGAGAGTGAAGCGGTATTAATCGGACGTAAGAATGCGAGTAGCGAGATTCGTGAGCGTACTCAAGAATTAGTTTTCCGTTTACAAAGCGTGATTAATGCCAAAGATAGCAAATATATCATGCTACACATAGATAAAGATCAAATTGAGCAATTACAAAAATTATTGCCAGGTTGTGAATCACCGACAGTATTACCATTACATGGTAGTGATAACAAGGTGGCAGTACATGTGGTGAGTAAAGAAGGCGTATTCTGGGATACTATTGCTAAACTAAAAAGTATTGGTGCGAGTTCTATTTTGGTTTTACCAATTGAAAAGATGATGGAGTAGGTCTTACATTGTGGGCTTATATAATAAATAAGTCATGATTTATATAACTAATTGTATATCAATAGTTTTCTGATTAAAGTGTAAATATATGTAAACAAAATATAACTTTGTTTACATATGTTGAAGCAGGAATAAAATAAGCAAATGCCGGTATGTTCGCGTCATTCACTGAAGTTGATCGAGTTTTACATAAATGGCTCTAAATACTCTGTGAACTAAATGTGCGTTAACTAATTTAGAAGCATCTAGATAATAGCGATGAAAGTAAAGAGGCGTAAAAAATGTTAGAACCTGAAAGTATTCTGTTACCGCAGTCATCAGACTATAAAAATTGGTTGACCGAGCTTAAACAAAAATTTCGCCAAGCCCAAATCAAGGCACACCTTGCTGTTAATAGCGCATTATTGGAATACTATTGGCAACTGGGTAGTGATATAGTTACACGGCAAAAGGGTGCTACATGGGGGAGTGGCTTTCTCGAACAATTGAGTCATGATTTAATGAGCGAATTTCCTGAAGTTAAAGGTTTTTCAAAAAGGAATTTGGAACTAGTTCGCAAATGGTATCTATTTTGGCAAAGTTCTATTGAGCAATCTTTAATTACGAAACAAGTTGTTTCGCAATTGCTTCAACTACCATGGGGACACAATATTGTAATAGTTTCTAAATGTCAAAACCCAGAACAAGCATTGTTTTATGTAAATAATACAGCTCAATATAATTGGAGTCGTGCGGTACTTACTCATCAGATTGAAAATCAACTCTATGAGCGTTATGGTAAGTCAATCAATAATTTTAGCCAAACATTGCCACAGCCACAATCCGATCTAGCCAACGAAATTATCAAAGATCCATATAAATTTGATTTTCTAAGTCTATCTGCAGATTTTAATGAGCGACAGCTTGAGCAAGGATTGATTGATAATATTACCAAATTTTTACTTGAGCTGGGTAATGGATTTGCATTTGTTGGTAAACAAAAACTGCTCCAAGTTGGTGGGCGTGATTTTTATTTGGATTTATTATTTTACCATACCAAATTGCATTGCTATATAGTAATAGAATTAAAAACAGGCGAGTTTCAGTCTGAATATGCTGGGAAACTAAATTTTTATATTTCCGCGATAGATGAAAAACTTAAAACTAGCGTTGACAAACCAACCATTGGTATTTTGCTCTGCAAAACTAAAGATAGTCTAGTCGTGGAATATTCTTTACGCGATATAAATAAACCCATTGGAGTATCAGAATATCAACTAATCCATGAATTAAATGATGAATTACAAAAAAGCTTACCTAGCGTTGAGGAGTTAAAAGCTGGATTATTTGGGGAATTAGTGTAATGTGCAGTGCCATAGTTTTATGTAAAATTGGTTTGTACTAACATGATCGTTATGTTAAGCTTCGTGAGGAAAATAAAACGATTGAGATTATGATTCGTAAAGATAAAAGTAACTAATTGGTAGAAATAAATTTATCTATAGATAATGATAGTATTTTTGCTAGTTGCTTCCAAACAGTATTACCAAATAAACAAGTATTAATTGATTTAATTAATAGCTGATAGATTATTATATTAGAAGAATTTAGGATTTTGAAAAGGAATTAAGTGTGAAAGTGGTTGAATGGGATAAATTATCTGCAGCAGAGCAGACGCAAGTATTAAGCCGTAGTAGCAGTAGTGATGATGCTGCATTGACAAAATTGGTTAAAGGTATCATGGATGATGTCCGTACACGTGGTGATGCGGCATTACTAGAATATGCGCAAAAGTTTGATGGAGTTAAGTTAGACTCTCTTATCGTAAGTGAAGATGAATATCAGGCAGCAGATAATTTGCCTAAGGAAGATAAACAAGCAATTTTGGATGCGATTGCTAATATTCGACGCTATCATGAAACTAGTTGTCCAAAGCCTTTCGAATTTGATGTTGATGGGCGTAAATTAGGTAAGATTTATCGTCCAATTGAAAAAGTTGGTCTGTATATCCCTGGTGGTACAGCTCCATTGGTATCAACGATGCTGATGCTTGCTATTCCTGCCGATATTGCAGGATGCCCGACTAAAGTGTTGGTAACGCCACCGAGTAAAGATGGTAGTGTTAATCCTGCGATTTTATTTGCAGCACAAGCATGTGGTATTGATGCCGTTTATAAAGTAGGTGGTGCACAAGCGGTAGCAGCGCTTGCTTTTGGTACTGAATCAATTCCTAAAACTTACAAAATTTTTGGACCTGGTAATAAATATGTAACCGAAGCCAAAATTCAAGCATCACAGCATCATGAAGGTGCCGCGATGGATATGCCAGCAGGTCCGTCAGAAGTATTGGTAATTGCAGATGAATTTGCTAATCCAGTCTTTGTTGCAAGTGATTTATTGGCTCAGGCAGAACATGATACTGCAGCACAAGTTATTTTGGTTACTACTAGTGAGAAATTAATTGCCGAAGTTCAACATGAAGTAGCGCGTCAAACTAGTTATTTATCTCGTAAAGCAATTATTGAACAAGCATTGGCTAAAAGTGCAATTATTTTGGCTCAAAATATTGATGAAGCATTCGCGATTTCCAATCAATATGCACCTGAACATTTGATATTACAGATTGAGAATGCACAAGAATCACTAAATAAAGTAATGAATGCTGGTTCTATTTTTGTTGGTAGCTGGACACCTGAATCAGTAGGTGACTACGCTAGTGGTACCAATCATGTTTTACCGACTTATGGTTATGCACAAATGTATAGTGGGTTAGATGTGATTGCATTTATGAAGTCAATTTCATACCAAAACTTGTCGGAAGCTGGGATTCGGCATCTTGGACCAACTGTAGAGCGTTTAGCGGATCTTGAAGGTTTGGATGCGCATAAAAATGCGGTAACTGTGCGCTTGGCTAGTTTAAAAGAGTAACGTTGATTAATGGATAATTTTATACTAATATCAGGTAATAAGAATCAATCATCATGGTCACTGCGAGCATGGTTGATGATGAAAATTGCTAATGCAAATTTTAAAGTTAAATTTATTGATTTAAGTACAAGTGATTATAAAGAACAAATCTTGCGATATTCTCCATCTGGTAAGGTTCCTGCTCTAATACACAATGATTTAGTTATTTGTGATTCATTAGCAATAGGTGAGTATCTGAACGAACTATTTCCTAATGCCAACTTGTATCCCAATACGGTTAAGGAGCGAGCAATAGCAAGGAGCCTTGCTAGTGAAATGCATGCTGGATTTACTAAAATTCGTAGTACGATGCCTTTTAGATTAGATTATGTTGGTAAATATGATGATTCATTGATGTTACAGCAAGAGTTAAACCGAATTGAAGAAATATGGTCTTTACAGCGCAACTTATATCAAGAAAAAGGCGATTTTCTATTTGGTAAATTTTGTTTAATAGACGCTATGTTTGCACCAATTGTTATTCGATTTGCTAAATATGGTTATATTCCTGATAGTATTAGTGCTCGGCAATATTGTAAGAGTATTTTGGAGCATAAATTCGTAAAAGAATGGATAATGTGATTTATGAATGGCATAATAAACTAGTGTGTTATTAACCAGCATTAGATAGTTCATTATTGGGTATAATGATTTAAGATTGATTGCGTAGGATATAAATTCTGTTAGCAACAGGTGTAAAAGTTATTGGTTATCTGAAAAGGATTTTGCTTCTATTCTTGGACAATAATTATGTGTATTGAAGATACTAAATTTTTTAAATTATTCATGCTGAGATTTGGTGGTATATATAAAAGCGCTAGTTTTTATTTTACTGCCTTTTTTGGCATCATAATATTCTTTAGTTTCATGTCTTTTGAGCATAGTGACAAAGTTGTTGATAATGCTATATTTTGGAATAAGATTATTCCGTTATTTTCTATGGTTTTAGGCATACAATTTACTGTAATTACATTTGTGTTATCAATTTATTTTCCACCAATTATCAAAGATTTAAAAGATTTATCAATTGGGGTAAATAAGTCTGTCGTTAATGAGTTAATAAAACTAAATGAAATATCTCAGAAAATTTACTTAATGTCAACATCTATAGTTATAAATGTTGGTATTTTTTTGGGGTTATATTTATTAACGTTGTTTAGGAAAATGTCTGATTCAGACAATTTTATCATTTTTTTAGCGTTGATATGTTATGTTTCAAGTGTATTTTGGTTGTTGATTAATGAAATTTGGCAATTAGCAAAGACTAATGGGGATGATAATTATGTGCAAGATTGTTTATCACTTGCATCTATAGATAAAGATAATCAAGATGGATATTTTAAGATTATATCTCGTTGTATTTCTAAATATTTAAAAAATCATAATGAGCTAGATGATGTTGATACCTATCGATTAAATCGAGATTTAATTCAAGTAATCAAATTTATAAACGAGACAAAAAATTATACGTATTGTGATCAATACTGTATCCGTAAGTTTCTAAGTACACATGATCAACGGCAGTATTTGTATTTTATCCTAAGCTCGTATGATAATCCTGTTCGCTATTATGACTTTACGGGAGAAAATATAGAGCATTCATTTTTTAATGTTCCGATAGATAATATTGAGAAGTTTCAAAATTATATGTTTGCGACAGATTCACCAATACTACCTAAATTTGTTGATGATATTTTAGGATGTCATAAAAATCTTGATGATAATGAGCAATTAGCCTTAATAGATTATTATCTTTGGTTTTTAGATAATTTATGTGTACTATATTGTGATAATGATGACTCGGATGAATCTTTGAACAATAGTCAGTCGCAGCAAAATTTAAGGATTGATTACCAGTCATTCTTTGCTTTGAACATAATTCGTGGTTTTAAAGACATATCTACCGCAAGAAAATTTTTGCAAGAGGCAATGAAAATAGCATGTTATAGAAATAATAAAGCAGCTATAAATGGTTTGTATCGTGGCTACCTCACCTATTTGCAAGATAACAGTATTGAATATTATAGTAAATTAAAGCGTACTGATGGTGGCACGGCGTGGCTTTTTAGTGATTTAATCTGCTTAACAATTATACATAAAGCATTAAACGTATCTATATCACACGTTTATGGTGTGGAACATATGATACAGAAATTTGTTAAGTATCCTACATTGTTATTAGAGTGGTTAGCGTTCTTATATTTTTGTAATAATGTCTTGATCCCTAATCATGTGATAAAATTAGAATCTCTTGGTGGGCAAGAATTAGATGCAAAAATCATTTCACTATTGAATAATTTTGAGGATAATAATCCGATTGATATTACTATGTGTAATGCTTCTGGTAATGAGTTCACTAGAGCATTAGGAGCTAGTAACTTTAATTTAATAGATAATCCTGTTATTAAAACACTAATTGATAAGATTGAAGATGAATTAAGTCCAATTTTGACTGAAAGCAAAATATAATATTATGTCATTTAGATAATTGTTAAATTACAAAAATTCTAAAACATTTGATGCTAGTAAATGTGATAAAAACAAAGTTAAGTTTCAGAATGCTAATATTAGGTTAAAAAATTTATCTGCGAGTATGTAACGAGTATTTTGTTAGTGAAAGTAAATTTTGTGGGCTGTATCTAGTCATAATAAATGGTATAATTAGGTCATAAAATTAGTTATTATTCAAGGAGCATATTTATGAATAAAAAATTATTGTGTGTTAGTGTATTGAGTTTAGGTTTATTTGCATGTTCAAGTAATCAAGCGCCGATATCTGGGGTAAATAGTCAGGCAAACAATCCTGTAGATACGGCACCCGTAATTACCAATAATAATAGTTCTGATGTGGATGTGCATACCAATAACAATAATAATATAAATGCTAATTCTGATGGTGGCAATGCAGTATATTTTGACTTTAATAAGTATGATATTGATAGCCAATATGAAGCAGTGGTTAATTATAATGCTAATTATTTAGCAGGTAAACCAGGTGCTCATGTCAAAGTAGCGGGTAATACTGATGATATCGGTTCAGTTGAGTATAATTTGGCGTTAGGTCAACGTCGTGCTGATGCCGTGAAGAGAGCATTGGTTGCTAAGGGTGCTAGTGCAGCTCAGGTTGAGGCAATTTCAAATGGTAAGTTGATGGCTAAATTCTCAAATGATTCAGATGACGGTCGTGCTAAAAATCGTCGTGCAGATATTTTATATAGTAAACAAGCACCTGCGGGCTATACTACTACCGCAAATGGCGTACCTGTGATTAATCAATAATCGATTACAATCTAGGTAGTATTTTACGTTTATTTTTGGCTTGGTAATGAAAAATTTTTCCAAGCCATTTTAATTTATATCAAATAATCTTAATTTTATACCACCGAGTTCAGTTGTGTCGTTAAATAAATTATTGGTAAAATTGATTGATGATGAAACCTTAATAAGAAAGATAATTATATATGCAATGGTTAAATAAACAAGTGCGCCCAGAGATTTTGCGCCTTGCTCCTTATGTGTCAGCTCGTTCAGAATTGGCTGATAGTAGTGGTTTAGTTGCACTAGATGCTAATGAAAACCCATGGGTTCCATACCCACAAACCCCAGAAATGAATTTAGTAAATCGCTATCCAGATCCACAACCAGCCAACTTATTAGGGCGCTTAGCAACTATTTATGGCGTGAAAGCCGATCAAATTTTTGTTGGTCGTGGTATGGATGAGGGCATTGAGTTATTGATTCGCGTTTTTTGTCGTGCTTATCAAGATAATATTGTTACGTTTAAACCTACTTTCTCATATTACAAAGTTGCTGCAGATATTCAAGGTGTAGAAACACGTGAGTTAAGTTTGGGTGCTGCACCTGATTTTAAGCTTGATATTGAGCAGTTATTAGCGTTGTGTGATGAAAAGACCAAAATTATTTTCGTCTGCACTCCCAATAATCCAACAGGCAACTCATTAAGTTTAGCCGAATTGGAATTTATTCTGCAAGCAAAACCAGAAGTTGTTTTGGCGGTAGATGAAGCATATCTTGAATTTAGTGATTATCCATCAGCAATTGCACTAATGAATAAATATGATAATTTGGTAGTAATGAAAACTATGTCTAAGGCATTTGCATTTGCAGGTGTTCGTCTTGGTAGTGTTTTAGCACAACCACCAATTATTGAACTTATTCGTAAAGTGATGGCACCATACCCATTAGCAGAACCATGTATCCGTGTAGCAATGCAAGCAACCTCTGCACATGGTCTACAATTAGCACAAAGTCGGATCGCCACTCTAATTGCTGAGCGTACTCGTGTATTGGCTGAGTTGGCAAAATTAGAGAATATAACCGTATATCCTAGTGATGCGAATTTCTTATTAGTACAAGTAGAAGATGCTGCTAAAACTTACCGTGAATTATTAGCTAAAGGGATTATTGTGCGTAATCGTCACCGCGATATTCCAAATACGTTACGTTTGACAATTGGTTCACCTGTTGAAAATGATTTATTACTGGCTGCATTAGGTGCACTAGAGACTATCAATAAACCACAGCGTGTGGCAACTGTAATTCGTAATACCAATGAAACCAAAATTTTGGTTGAAGTTAATTTAGATAAAACTGCACCAATTAATATTCATACGGGAATTGGTTTTTTTGACCATATGTTAGACCAATTAGCCAAACATGGTGGCTTTAGCTTAAACTTACAAGCTGATGGGGATATTCATATTGATTATCATCATACGGTTGAAGATGTTGCTATTGCATTAGGGCAAGCACTGCGTCAAGCACTTGGCGATAAGCGCGGTATCAATCGTTATGGGTTTACGGTACCAATGGATGAGACACTGGCAAGTTGTGCGCTGGATTTAAGTGGGCGTGGCGTTTTGCAATTTGAAGCTGATTATCCAACGACCTTAATCGGAGATTTTCCTGTTGAAATGGTTGAGCATTTCTTCTATAGTCTGTCAGATTCTTTGCAAGCGGCAATTCATTTGTCTGCGCATGGTGACAATGCTCATCATATGGTCGAGGGATTGTTTAAGGCATGTGCTAAGGCGCTAAATCAGGCGATAAAACAGACCAGTGATAGTCTACCATCAACGAAAGGGATGTTGTAATTTTATCTTGATTGTAGTAAATGCCGACTATTTGTAGTCGGCATTTTGTATTAAATCGGCATTTGTCAAGATAGTATAGGTATAGACATGATAAAATCATAGGTTTACTATAGCTTTTATCTAAGGAATTAAGCAAGATGAAATTGGCGATTGTAGCTGGTGGCGGAGCGAATTTTTACTCAGTAGAGGTAGCGATTCAACGCCTAGGAATAGAATATGAATTAACAACAGATAAAGCAGTTATTGAAGCCGCAGATGGAATAATTTTTCCTGGCGTTGGTTTTGCTAAATATGCAATGGATAATTTAGCACAGTATGATTTAATTGACACGATTAAGAATTATAAAAAACCATTTTTGGGTTTTTGTCTTGGAATGCAATTATTGTATGAATACTCTGATGAGGGTAATGTTGAATGTTTGGGTATCTTTAAGGGAACGATTCGTAAATTTGATGATAGTCAACTGATTGTACCCCAAATGGGATGGAATAATTGCAAGTTACTGCGTCAATCACGGTTACTGGATAACGTTGACTTAGAACGTGATGTTTATTTTGTACATAGTTACTACGCACCAGTTAATGAATTTACTGTTGCGAGCAGTGAGTATGGTGATGATTTTACTGCCATTGCAGAAGATAAAAATTTTTATGCAACCCAGTTTCATCCTGAAAAATCAGGGGCAATTGGTGAGCAAATTTTAGCAAATTTTATTAAGATAGTACAAGAATTTAAGGGGTAATTGGATGTTTATTTATCCAGCGATTGATTTACGAAATGGTAAATGTGTGCGCCTATATAAAGGCGATTTTGATACGACTAAGATCTATGATGAAACACCAGCAAATATGCTTGCAGAATTTGCGGCACAAGGTGCGACATGGGTACATATGGTAGACCTTGATGGTGCTAAAGCTGGACGGGTTATGCAGGCCGATTTTATCGCCGATTTACTTGCCGATACTACATTAAAAGTAGAAGTAGGTGGTGGTATTCGCACGATCGAAGACATTGAAGAGTTGTTTGAGGCAGGTGTTGCCCGCGCGGTAGTCGGTAGTATTTGTGTGAGTAATCCAGCATTGGTGAATGAATGGATGGTGCGTTTTGGTGCAGATCGCTTTGTCTTAGCGCTGGATTGTAGTTTGGATGCCAATAATGTACCTAAGGTACGTACGCACGGTTGGCAGCAAGAGAGTGCTTTGAGTATTTATGATGTATTGGCGAATTATCCAACAGCTAAATATGTATTATGTACTGATATTGCTGTTGATGGTACTTTGGAAGGTCCAAGTATTGAGCTATACAAACAAATGGTTGAGCGTTGCCCAAATATTGAGATTATTGCATCAGGTGGGGTTGGTAAGTTGGAAGACATTGCATTATTAAAAACTCTTGGTGTACACGGTGTAGTTGTGGGTAAAGCATTATATGAAAATAAATTTACTGTCGCTCAAGCGCTAGCTGTTTAATAGAGGTCAGTTTAATTATGAATCAATATCGTGTATTAATTCAAGCTCCTGATTCAACAGGGCTAATTTACCTTGCCTCAAAAGTTTTTTTTGAGAATAATTTGAATATTATCAATAATCATGAATTTGTTGATAATGAACAAAATATGTTCTTTATGCGTTCAGTTGTATCTGGTGATATTGATGCGCGCCAATTAAAAGATTTACTATCTGCAGCATTACCAGAGCGTGCAACAATCAAAATTAAATTGGCACGTAAGAAAAATATAGTTCTAATGGTTACTAAAGAAGCTCATGTTTTGGGTGATCTTTTAATTCGTAACCTTGAAGGGCAATTGGATGCTAATATTGTTGGTGTAATTTCCAATTATAATATTTTACGTCCATTATGTGAACATTTTGAAATCCCTTATTATCATATCTCAACGGAAAATATTAGTCGTGAAGAGCATGAGCATAAGGTATTAAGTACCTTGGAAATGTTCGATTCGCTTGATTATATCGTATTAGCGAAATACATGCGGATTTTAACCTCGGAATTTACTAAACGTTATAAGAATAAGATTTTAAATATTCATCATTCATTTTTGCCTGCATTTATTGGGGCAAATCCATATAAACAGGCATTTGAACGTGGTGTTAAAATAATCGGGGCTACGGCGCACTTTGTTAATGAAAATCTTGATGAAGGTCCAATTATTGAACAAGATATTATTCAGGTCGATCATAGTTATGATTGGGTTGAGATGCAGCAGGCTGGACGTGATGTTGAAAAAGTGGTCTTGGCACGTGCATTAAAACGAGTTCTTGATGACCGTGTGTTTGTGTATGGTAATAAAACAGTAATCTTCTAAAAATCAATGTAACTATAATTGTAGCTAGGAGTATATGATTATGCGAGCACTATTGGGTATACTATTGGTAACAATTTGCTGTAATGTATTTGCGATTGTGGTAAATGCAGGTACGCAAAATTTGTACTTGGGAAATAATAACGTTAGCTGTGGTCGCTACATAATTAATAATAGCTCAAGACAGAATGATGTGGAAAGCTTTTGTTCTGTCATTGGTTCAGCATACGCAGAAGGCAAATTATGGTTACGGGTTCAAACACAAAATTTAGGCGCGGTAGATTGTTCTTTTGTTTCTGGACATTTGTATCAGTGCTTTATTGACAATTAATTAAAAGGTTATTCAAATGTTGAAAAAACGAATTATCCCTTGTTTAGATGTTCGTAATGGTCAGGTAGTTAAGGGCGTTCAGTTTCGTAATCATGAGGTAGTTGGAGATATTATTGAACTCGCGGAAAAGTATTCCCAATCAGGTGCTGATGAATTAGTATTTTATGCAATTACAGCTAGTAGCGATGAGAGTAATAATGATCGCAGTTGGGTGCGTGAGATTGCTCGTCATATCAATATCCCGTTTTGTGTTGCTGGTGGTATTCGCAGTGTAGCAATGGCTGAAGAAGTATTGGCAAATGGTGCGGACAAAATCTCAGTTAATTCTCCTGCGTTAGAAAATCCTGCACTAATTGAAGAATTGGCTAAACGCTTTGGTAGCCAATGTGTGGTTGTTGGTATCGATAGTTGGGCACAAGATGGTAGCTATCAGGTATTACAGTACACAGGGGATGAAAGTAAAACTATTAAATCCCGTCGTAATACTATTGAGTGGGCGCGTGAGGTGGTTGCTCGTGGTGCTGGTGAGATAGTCTTAAACTGTATGAATCAAGATGGTGTTCGTAAAGGATATGATTTGGTTCAAACGGGTTTATTGGCGGACAGTGTTTCAGTGCCTGTGATTGCATCTGGTGGTGCTGGTGAGATGGAGCACTTTAAGGAGCTATTTACTACGACTAAAGCAACTGGTGGATTGGCGGCGTCTGTGTTTCATAAAGGTATTATGACGATACCTGATTTAAAGGCATATTTGCATAAGCATAATATTTTAACTCGTAAATAATTGTGGAGGTATTGACATGGAGCAAGTTTTTAGCCATAAGCGTAATGAGCAACGTTTTGAATTATTAATAAATAATCAAGATGTCGCATTCATTAGTTATGAAGTGCATAATGGTAAGCTGTACTTAGATCATACCATTGTTCCCGAGAGTTTATCTGGACAAGGTATTGGCAAGATATTAGCTACGAAGGCATTTGCTGCAATTCAAGCGGAAGGTTTGGCTGCTGTTGCAACATGTTCTTATCTCGTTGCGTTGATAAAACGTAATCCAGAATGGCAATTCATTGAGATTTAAAATCTGTGAAGCGTAGAATAACGAAGTCCGTATCGAAGAGATACGGACTTTTGGTTTTATTTTTGAGGAGCTTCTTGACAGCTACTTAAAACTAATTTACCTTTTTTAACTTGACATGCTACTTTTTTACCTGAATTTTGATCTAAGAAACCAGCTTTTCCTTTACCAAATTTGAACCCTTGGCACATTCCAGTTAACGAATCAACGCTATCTTTATCCGTAATTGTATGCTCACCACACTTCATTTTAGTACTGTCAAAAGCAGTAGCAGGTTCAGACGCCGTTGTTGCCGCAAAAGCAAATGAAACACAACAGCTAGTCATCAAAGTTAATAATAGTTTTTTCATGATAGATTCCTTACTTATAAATTATTTAATTGGGTTACACGTTGAAGTTTTAATTGTTCCGCCTGAGATTTTACAGCTAATCATATCACCTGAACGATCATCACGGAACTGTAGATTTTTATGTTTATATGAGAAGTTTTTACAATAATCACCTAAGTGATCCGCGTTTTGATTTTTAATATGAGTATCGCCACACCAGATTGAATTGCGATTAAACTTGGGTTTTGTCGGTTTATGAGTGGTTTTATTGGTTGTAGGTTGTGTGGTAGTAACTGAGTTGGTTGCAAATGCACTCGTTGCTATCACGCAAGTTAATATAAATGTTAATTTATTCATCTGATACCCTTTGGTGTAGTAGTTTGTTTGTTGGTATGAATACATTTTATCATAAAAGACAATTATATTTAAAACTATATTTTCAGGTATAATTAATCGCTTATAACGATTTTATTAAGAATAATTAAAACTAGAATTGTTGATACAAAGCTAGTTTATAATCCATATCATGAGAAAGAAATACGATAAATGATAAAGAATATAAATGCAATTGATTTCAATAAAAGTCCTGATGGTTTAATTCCTGTAGTGGTACAAGATAATGCAACTCTTCAAGTGTTGATGCTTGGTTATATGAATAAAGAAGCCCTAGAGCAAACCATTACTAGTAAGAAAGTAACCTTTTTTAGCCGTAGTAAACAACGCTTATGGGTGAAGGGTGAAACTAGTAAAAATTATCTTTTAGTTAATGATACTTTTATCGATTGTGATAATGATACAATTTTGGTGATGGCAACTCCATGTGGTCCAACTTGTCATACTGGTAACGTGTCATGTTTTAGCGAACAACAATTACCTGCTTTAAGCCATATTGGTATGGTTGATAAGGTAATTCAAGAGCGCATTGCTAATCCAACAGAAAATAGCTACACGCATAAATTAATTTCTCGTGGTCTGAATAAAGTTGCACAAAAAGTTGGTGAAGAAGCCGTCGAAGTTGTGATTGCAGCATTGGCAGAAACACG
>RXKA01000106.1:4017-6252 GCA_003962985.1 Pseudomonadota bacterium | reverse complement strand
ATTAATTCTACCAACTTGATTTAATACAGCGGCAAAATCACCAATAGAATTTGCACCTTGTAATCTTGATGTTATTGCTTTGCTACTATCAATTTTACCAAGTAACGAATCTCCCCCTTCGGTTACTGAGCTGCCAATTAGTTTAAATAACCCAGTAGTAGTTTCTGATATTAAATCAGTTTGTTTTTTTGAAAGTTGATTTTCCGGTATGCTATATTTATTTGAAAATACTAATTGACCAGCTCGTCTAAGTGCTGAAGTATATGGATTATATATGTCGCCACTATTTGTCGCAACTTTCGCAGCAAGTTCAATAGACGATTCATTCTGTTTTGTTAATTGAGAAGCATTACTAAAAGCAGATATAGCTTCTTGTATGTTCCCTTCCGCCAAGGCTTTTTCTATTTTACCACGAATCACTGGACTTCCAACGCTGCTAATACTAGCAGTTTGTTGTAACAATAACCTTTGTCTATCTTGTGGCCTGTAAGCTATATCTCCACTATTTATTAATGCTAATTTTTGTGTTGATTCAGTAAATCCAGCCAAAGACTCTCTTGATTTTGAGCTTGCTTCTCCTAATTTTTGTAATTCTTTAGTTAGTTCTGGTAAATTAGATGTAATTGCATCAATAATTGATGGAACAGATGAAGCTAGCCCTACTGCCGCACCAACTCCAGCACCAATTGGTCCTCCAATCGAAAATCCAGTAGCTCCTAAACCAACCACATTGCCAAGCGCGGAAACTGCACTAGATCCAATTCTCGCCCCTCTTGTTTGAGTTCCTATCGCTTGCTCTAGCACTGAACTAGCTAACGGAGCAACCAAAGATAAGCCGAAAGCTCTATTTTGATTTCTTTCTCTCACTCTCGTTTTAAGAGCGGAAATTTCTTGTGGTTGTAATCCTTGTGCTTGTAAATCTTTGGCAATTTTATTAAAATTAAAAATATTACCAATACTATAGGCTGACTCAGTAGTTTGTGAAAGTTTGGTTTGTCTAGCAATTAGACGTTTTTGATTGTCTCTTTGGTTTAAGAGATTTTCCGCTTCTAATCTAGCTCTATTCTCAATAGCCGCCTGTTCAAATTCATATTCTTCTCTAATACGTTTGTCTTCCGCTCTCTTTCTATCCTTCTCTAATCTTTCTTGAATTCTTGATGCCCTTACCATTTCTTTATCTGCACCCGGAGCAAAGAAAGAGGCTCTATTTGCATTAGATATAGTGTCTTGTTTATTTTTAGCTAATCTTGCAGCCGCTAAATTTCTTTGAAATGTTTTATTTGTTTCCGAAGCTGTTGGGACATAAAATTCTCCCATCAACTGTTTATAATCCATATCTGCATTACTTAATACATTAGATCCCAAAACTCCTTTACCCGGAGGAGGAGAAAATAATCCCGGCGCAAATCTATTTTGTAATGCATATTTTATTGCATCTTTTTTCTGACGATCAAGGCTTTCTAAATAGAAAGCATTTTGAATTTGTTTAAGTTGTCTTTGTTCTTCTGTTATTGGAGTGTATAATCCTAATCCAGAAGGATCGGTGCCGGGAGTAATAGAACTTCTCTTCGGAAAGCCTTTTATAGTAGCGGATGTTACAGAACTCTTAAATTTAATTAACTCTTTTCTTACCTCGTCGAATGTTTTTCCGGTTGCGTCAAATGAGTTAGCTAATTTTTTAATTTGATTACTAATATTAGCCTGCATTGATGGCGTGCTAGTACCAGAACTAATAAGCCCCGCAGATTGATTAAATAAGTCTTGAACTTTAGCTTTGAGTTGTGGAGGTAAGAATGACAAATCAGGCATTAATCCACTAGCGGCATATGGATTAAATCCTAATTTTGATTGAAAGTTTTGTTTATAATTTCTTCCCGCTTTGCTGTTCTGAGGAGGAATAATAGCAGGCTGAGAAATACCGGGATAAGTAACAATTTTTTCTGCCGTGTTATAAATAACAGATCCTACTCCGGGAATATTTGTTGATCTAACTTGACCCGGTGTGTATCCGCCCGCTTTAGCTTGCGCTCTTTCTGCGGCAACTTCTTCTGGTGTCGGTAAGAATCCACCACCGAAAGTTCTTCTAGGAATACCAGTGTTTTTATCGAAACTGATATTAATATCTTTTAATTTAGGAGCAATCGCAGTCGCAGTTGCAGCTATTCTTTCCCTAATTAATAATTCAGATTGTAATTGAGCTAAAACGATTTCTTGAGCTTTAGCAATACTAATTTG
>RXKA01000106.1:0-3967 GCA_003962985.1 Pseudomonadota bacterium | reverse complement strand
AATTTACGAAAATTATTAAGTAAATTTAATCCAATAACACCAAAATAAATAGCGCCGGGACCAGCAATAAATTTAGCTATTGCTGATAAAAATGTTGAACCAATTTCTGCTCCTAATGATTCGCTACCAGCATTAAATTCTTTAAGAATATCGTTAGTACCTGAAAGAAGAGACGTTAGTGGATTTTTAATAGTTGAGTTACCAACTTTAGAGAATGCATTAGTTAAATTTTGCTGTAATTCATTAATTGAAGCAGCTAATGTTTTATTTAATTCAAGATTTCTTTGGGTGGCTTCGTCTGTCGCTCTGCTGGCTTGCTCTGTAGCTCTACCGAAAATACTGTATTTAGAACTTAAATCTCCTAAAATAGAAGAAATTTGGTTTAATTGATAAACGCCGCCCGCTGTTTTTTTAATTAATGCAGCGGTATCGGTATCCGCAGTTTTTAAAGCATTAGATAATGCTGTAAGTTTTTGAATACCATTCTGACTATTATCAATCTGTACTCCTAAATCTTGTAATTGTTTAATTGCTCCCGGGTCGCTAATTTTAGCAAAAATAGTTTTAAGAGCGTTACCGATTACAGCGCCGCCGCGTGATGTAATTTGTTGAGCAGAGGTGATTAACCCAATTAATTCATTAATTCCAACACCGGCATCTTGAGCGGTTGAACCTACACGTTTTAAGCCTTCCGCTAAGTCAGCAGAGCTTACGGCGAATGCAGCGTCAACAGCCGCGAATTTATTAATTACATCAGTTGTGGTTAGTAATGTTTTACTAAAAGAGTTTACGGAAGCGGTTAATGACTCTACCGAATCTTTGGCGCTCAATCCAGTTAATCTTGTAAGAATAAGTGCGTCATTAGTTCTTTTTAATGTTTCCTGAACTGACAAACCTTGACGGCTGAATTCTAATGCGGCTTCCGCTACAGTATCAAAGCTTTGACCAGTTTTTTTAGCTATATCAAATAATCTATCAGAGAATTTAGCTAAACCAGATGCATTTTCTCCTAATACTACATTAATATCAGCAAGTTTCTTTTCTACATCAATTGTAGATTTAACTAGTGATTGGAAGGCTTTTTGAACTCCATAAATAATACTTACCGATGCGCCGAATGCTATAACACGGGCATTAGCGGCGTCCAGAGATTTACTTAACTCAGAAGCAGAACCAGAAATGCGGCCTAAAGGTTCTGCTAGTAATCTGCCATTAATACGGTTACGAAAGATTGCTTCCATCTTAGCAGCAGCGCGAGGTACATCAGTACCCAATGCTTTGCTAAAATCAAAATCTACCGTTAGTGACGCACCAGAAGCCATAATTATACCTTATTCCTGTAATATATTTACACTAATTATCTGGTATTATATCCATGTAGAGCCATTATTTGTTCCATGGTAAGATTGCCGCCCTTTTTCTTAGCCTCATCTGCTAAACTAATCATTCCTTCAGATTTGAGTTTTTTAATATCTTCTGGCGTCATATTAAACGTACCAATACCATCTTTATCTTGATTTTCTTCTAATAATGTTTGCGTTTTAACTGTTGCTGACGCCCATTCTTTGATTTTTTCTGGATCTCCAGTAATATCTTCTGGCAACTGTTGCCCAGTGTTAGCTATAATACGCTTAAAGAATTTAGAATAGTTAAATAATTCTATTTGATACGATGTTAAATCAATTAATGGTTTACCAAATAATGTAAATGGATTATCTTCGCATAAATAAAACAAATAAGCAAAATTATTTACTAAACTACATTTTTCTATAGATGTTGCATTAAATTTAGTAATAGTATCATTATAAATATTAATTATGTTATTTAATTCCTCGTTTTCTAACTCTCTAAATGTCTCGTACGTAAATATTTGATTAGTTAAATTATCATCACTGAATAGAGAATTAACTATATAATATTCGTCTATTTTTTTAGAAACATACACTTCCGCCGTATAACCTAAGTGATGATTTTTCTCTAATTCTAATTTATTTATTTCGTTATTTAAATTTTTAATATCTTGTTTAACTATTTCAATTTGTTTGAGATTATAAATATTTTTAGCTAAATTTTCTTTTAGATTATTTACTAAAGCTATGTTTTCTTTTAGTTTAGCTTCCTCTGTCCAAATTTTTTCTTTAATTAGATATGCTAATTTGTTTTTTTTAGTAGGCAGGTTTTTATTTACCGCCTCTTTAAAAAGCAATGTTTGAGTAGAATTTAATTTAGAATAGTCTTTAATACCAAAATGTTTAATAAAAATAATATTTCCATCAAGCAATGAAATAGAGTACCCTCTGATAATATCAGATAATATTTCTTTAATTTCAAAATTATCCAAATCATTCATATGGTTATGCTACCATATCAATATCTTTAATAATATTATCAACATCTTGTTGTTCTAATTTTCCACTAACCATCCATACAGTAATAGCGGTTAAAAAGATAGATAATACTTTAATATCATATTCACTCCCATCTTCTTCTAATCTATCTAAAAATGCGCGTTTTTCTTCAAAAGATTTTCCAGTGATAAAATCTTCGGTTTTGCCATCTTCAATTTTACCAGCTAAAAATAAAGAATAATAAATAATCGCACGATCTCTAGCGATTCTTTCGGCGCTATTATTAAATAAGCCTTGTGATTTAGATTCAATTTTTTGAATAGCTATAATAATATCTGTGCTTTCCTTTTCAAGAGAATCTAATTTAGCTTTATCCGGAGTTTCGGAATTTTTAATTTCTGTAATTAATTTATTCTTTTCTAAAAGTTTTTCATATAAAGATTGTCGTTCTTCTAGCTCTTGAGATGTAAAAATTCCTTTATCTTGACTATAACGTTTTTCAAGAAGAATCGCTGACATAGCTCCACCCTGTAAAGCTTTACCATATTCACAAGCTTGATATACCTCTACATCCTCTCGTAAAGATCGACTTGGTTTAAAAATCACGAAAGTATTAGGAACAATCTTTTTTACTTTCTTTTTAGTAATTACAGTTTCACCCGCCTCATTAATGGATTCTTCTTGTAATTCTGTTTCAGTTTCTTTATTTAAGCTAAATTTAGCTAATATTTTTTTTTCTTTCATATACCTTTACCTTTATTTATTATATACAATTTCTTTTATTTTATCAAAACTTTCTTGAAGCTCTCTAGTATTAGAGTTCATATTGTCAAGAATCTGCTTACGAATTAATTTAAATGAATTTTCATCAATTAAATTATCATTTTTTAATTTCTCTATTATATTAAGAATCTCTAAACTAGATTTTCTATTCTTTTTAGAAATTTCGAATACAGCGTATTCTAATAATTGAATATTATCCATAACCAGATTTAACCTTTTCCTACTACTATATACACAAAATAAAAAGGCGCCCCGTGGGCGCCTGATTATTGAACTTCTTTATTATTTCCTATTATGTTATTAGTAACCTCTCGCTCCAGAGAAGAATATGTTGGATGCGCTTGATTGTGGTCCACCAACTGGAATTGTAAAATTCATTGTTACTTGCTGGTTTTGACCAATTGAAGTGCTATATTGATGACTGTTTAATTTAGCTCCGCGCATGATGTAACCAGCTATTGTATTTTGTCCGAAACATGGGTAATCAAATACTAATGTTCCATCGTATGTTGAAGTAGAACAACCTTCGAAAAGGGCATTTAAGTTACCAGTTACCACATCACCAACTAGGGCAGTGACAGCTAAAGTGGCATTAATTGGGAATGTTAATTCTTTAGAGAAAGCATAACGACTTCCTAATTGATTAAGAGATTCACGATTAAGTGGAATAGATAGAGCTACAGATTGAACTTTCCAATCTGCAACAGAGGCACCCATGTCTGAATATCCTAAACTAAATGTTACATCTTGCGGTTTAAGAGTTGAAATAGACAAAGCACTAGCATTAGTAGTTAATCCAGAAATGCTTGTTGTTGAACCAGTAATTGGGATTTCAA
>RXKA01000206.1 GCA_003962985.1 Pseudomonadota bacterium | reverse complement strand
CAATGGGCTCTACGGAGTTCAACCTAATATTACGTATATATACAATAACTAGCAGAATAATAGACCATCAGAGTGACGTTACTTTTAGTAAGAGTAATTAAAATTAACTAGATAGATAGCTGGATTAACAGTAGGTCTGCTATAATGCAAACCAATAAAATAAATTATTAATGAAGAAAATATTATGTTATATACTTTATGTTAAAATGACGTATTCTTTAATAAATAGAAGAAGAGCAAATTGAAAGAAGAAAAAATACTTTTATATACTCAGCGTGATTTTTTACTCAGGGCATTAACTCACTCTATAGGGTTTGTCGAGCGTAATAAATTTAGAGGTGTTTCTGATGTGTTAAATTCAATTGGTCATAACGTGCCTGTTCTTTGTAACACCATTGAAAAACATCCATATATAACATTTGGTATTTGTGTATATTATTTATCTCAGAAAGCTATGAGAAAAATATTGAACTCAGTTGGTGTAAAGTTATGTGCTTTACTTGATGGAACAAGTTATAGTTATATGAAAAAAAATGGCATGGTTCGCAATTTTAGTGAGTTTCTAATTTATAAAAAGTCATTACGAGAGAAGTCTTCTTCAGATGATGAAGATATACTGAGATTGATATATCCTCCCATACTATATTATAAAAAAGCTCCGCAAGTTCGGAGCTTTTTTATAATATATAAACAACAATAGTATATTGAATTTTCATATTTCAGTCTTTACATATGATTTTTAGAAGTATCTCATTAATTATGTGTAGATTTATTTTATATGCGGTGGCTAGTATTTCTAAGATATAATCATACTCTTAGATGCTAAAATTAAGATAATTAGCTATAGTTATCTCAATATGAAATAAGCAATAAAAATTTCATAATAAACTGTAATTATTCAAATATTATTAAATAAAAGTGCTCAATTGGCAATAAGTTAACTATAGTGAAAAATATAGCTGTTGATAGTATGTTTTATTTATTTGGTAAAAATGGTTGATGAAAAATAAAGAATTATTCATTGTTTATAAATATGATGGTATGAGAGGTTATTAGCATGGCTATTAAAATTGTTGTTATGGATGGTGATGGTTCAACAATAACACATGATAATCAATTTCCTGATAGTTTGAAAGAGTTGATATTGAGTAAAACTTCTATTAAGTGGATGATGGCAACAGGTAGAAGTATGGATTTACTAAAAGTTACTCCAATTCATCAATATTTAAGTGATGATATTTTCCATATCGTAGATGGTGGTTCATGTTTAATGTATAAAAATGGGCGAATACAAGAGCGTGAATATTTACAGCCAACTGAAATTGATTTGCTCTTTAGTAAATTAATTTTAGAATTAGTTAATTTTTTGTATTACTCGCCAGATGGTATACGCGGTTTTTGTTATACTACTAATAATGATGTAATGAGTAAATTATCTAATCTCATAGATCAAGTTACCTTTACTAATGAGATTAATCAATTTAGAAATTGGCTCAGTGAATTTGCAACAGGTAAGATTTTATTAAATGTAACTGAAGAATTTGATTTATCAGGACTGTATTATCATCAGAATGAGAATAATTTTGATTTTACTACTAATGGAGTTAATAAAGGAACTGCATTTGTTAAGATGCTAGATTTGCTTGGGGTTTATGCCGCTGAGACCATTTTTGTATTTAATGATAAAAATGATTTGCCAATTATAGAACATGAGCAGTTACAAGATGTTATTAAAATTAAAGTTGGCAATTATTTACCAATGGTAAATGCTGATTATCATGTAGATACGCCATATGATGTGGCAGAAGTATTACGTACTTTGATATAAAAATTATTGATAAGTATAGATATGTTATATAGTTATCCTAAATGATGTTAAATAATACTGGTTGCAATAACTTAATGAGATTCAGATAGTTAATTATAATTTATGTTATTCAATTAATTAAATGTCAGTTGTATGTAGATTGGTATAGTGTGGAATAACATTGTAAGTTATTAAGGGCATTTATGACCCTTTATTTAGCAAGCAGTATAAGGTAATATATTAATCAATAAAATATAACTAACTCATCTATTAAAAAGCCCAGATCATTCATGAACTGGGCTTTGTTTAAATGAATAATTGATTATTCAAGAATGTTGCTAAATTCACGAATTGCAGCTGATAGCATAGCCAAATCAAGATTGTTATAACTATGTAATTCGTCAAACAAATTAGCTAATTTAGTTACACGATCATTGTTGCTTGTCATCCACTCTTTAAAGTTTGCACTATTATTCTTAATTGCAGATTCCATGACATTACGATAAATCATGAAAATATCAGATAATAGGGCATTACGAGCCAATGCTTGCCATTTATTACCACGAGGTAATAACAGTACATTTTTACGTAACCAGTCAATTTGTAATACTCGACCAGCGGTAAAGTAGTTATCGGCAACTAATTCATATTTTAGACCATGTTCTGTAGCCATAGAAGCGATATCTAGGATATGAATTAAATATCCTTGACGGGCAACTAATGCGGCTAATTCTACTGGTACACCATTGGTTACATAAATTGCTTCTTCATCTTTTACTTCAGGATATTCTGATGATTTGATTAAATCTGCAATTTGGCTCTCTAATGCAATTACGTGTGGTTTGAAACGTTCAATTAGTGTCTGAACATTATTAAAGTCTTTCACATAACGCAAGATCCAACGGCATGAACGTTCAACAGCTTTCTCAACACCGATATATAAACGTAATTGAACATTAGCATCAACCTTATTATCTAATGCTTCAATTTGTGCATATAAACTACCTGCATCAAGTAAATTATAAGCAGCCCACCATGCTTTTATAATTGATTCTTTACTTACATTAAATTCATCACTAAAACGTGACATGAAAGTCATACCAGCGCGATTCACAATTAGATTTGCTAATTGATTAGCGATAATTTCTTTACGTAAATAATGATTTAAAATGTAATCACGGTAATTAGCTTGTAAATGATCTGGGAAATAAGCTAATAATAAGTTATCAAAATCAGGGTCATTTACTAAATGAGAATTTAGAATATCTTGATCTAAAGTCATTTTAGAGTATGCTAATAATACTGATAACTCAGGTAATGTTAGCCCACGATTGTCTTGACTACGTAGAGAGATATCAGCATCACTAGGTAAAAACTCAATCTTACGATCTAAAACACCAGTTTTTTCTAGCTTACGGATAAATGCTTGATGATTCGGTAAAGTATAATTAGCACGGTATTCAGCAGTACGTAATTGCAATGTCTGTAAGTAATTATCACGTAGAACTAAATGAGCTACATTATCAGTCATACTTTCAAGGATTTCATTGCGTTTTGCTACGTCCATACCAGTTTTTTGCATAATATCAGTAAATAAAATTTTGATATTAACTTCATGATCTGAACAATCTACACCCGCAGAGTTATCAATCGCATCGGTGTAAATATAGCCACCTTTTTTAGCAAATTCAATACGCCCCAATTGAGTAGCACCTAAATTACCACCTTCACCAACAACTTTAACTGCTAGTTCACCGCCATTAACACGTAATGCATCATTGGCTTTATCTTTTACTTCTTCGTTAGATTGGCTTTCTGCTTTAATATAAGTACCAATACCACCATTGTAGAGTAAATCCGCTTTAGCTTTTAATATCATATGAATTAAATCATTCGGTGCTATTTCATCTGCATCTGTTTCTAACCATGCTTTGACTTCAGCAGATAATGGGATGGTTTTACTTGAACGTAAATAAATTCCACCACCTTGTGAAATTGTACTACGGTCATAGTCATCCCAGCTTGAACGCGGTAAATTAAACATCCGTAAACGTTCTTGGTAACTTACTGCTACATTTGGATTCGGATCTAAGAAGATATGCATATGGTTAAATGCGGCAATTAGTTTAATATGCTCAGAAAGCAGCATACCATTACCAAATACATCGCCCATCAAGTCACCAATACCAATCACTGTAAAATCTTGTTCTTGCGTATTAACACCGAGATGACGGAAATGGCGTTTTACAGATTCCCATGCTCCACGAGCGGTAATTCCCATTTTTTTATGGTCGTAACCAGCAGAACCACCCGAAGCAAAAGCATCGCCAAGCCAGAATCCATATTGCAATGAAACTTGGTTAGCAAAATCTGAGAATGTTGCAGTACCTTTATCTGCTGCAACCACCAAATATGGATCATCAGCATCATGGCGAACAACGTTTTCTGGATGAACTACTTGTCCATTAACTAAGTTATCAGTAATATCCAATAATCCAGAAATGAATTGTTTATAACAGCTAATACCTTCAGCCATGAATGCTTCACGATCGCTTGGATTAGGTAATTTCTTACATACGAAACCACCTTTTGAGCCAGTTGGTACAATCACCGAATTTTTTACCATTTGTGCTTTTACTAAGCCTAATACCTCAGTACGGAAATCTTCGTTGCGATCTGACCAACGCAAGCCACCACGTGCTACTTTACCACCACGTAGATGTACAGCCTCAAAGCGTAATGAATAAACAAATATCTCATATAATGGACGCGGTTTTGGCAAGTTTAATACTTTTGCTGATTCCAGTTTGAATGAAATATAAGGTTTATGATTTCCATCTGCTTGTGTTTGGAAGTAATTAGTACGCAACATTGCGTTTAAGATCGAATATGCTGTTTTCAAGATCTGGTCTTCAGCTATATTTTCGACTTTATTCAATTCTGTTTCAATTAATTGTTGAACTTCTGTTAAACGTGTATCTGAATGATGTTTAGGGCAAAATTTAGTTTCAAATAATTGGAAGAATAGATAAGTAACATATGAATATTTACGGAAACAATCACTAATATAAGATGCTGAGAATGGTAAGCTAGTTTGAATCATGTATTTTACAACTGCACGAATCAATGAAGTTTGGCGGGCAGTTAAACCACAATAAAGAACTAATTTATTTAAACTATCACTTTCAATCTGGCGTGTAAATGCGGCTAAGATCGCGGCTTTTAAATGTTCAACCAATTGTGGGTCGTGAATTTTTTTTACCAAACCATCTGGAACTGCAACACCAAAATCACAGACATGAATCATGCTGCCATTAGATAACGTAATTTTATATGGTTTTTCATCTAATAGTTTGAAACCAAAATTTTCAATAATAGGTAATCCACGAGACAAACTAACATGATCATTTAGTCTAATCAATTTAATTTGCCAGATGCTATCGTTTACTATACCATCGCGAATATTTATGGCATATTCATTGCCAGCATCTAAAGTTGCCATTGCTTGACAATCAGCGATTAATGTTTCTTCGTCATAAGCATTCAGATATTCACCTGATAGAGCAAGTGCAATTTCACCATAAGTATTTGTATCAAGCCTACTCTTCAATTGTTCTAGTTTATTGGTCATAACAATCCTCGTATAAAATATTGTTCCACTGGTACTTAGTATGCACTATGATATTATTATCATATGTTACTTAACCATACTTTACCTAGATATTATAAATGATAGTGATTTTTCTATGTGCTGCGCTGCAACAGGAATATTGGCAATTATTGATTAATTGATAATAAAAACAAATGGTTGTGAATGAGAGTCACAACCATGATAAAAATAAAACTTTATTATTTACGTAAGATATTCAAAACATCAAGTGCACAGTATGTCCAGATGACATCGGCACCAGCCCGTTTAAATGATAGCATAGTTTCCATAAGGGTTGGCTCATAGTCTAGCCATGAGTTTTGACTAGCTGCTTTTAACATTGCATACTCACCACTCACATGATAGACGGCAGTTGGCATTTTGAATTCGGTTTTTACGCGATACACTATATCTAGATAAGGTAGTCCCGGTTTGACCATCACCATGTCTGCTCCTTCAGCGATATCCAATGCAACCTCACGCAATGCTTCATTACTATTTGCTGGATGCATTTGATAAGTAAATTTATCTGCTTTTCCTAAGTTAGTTGCCGAACCAACCGCATCCCTAAATGGCCCATAATATTTAGATGCATACTTAGCCGAGTATGCCATGATGCCAGTATTATGAAAACCATTTTCTTCTAAAGCCTTACGAATCAGACCTATTCTACCATCCATCATGTCAGATGGACAAACAAAATCAGCACCAGCTTTGGCATGGCATAGTGCTTGTTTGATGAGGACTTCATTGGTTATATCATTCATGACATAGCCATGTTCATCAATGATACCATCTTGACCATGGATAGTATATGGGTCGAGTGCAATATCGGTAAAAATACCTAATGTAGGAAAATTAGCTTTGATAGCCTTAACTACTTGCGGTAATAAGCCATCTGGATTATAACTTTCCGTAGCTAAGTTATCTTTGCCTTGCTCGATTACTGGGAATAATGCTACTCCCTGTAATCCGATTGCAACAGCATCATCCAAAAGTTTTAACAGTAAATCCAGACTCAGCCGATATTGCCCAGGCATCGACAATATTGGTTCTTCACGATTGCTACCAGCTACAACAAAGACTGGATAGATCAAATCATGTGCAGTTACTAGATTTTCTTGTGTTAAGTTACGTATATAGTTTGCCTGACGATTACGTCTTGGACGCGACAAGGGGAATTGTCCATAATTTACCATAATAAGTCTGCCATACAAAGATATTTTAAATTATTTGTATTCTAAGATTGAGAATACATCAAAACCTTGTTCGCGAATTAATTTACTACCATTGAGATATAATAAATCACTAACAACAGCACATTCATGAACTTCTGCACCGAGTTCTTTAATTAGTGAACATGCGGCAAGCATCGTACCACCTGTTGCAATTAAATCATCAATTACGAGCACTTTTTCGCCGCGGTGAACTGCATCAATATGCATTTCAACTGTATTAATGTCACCATATTCTAAGGTATAACTTTTTGACACGGTTGTGTAGGGTAATTTACCTTTTTTACGAATTGGCACAAAGCCGATTCCAAGTTCGTAAGCTACCACTGGACCAAAAATAAAGCCCCGCGCATCAAGACCCGCAACAACATTTACGCCTTTGTCACGATAACGTTCAACTAGAATATCGACTACAGCACGAAACGCTTCTGGACTTTGTAATAAAGTTGAAATATCACGAAACATAACACCAGGTTCAGGCCAGTTAGGAATATCGCGAATTGAATTACGGATCATATCCAATGTAGCAGCACTATTAACCATCTTGTAATTCCTTTTTAAGATAAATTTTTATTTGTTGATAATATTATTTACGATAGCTACCGCTGCTTCACAACGACGTTTGATTTCAGCAAAATCGCCAGCGGCAATTAATTTACCTTCAACAATAGAAGATAAACCAACAGCAAAGATATTTGGTAATTCAAGATATTTTGCCATATTGTCGACTGTAACACCGCCTGTTGGACAAAACTTGATATGTGGCAATGGTGACGCTAATGCTTTAATTACATTATATGCATTATATGGTTCTGCTGGGAAAAATTTTACATAGTTAAAACCTGCATTTGCAGCATCCATAGCTTGGCTTGGTGTACAAATACCAGGGATAAAACGCACCTTAGTTAATAAGCTTTTACCACGCTCAAGCAATTCATGCGTTAAACCAGGTGAAATAATATATTTAGCACCTGCCTCATATGCATCTGAGAAGTGTTCTGGAGTTAATACTGTACCAGCTCCAACAACCATTTCAGGCAAGTTTTGTGCCACTCGACGAATTGAA
The DNA here is from genome assembly GCA_003962985.1 of Pseudomonadota bacterium. GTDB lineage: Bacteria > Pseudomonadota > Gammaproteobacteria > Burkholderiales > UBA11063 > Aquella. The sequence continues at coordinate 11,454 of RXKA01000206.1, read as the reverse complement.
TCAATTGCACTTGCTGTACGCAGGGTAATCTCCATGTTGTTGATACCACATTCAAGCAATACTTCAGCTAGTGGGAGTGCTTTTTCAACATCATCAATTACAACAACTGGGACAATTTTATTTTGTGAAAATAATTTTTCCATAGTATTCATCTAAAAAATCCTTTATATTTTTAAAATTTTATTCGTTATATCAACTGCAGTTTTGGCTAAGCGTGTAATTTCTGCAAAATTATGGGTTTCAATTAGGCTGCGACTACAAATTCGTGACATGCCAACGGCAACAACATTTTTCTTAACCAGATATCTTTCCATGTTTTCAAACGTTATACCGCCCACTACTGAGAATTTGGCATTTGGGAATGCATGAGCATAAACATCGAGCAATTCTTCGCCATTGAATGCTACAGCTGGAAATAGATTAATTACATCCAATCCACGTGATAGTATTTCCATTATGTGTGATGGGACAACACCACCTGGTAGAAAATGCGCATCATTGTAACGAGTACGCGCAGCCGTAATTAATTCAGGAGTTATACCTGGGGAAGAAATAAATTTTGCTCCAGCAAGACTAGAATTAAAGAATCCTGCTGCATCCATAATACCTGCTGCACCAACTGACATTTCAGGCATTTCTTTAGCAATTTTTTCTAATGAACGTAATGATTTTTGTGACAGTATCCGAATAGTCATTACATTAATTCCTGCGTTTAAGAGTGCTTCAGCTGTTTTTAAGGCAGAATCAGTATCCTCAATGGTTGCGGTTGGAACAATTTTTTTAGCCCCAAAGATTTGTTCAATTGTTTTCATTTATATTGCCTTAGAATAAAGTTGCACCAAGTTCTGATTCGCTAAGATTAGCACGCAAGTTATTAAATAGTTCACGTCCAAAACCAACTTGGTTGGCACTCAAATCATGTTCAACAACTTGACGATTAGCCAAGTCTTCGGCTGTTACATGAAGCTGTAGTTTACCATGATTCAAATCTAATTCAATAATATCACCATCTTGCACTTTTGCAAGAGTTGAATTAATAATTGCTTCTGGCGTTAGGTGAATTGCATTAGGAACTTTACCTGATGCACCCGACATACGTCCATCGGTTACTAATGCAACGTGGTAACCTTGATCTTGCAGGGATAATAACGCTGGAATTAATTTATGCAATTCAGGCATACCATTAGCACGTGGACCTTGATATTTTAGAACCACAATAACATCACGGTTTAGTTGACCTGCTTTATATGCCGCTAAGACATCATCTTGTGAGCTGAATACAGCAGCAGGAGCTTTGACATAACGGTGTTCTTCGGCAATCGCAGAGATTTTACTTACACTACGTCCTAAATTACCTTGTAATAAGCGTACTCCACCTTCATGGCTAAATGGATTATTGGCACTACTTAGAATATTGTTATCATCATTAAATGCGTTAATCCATGCTAAATGATCATTATCTAAGATCGCATATTTAGTATATTCTTGCAGCCCAGTTCCCATCACGGTTTTTACATCGTCGTGTAGGTAGCCACCAGCCAATAACTGTTCAATTATATATGCCATACCACCAGCTGCATGGAATTGATTAACATCGGCAGCACCATTTGGATATACTTTAGCCAATAATGGAACCACTGATGATAGTTCAGCAAAATCATCCCAAGTTACTTGAATACCTGCGACTTTGGCAATTGCAGGAATATGTAAGGTGTGATTAGTTGAGCCACCTGTTGCAAGTAAACCTACGATGGCATTAACAATGCTTTTCTCAGTAACTATCTCGCAAAGTGGGGTAAAATTTTCCCGTTGCGCGGTATTCTTGATGATTTGTTCAACTGCACGTTTAGAAATCTCGGTACGCAATGGAGTATTTGGATGAATGAAGGCTGCACTTGGAATATGTAATCCCAAAATTTCCATCATCATTTGATTAGTATTTGCTGTACCATAGAACGTACACGTTCCAGGCGCATGATATGATTTTAATTCTGATTCTAATAATGCGTCACTACCAACTTTACCTTCAGCAAATAATTTGCGGGTTTCAGTTTTTTCTTTATTTGAAATACCACTTGGCATTGGACCACTAGGGATGAAAATTGTAGGTAAGTATCCATAGGTCAATGCTCCAATTAGTAAACCTGGGACAATTTTATCGCAAATACCAAGACAAATCACGCCATCAAATACATTGTGCGATAAAGACACAGCTGTTGCCATTGCAATTACTTCACGTGACAAGAGTGATAATTCCATCCCGACTTGTCCTTGAGTAACTCCATCACACATTGCAGGTACGCCACCAGCTACTTGTGCGGTAGCTCCGTGTTGTGCTGCGATATCTTTAATTAATTCTGGGTAACGATAATATGGTTGGTGAGCAGATAGCATATCATTATAGGCAGTCACAATACCAATATTAGGATTTTCAATTGTTTTTAAGCGAATCTTGGTTTTATCATCTTCAGCGGCAACCACATGGGCTAGATTAGTACATGCCAATTGTGCACGTTGTACTCTCTTACCATACTGTGTTTGCATACGTTTTAAATATGCTTCACGGGTTGCTTTGCTACGTTCAATAATTCGTTGTGTTACTCGTTCTATTACCGCATTTACCATGATAAACCTCGTTAAATCAATTGTTTGGTCAGATTATTTCATTCTTAATAAGTATCAGCATTGTTGCTAGCACAAGATATTGGTGTCTTTCTAGTTGACTTATGATCTTAGCGCTATTTTAGCACGTTACACCATGATACCCTTAATTTATCCACGTTTTATAGTTAATTACCTAATTTGCCCAGTCCCAGTTACGACCCATTTATAACTAGTTAGTTCAGGCAATGCCATTGGACCTCTAGCATGTAGTTTTTGGGTGCTAATTCCAATTTCTGCACCCATACCAAATTCACCACCATCGGTGAAAGCGGTCGATGCATTAATGTAAACCACAGCAGCATCAACTAGATTAATAAATTTTGTAATAGCTTGCTTATCTTCACTAATGATAGCCTCGCTATGTCCTGAAGTAAATTTCTGGATATGTGCAATAGCCTCATCAATATTGGTTACGGTTTTGATTGCTAGTTTATAGTCAAGAAATTCACAACCAAAGGATTCATCTGTTGCATGTTCTAATAATTCAGTTGGATAGAGCGATGCAAGGGCATGATAACTTTTATCATCAGCATAGACAATAACATTTTTTTCTGCCAGTGGTCGGATTAGTTGATTGAGTTCAGCTAAGCGATCTTCGGCAACGAGTAAGCAATCAAGAGCATTACAAACACTAACGCGTCTAGTTTTGGCATTTTTAATAATTTGACTTGCGATGGTGATATTGCCACTACTATCAAAATAGGTGTGAACAATGCCAGCGCCAGTTTCTATCACGGGGATTTTAGCATTAGTACGGACAAACTCAATTAATCCTCGACTACCACGCGGAATACAAACATCAACCAGTCCAACCGCATTTAGTAGCTCATAGACTGTTTCACGCTCTGGTGGCATTAGATAGACGATCTCAGGATTAATTTGGTGCTGGGCTAAGCTCTGTTTAATGAGTGTAACTAAAATCTGATTCGATTCCCATGCGTCACTGCCACCTTTGAGAACTACGGCATTACCAGATTTAAAGCATAAGCTAAATACATCAATAGTAACATTGGGGCGTGCCTCATAGATTACGGCAACCACTCCCAGTGGAACACTTTGTTTGACAAGATGTAAGCCATTGGCTAATGTTTTTTCTGCAAGTTTTTTGCCTAGCGGACTATCCAATTGGGCAACCTTACGTAAGTCATTTGCTAGTGCGATGATACGCTCAGTGGTTAGTTGCAAACGGTCGTAGCGTGGGTCGCTAGGAGACATTTTTTGTAAATCACGCTGATTATGTGTGATGATTGATGAAGTATTTGTTTCCAATAATGCAGCAAGTGTTAATAATACTTCTGCACGTTGATTATCGTTTAGTAAAAGTAAGTTTGGTGCAGTTTGTTTTAACTGTTGGAGTGCGCTAGTAATAATGCTCATATTAGTTGCCTATAACATCATAGTCAATGTGTAAATAATCGTAGTGAATTAGCTCAGGGTGATTATGTCCACCTAGATATTCTGTTAGTTTTGCCGAATTATATTTCGCAATACCAACTCCTATTTTTATACCATCTGGGTTTAGGATTTCAAGTAAATCACCACGTTTAAACGTACCGTTTATTGCTTCAATACCAATTGGTAAAATGCTTGTTGCATGATTTTTACTGAGTGCTTTTACCAATCCCCAATTTGCTGATACTTGTGCATGTGGATTATCTTGGGTGAATGCCAGATATTTTTTTCGTGCCGCTTGTTTATGCTCAGGAATAACGCGGGTACCAAGTTTTTCATCTGCGAGAACCAATTTTTCAATAACATTATGCTCTGCAAGCGATGCGATATGGGTCATAACACCAACTCGTGCCATTTTGCGTGCCGTAGTTAGTTTACTACTCATTCCACCACGTCCTAATGAACTTTTACCATTTAGGTCTGGTAACTCGTCGCTTACATGAACCTCATGGATTAATTGAGCATCGGGATCACTTGGATTTTTGGTATAGACACCATCAATACTTGTCAATAATAGCAGCTTATCAGCACCAATCTGTGCGGCAATAATTCCTGATAGCTCATCATTATCCGTAAACATTAGTTCATCAACGGCAACGCTATCATTTTCATTGATAATGGTAATTACATTTTCCTGCGCTAATGATTTTTGGAGTAATCTGAGTATATTGGTGTAGCTACGTTTCGTTTGAAAATCATATTTAGTTAAAAGTAATTGTGCTGCTAAATAACCGCGCTCTTCACATAATTTAGTGTAAATTGCCATTAACTGTGGTTGTCCAAGACTGGCTAATAATTGTTTATCTGCAACGTTATTGCCATACTCGCGATTAAGGATTTTACGTGCTATGCCACGACCAAGCGCAACGGCACCAGAACTAACTAGGATAACTTGGTGACCTGCTTGATTCAAAGTAATAATTTGTTCAATGACTGATTTAATTTCATCTAATAATGGTTCACCAGCTGGCGATAAAATTGATTGGCTGCCAACCTTAATAACTACACGCATGGTAATAATGCTTCCTGTAAAATGGTATGATTAATTATATCATAAATTCCAATTCGACTTGGTTTGCCGATAAAAAATTAAATTGGCGGTCGATGATTAATAAATTAGTTAAATCGTGTTACAATATTAGTCTGAGCTAATTATTTGTATGTGTTGATATTCTTTATTGAGGTATATTCTATGAAAAAATTAGTTGGTGGCATGATGTTATTAGTTCTGGCTAATTCTACTAGCTTAGTCTATGCGGTGGGTAACGGTTTTAATGCAATGCCAAGTTCAACAGCAGTAATGATGGCAGAGCGTAATTCAGGCGATCAATTTGGCACCAATAATTCAGGACAAGCAATAGGAAGTACACAGCCTCAGGGAACACAAGTTAAATATTATAATACCAGTGGGCAAGCAATGGGTAGCGCACAAACTACGTCAAATGGTAGTACGTACTATTATAATCAAAATGGACAAATTGTTGGTTATTCATTAAAATAAAATTTATTAGGGGTAATATAAGTTGGTAGGTTGGTTACATAAAGTAAAAAATGAAATTATTAAGGCTTGGATTTTATCGGTTTATTTTGCGGTTTTTTTTGTTGCGATTAGCTATTTTCGCTTTGCCGTTCTTAAACAAGCCCAAGTACCGTATACTGACTTTTGGTTAGGTATTGTAAAAGCAGCAGTTTGTGCTAAATTTCTGCTGGTGACGCAAGCATTTTATCCGATCAAACATGATGATGATCATTCGTTATTGTTTCATATTTTTATTAAATCATTGGTCTATGTTTTAATTGTGACATTGCTTATTGGGCTTGAAGAAATGTTGGTTGCCAAATATCATGGAAAGAATATCTATGATGCCGTGACGGGTCTTACGCCAGGTACCATCCATGTGTTCTTTTCATTAGAATTATTATACTGGCTAATGGTAATTCCGTATGTGGTTTATACTGCAATTGAACAGCATCTTGGGCATGGGTATTTGAGTAAATTATTGATGAAACCATCCAGCACTATTTCACAAGCAAAGTAAGTGTGCTAGGATGAGTTAGATTTGTTAAAATTATTGAAGAATTTAATTTTATTAAGGTTGGTGTTTATGAAAGTTTCAAGAATAGGTACAACAGCGCGTTGGTCTGATGCGGTTATTTTCAATGATGTCGTGTATATGGTTGAAGTTCCGACGAGTTTGGATGCTGATTTAGCAACGCAAACCAAAGAATTATTAGCATTGATTGAGAATGCACTAGTTAACTATGGTAGTGATAAAGCCCATATTTTAAGCGCAACTATCTATCTTACCGATATTACACAAATTGAGGTATTTAATAAAATTTGGGATAAATGGTTACCAGCAAAAAGTGCGCCATCTCGTGCTTGTGTTGAGGCAAAATTAGCTAATCCTAATTATAAAGTTGAAATTCAATTGACCGCGGCGGTTTTAGATAAGCCAGAAGTTAGATTTATGACATAATCTTATGCAAAGATGATATTTGAATCCCCATTTAAACAATGGGGATTTTTTATTAACCTATTGCTTAGCTTGATAAAATCGCTATTTTATTTATTTATTCAAAAAAGTATAAGGGTTATACATTTTTGTCTATTGGTATTATTCACGGCGTTTGTTACAATCTGTCCTCTAGGGTGAATTTGTCTCATTTTTATAAGGGAACAATGTGAAAAAACAATCAATGAAGAAACTTACGTTAGCAATTTTGTCGTTGTCAGGAGTGGCATTAACTGCGTGTAACGGTGGTAGCCAACAAAGCGGTCAAAATTTAACTGCCAATGCTATTACGGCTAATACTGCTAAATCACTATTTGCTACCTCAAGCTGTTTAACAGGAAAAGTTAATTTCTCTGGTGATAATGCATGGTACTTAAGTGGCACAATTGATATTACCAATAGTTGTTCAACAGAACAAAGTCTAGCAGGACAAACGGTGAGTTTTGTTTCTCAAGATAAAAACCAAAAAGGTATCGCAGTTGGTACATTAAATAATTGGTGGATTAATAATACTGCATACAAACTAATATTTACGTCAGGTAGTGGTAATACCCAAGTAGGTACGATTACTAGTGATAATAATAATCCAATTATCGCAGCTAAACAAACTATTACCTTTAATGGTGGTTTAAACTTAAACGGTGCAGCATATGATTCAGCTACTGCTAGCTCAACATTTGCGATTAATGGTGGCTCAACACCTGTTGTTGAATCAGCAACAATGAATGTGGTTGTAGATACTAAAGATGCGGGTTGTAGCACGAGTAATGCATGTAATGGTTTGACAGTAAACATCACGGATAGTAGTGGTGTGAAGGTAGCAAGCTTTGCTGTTGAAAGTAGTAGCTATGGCGCTACATATACCCAACCAGTTAAAGGTTTAACTGTGGGCAGTGCATATACTGTTAGTGGTTCAGCAATTACGAATACTACGGTAACTTACACTCCAGCAGCAACACAAACAATTGTAAAAGGTACTAACCAAGTAACAGTTAAATATACGCAAAATGCACCAGTGATTTCAACAGGTTCAGCAAATGTAAGTTTAGCTAGTTATGTTCCTACCTACACAGGTACAATCGCAGTTCAATTAATTAATGCTGCAAATAATAATCAAGTGGTAAATACTTATAATCTTGCACAAGGTAGCTCATTTAATACTGGTCTAATTCCTGTTAGTGATGCAACTCACGTATATAAATTAAAAGCATTAAGTGGTATTGCAGATCCTGCAAAAGGTCAATATTATATTGAATCAAATGTATTACCAACGGTTACAATTACTAAAGATACTACAACTAGTAGCGCTCTGCCATTTGTAACCTCAGGTGTTGCAAACAATAATTTAACTCTAACAATTAGTGGGTTAAATACTGGTGATACGGCTAATGTAACTTTTAGTGATGCTTCTGGTAAGTATAATTATGTACAACCAAGTAAGCTAACTAGCGGTAATACTAGCTACAAAATTGAAAGTGGTTTGAATCTTGGTGTCGCAGTATTGGCAAGTGGTAATAACTATGCGACTAATCCATTAACATCAACTCAGGTTATCAATAAAGCAACGACAATTAGTGCTGCTTTTGCAAATAAACCAGTTTCTGTAAATACTTATGATTATACTGCTGGTTATCAAGGTGGTGCGGGTGCAATGGTTACAATCAAACAAAATACCACGATTAGTAATCCAAAAACTGCGGTGATTACAACTAATTTTAATCCAACTGTTGGTGGTAATTGTTTCACTTCAACTTGGGGTGGTATTACTACTTCAACAACTAAAGTAGGTAGTTCTTATCAAACAACGATTACAGCTAAAGATACTACTGATTGGAGCGGTAAAGTAACGCCAGCTTATTTAAATCTAAGCGTTGGCTGTGGCTTAAGTGGCGGTGCGACAGTTTTATCTGGTGTTGACTACGGTATCGTAAGTGGTGTGAGTATTGACGGTAGTAAATTAAATATTACACAACCTTGCTCAAGCACAGGCTGTAAAGACCCTGGTAATGGCAAAATTCTTTCTGGTTACTATCCTGATTGGGCGCGTTACGGTAAGAAATTCCCATTAAGTAGCGTACCATTTGAAAGTATGAATGAAGTATTGTATGCATTTATCGGCTTTAATCCCGCAACTGGTGATGTTAAATCATTAGATGCTTGGGCGGATCAAAATGAAATGCCTACTTTATCGAAAGCAATGTTACAGTATCCATATATGCACGCAACGTTATCATTTGGTGGTTGGACGAATGCTGGAGCGACTACAGCGCCAATGTTTGCTCAATTAACATCTTCGGATGCGGCAATTGCTAATTTTACTAAACAAGCAGTAGCAGCAATGCGCGCAGCTGGTTATGATGGTATTGATATCGATTGGGAATGGTGGTCTGATTATACGATAGCTCCAGCTGCCCAACAAATCAAACTTTATACTTCATTACGTAATGCATTGGATGCAGCAAGTAAAGAAGATGGTAAAAAATATCGTTTAACTATCGCAGTAGTTGCTGGTTTGGATAAAATTCAAGCAACTGAAACGGCGCAATCTGGTGCGTGGAAGACTATCGCTGGCTTAGTTGATAACATTAATGTAATGGCATATGATATGCACGGTGCTTTTGATGCTAAGAGTGATTTCCAAGCTCCATGGGGTATGGAAACAACTAGTCCTTATGCTTCAACTCATTATGATATTCAATCAGCAATGAATGCATATGTCGGCTACGGTGTACCTGCTAGTAAATTAGTACTTGGTGTACCTGCGTACGGTCGTGCAATGAAAGTTGCTAGCTTAGATAACTATGGTTTATATCAAACTGTAACTGGTACTCCTAGCGGTGACTATGATGATGCTTCATCTGGACCAACTGGTGTATTCTTATACAAATGTATCATTAACTCAGCTGCATGTGCCACAAATGGTTCGACAATCTCAGCGTTAACTTTTGTTAACCAAGGTAGCAGTGTATTTAACCAATTAAGTTCACAAGCTCAAGAGCCGTGGGGTTATGGTAGCACACCACAAGGAAATATTTTCCTAACGTATGACAATGTCGCAACAGTAGTGTACAAAACACAAAAAGCTAAGGCGAATGGTTACGGTGGTATGATGGTATGGGAAATCGATGGTGATGATATTGCAAATCCGCAGAACTCATTAATCAATGCGATGAAAACAGAATTGAATAAATAAGGTTCACACACCCAAAGAAAGGGCAGGTTTTTAATAACCTGCTCTTTTTTTATGGCGTATTTTGGTATAATCTCGTCAAATTAATTACACATCTATGTAATGTGACACAATTAACGGTGTGTGTTTTGTCATCTAAAGGTAAAGTGAATGCAGGATAATATAGAGATTATTAAACAAACTAAGGAGTTTGTAAAACAGCGTTTGACAGGGGAATGTTCTGGACACGACTGGTGGCATGTCGTCCGCGTATACAATAATGCCCGAGAAATTGCTAAACGTGAAACTAGTGCAGATATTTTTGTTGTGGCACTAAGTGCATTACTGCATGATGTTGCTGATCATAAATTTGGTTTTAGTGATGATGATCGCAGAAACATAATCACTGATTTTCTTGCCCGCCTTCAGGTTCAGTCTGAGATTATCGAACACGTTGTTTATATCGTCAATAATATCTCATTCAAGCGAGGAACAAACCAACATAAAATGACAACTATTGAAGGGCAAATCGTTCAAGATGCTGATCGGCTGGATGCGATTGGGGCTATCGGGATTGCGCGTACATTTACTTTTGGTGGACATTTTAATCGCCCGATGTTTAATCCCGAGTTTGATACCAATATCGTTGGTCAAGATAATCATACCAATGATGATACAATTAGTCATTTTTATGAGAAATTGTTATTACTTAAAGATAAAATGAATACTGCTTCTGGACGCGAGTTTGCGATTATTCGCCATCAGCGGATGGAAGAATATTTAGCCAATTTCTATTCTGAATGGAATGGAGAATTATAAATTGTGATATTGATTCTCAATAAACCTCGCTACCTCAAATCATTAGCACCTTTAGTCTGTTTATACTAAAGTAAAGAATACTTTAATAGCAAGAGAAATTAGCACAACACCAATTAATTTATTTACAACCGTGATATTATTATCAAACGTGCTTTTGATTTTTGGGTGGCTAATTAAGTAGCTGATTAATCCAAACCAAATTAGGTGTAATACACAAATTATGAATCCATACATAATTTGCACGATTAATGGCGTATTTTTATTTACAACCATTGTAAATAATGAGAGATAAAATAAAGTTGTTTTGGGATTGGTTACGTTTGATAGGAAACCTTGTTTGAGTGATGAAATAAGAGTAGTTTTATTTATTTCAGCACTAGTTTGCTGTGGGCTAGGTTTAGCACGGAAAGTACTTACTCCTATATATAACAGATAAGCAATTCCTAGATATTTGATACTACTAAATAATAATAGTGGTGTTTTGGAAATTGTCAAGCCCCCATAATTAGTACCAACCTAAATTAGACATTCTCCATATACCTCATTTCATATTGCATAGGTATTAACCCATTCAACCTGTTGTGTGGTCGTTCATTGTTATACTCATCCATCCAGATCTTTACGCGCAGTTTTGCTTCAGCTAATGTGTTAAATTCGTCAATAATATTCAGAATTCTAATCTTTCTGCCATTGACTAATCTATCATGTACAAAGTCCAACGCATAAACTTGTTGCGGCATTGTTGGTACTGATAGTGGTCTTTTTTCTACCTTGAGCTTTTTACGCTGTTTGATTCGTAAGGCTAAGTTATGTTTCTTGTATAACCGATAAACC
>RXKA01000023.1 GCA_003962985.1 Pseudomonadota bacterium | reverse complement strand
ATTTCAGTAAAAATATTTTTGCCCCCAATGATTGATGAGAGGGTAATAGTGTATGTGGGTTTAGCTTATTGGAATATCGAAGTTGATAAATGATGAATGTTAGTGTTATACTGAGCAAATTAGTCTTAATTAAGAATGTGATTTGTAAGAGGTATAGATTAATATGTGTTCTCAATATGAGATAACGGCAAAGCCCATAGAAATTATGCGTTGCTGGACAGATAAAGAGTGGCTCAATCCTACGCTTGATTTGTTCAGCTCAACGATTTATCCATTTCAAAATGGATTAGTTATAACAACCGCGATGCGCGATGAGTTATTCAAACTTTCTTTGATGAATTATTCTTTAATTCCTCATTGGAGTAAAAATAGTCGCCCTAAATTTACGAGTTATAATGCACGTTTGGATCGCTATAGTAATACAACCCCGTCGCAATTAGAAAAAATTTATCAAGCACCGACATGGAAGTTACCATTTCAACGTCAACGATGTATAGTACCACTAAATTCCTTTATTGAATCTTGCCATATGGGATCGCATAATGGAAATTTAGTCAAATTCAGTAATCATGATAATTCATTGATTTTGGCAGCAGGGCTTTATGATCGTTGGCTAAATCCACAAACAAAACAGGTGATAGAAAGTTTTGCTATCATTACTGATGAACCCACGCAATTTTTATTAGACATTGGTCATGATCGTCAGCCATTATTTCTCACTCCTGAAGATTGTTTACTGTGGCTTGACTATGATAAATTACCAGTAATCAAAGCATATGATTTCTTGAAACAGAAGCAAACCAAGCTAGATTATAAAGTTGAGATAGTTAGACCACTAAAACAAGCTGTTATATCAGAGCAGCAGTTAAGTTTATTTTGAGATAATGCTCTTGTAGCAAGATGTAAAAGCTTACCAAGACTAATTAAATTCAGGTTATAATCTATAGCTTATATAATTCTATCATTTATTATGATGTACAATAATTAAAATATTACAGAAGTTTGCCTTAATCGAGCAAAAAAGGATTTTATCGTGACAAGTTATTCAGTTAAACAACTATTATCAGGTGTAGTTGCTATTGGTTCACAAGTTTGTATCAAAGGTTGGGTACGAACTCGTCGAGATTCTAAAGCTGGTCTTTCATTCGTTAGTATCAGTGATGGTTCATGTGCAGAAACATTGCAAGCAGTAGTAGAAAGTAAATTAAGTAATTATGCGACTGAAGTTTTAAATTTGACTAAGGATTGTGCTGTTATTATTAGTGGTGAATTGGTTGCCTCACAAGGTGGTAGTCAAGCCGTTGAAATTTTAGCTAGTGCAGTTGAGGTGACAGGATTTGTGGAAAATCCAGATACGTATCCGATTTCGCCAAAACGCCATACGGTTGAGTATTTACGTGAACACGCTCATTTACGAGTAAGAACAAATCTAATTTCATCAGTTGCACGAGTACGTAATGCGGTTTCAATGGCAATTCATGACTATTTACAGTCCAATGGTTTTTATTGGATTCACACGCCGTTAATTACAGCTTCGGACTGTGAAGGTGCTGGTGAATTATTTAAGGTTACCACATTGGATTTAAGTAACCCACCGCGTGATGATAAAGGTAATGTTAATTATAAGGAAGACTTCTTTGGTCGTGAAGCTTACTTAACGGTATCTGGGCAATTAAATGTTGAGACCTATTGTATGGGTTTATCGAAAGTCTATACTTTTGGACCAACGTTCCGTGCTGAAAATTCAAATACAACCCGTCATTTGGCAGAGTTTTGGATGGTGGAGCCAGAAATTGCTTTTGCTAATTTAATGGACGATGCAGCGCTAGCACAAGGTATGCTCAAACATGTATTTAAAACAGTGCTAAATAATAATAGTGATGATATGCGCTTCTTCGCTCAATTTATTGATAAGAGTGTGGTTACGCGTTTGGAAAGCATGGTTAACGATAGTTTTGAGATGATTAGTTATACGGATGCTATTGCACGCCTAGAAAAATCAGGTAAGAGTTTTGAGAATCCGTTGTACTGGGGTGTTGATATGGCATCAGAGCATGAACGTTTCTTATGTGAAGAATTGATTGGTAAACCAACCATTGTGACAGATTATCCAAAAGATATCAAAGCTTTTTATATGCGTCAAAATGAAGATGGTAAGACAGTTGCCGCGATGGATATTTTAGCTCCAGGAGTTGGTGAAATCGTGGGTGGCTCGCAGCGTGAAGAGCGTTATGATGTTTTGGTAAAACGGATGCAAGAAATGGGTGTACCTACAGAGTCTCTTGATTGGTATCTTGATTTGCGCCGTTTTGGAACCGCTCCACACGCAGGTTTTGGTTTAGGATTAGAACGTGCGGTGAGTTATATAACTGGTGTACAAAATGTACGGGATATTATTCCATTCCCGCGTACTCCAAATAATGCAGCATATTAATTATTTATTTTAGATTGTGGGATTGTTGTTATGAAGAAAAAATGCTTGTGGGTTGGTTTATTGGCTTTGAGTACTACATTACTTGTATCGTGTAGTGCCAGTACTCCGAATGATGTGACATTAACTACAACCCCAGGTGTTTGCGTGAGTAGTCTGAAGTCTAATTATGAAGTTAGTGCTTCTAGTTATTATCCTTATAACGCATTCCCGATAAATGCTTATATGCCTGCATCATCACCGTACTGTATGGCAGTTACCATTACTAATAACAATACTGGTGAAAATGCTAATAATGTTCAAGTTTATCAAAATGGTCTGACTTTAGCTTATACTATTGAGAGTACTACTTATACGAGTAGTATGGTTGATTATAATGCTGCAGGTCTTAGTTCTGGTAACTTTTATAATACAACAACGCAACAACTTGCCAATATAGCATTATTCGATCCAAATAATTGTGTAACTACAATTGGAGCGAATGTGAATACTATTAGTAAAAATGGAGAACAATGTACGTTTTTCTTACAGCTAGTTAGTGAAAGTATGCCAGTTGGTGATTTGTCGTTGACACTTAATGTCAATTATACCAATGGTAATGATAATTATAATGTTAGTACTAACATTTATGAACACACGGTATTATATGCAGGTGGTACATTTACCGAACCCGCAAATTACTTAGCATTGTATCATAGTGGATCAAGTGCGGAATCACTTGGTTATAGTCTGCCGCAAAATATGAATGCGATTAAACTATTGGCAAAAGATATTTTGGGTAATGACTATGCCTATGATGGTACCAATGTATTTCAGTTTAATGGTGAATCAATTATTCTTACCAATGGGTCGCCTGCCAACATAAATAGTTTCTCATGGGATGGTCAGGGGCATGTGTTTGCTGCCACTACCAATGGGCTATATGTTTATAATGCTGCTAGTGGTAACTCAGCAACGTGGAATATTGTTAATGGTGAATCATCAGGCTATATTTCTTCTGTTCAAGCATTTGAATCGGCACCAAATAATGTATTATATATAGCCAATTCAAATGGTATTGAGTCTTGTGCTTTTGCCAATAATACTTGTCTTCCTAATCTAGTATACTCTGCGAGTGGTACTGTCAATAATGGTGCATTACAAGCAAACATTCAAGAAAGCCAGATCGCATGGGCAAGTGGTAGTAATATTTATCGCAATAGTAATCCGCTGTCGTTGGCTAGTGGTTCATTCTTAGAGTCTGGTACAATCGGCTTAGATATGCTAAATGGTTTATATTTTGCCAATGCTGCGGGTATCTTTGAACCTGCGGTTTATTATAATGTATTTGGACAAACTCAAATTCAGCCATTGTTGGATGCTAACAATAATTCACTTTATGGTCGGTCAAATGGTATCTTGCTACGTAGCTACAGCATTGCTAGCAATTCGTTGATGACTTTATATACTTATGGTAGTATATTTTCTAATGGTGCTTATTTAGCATATTTGCCATTGCTTGCTGGCAATAGTTATACAGCATCTGGTACGTGGACAGGTATAGCTGGATTTAACCAAACAGTGAACAGCACCGTA